>CAJJBR010000144.1 GCA_905182475.1 Akkermansiaceae bacterium | reverse complement strand
GGTGGTGGTGGTGCCGACAGTGGTGGCGGCGATGGTTACGGTGGGTCCGTCCGCCGGGCCCTCCACGCCGTCGCCGGCATACCAAGCGGCGAGGTCGGGCGACCATTCATAGAAGCCCGTCAGGTCGCTGGGCGGAGTCACATTCTGCGGGTGGCTGAAGGTGGTGGTGGTGCTGTCGGTGGCGAGGTCGGCGAGACCTGCGTTGAACTGGCCCGGGTGGGTTCCGAACCAGGCCTCCAGCCCGTTGGGGAGATTGTCGTGGTCTGGATCGTCGCCGAAATCCTGGTCGGCCGGGTCGAGGCCGAAGCCGCCGATCCAGTCGTTGAAGGTGGTGGAGGGCCCGGGGAGCGGGTTGCCCGGGTTGTTGTGTAAGAAAGCAACATCAGCGGCCGAGAGGGCCGTGTTGTAGATCTGCACGTCGTCTATGGCGCCGTTGAATTCGTACGAACTGGAATTGTAGTAGGTGCCGATCCGGAACAGGCTCGGCGGCGTCTTGTCCGGGATCGGGCTTCCGGCGGCTCCCGTGCCCGCCACCGAGCCGTTGACATAGAGGGTGCTTCCAACGCCCTGTTCAAAGACTCCGACCACATGGACCCAGCCGTCTCCGGTCGCGGCGGCGTAATTGGCGAGGGTGTCGGAGGAGACAATCGGTCCATGGGAAGGAAGCACCGTCCAGTTGATTCGATCCGCGTTGTCCATCTTGAGCGAATAGATGTCGCCGGTGGTCCCGGTCCCCTCGAAGCCCGCGATCCCCCCGTACTGCGCGGTGTTGTGCACCGTCAGCCAGGCCGACAGGGTCACGGTCCCGGTCCCGGCGAGGTTCAACACGTCCGACTCGGTGGCGTCGAGGGTGAAGCGCGGCTGGTTGTAGGCGCCGCCGGCCTTGCCGGTGGTCCAACTGCCGTCCCCATTGACTTGATCGGCATCATGGACATAGAGCGAGGAATCCGCCGCAGTGGTTCCCGCCCCCTCGTCGAACTTCCAGTGGCCCATCAGGCCCGCCACGGGCACCGAGCCGGGATTTCCAGTGGTCACCTCGATATTGGCGGAGAACGGTCCGGTGCCTGAGCCGCCCACTGCCGCGATGCGGTAGTAGTAGATGGTGTTCGGGTCGGTGGTGTCATCGGAGTAGCTCGTCTGGTTGGCGCCGGATGAAAACTCGTCGTGGGTGGCGAAGCCGGGGTCGGTCGAGCGGCGGATGAGGAAGCCGGTCTCGTGGGCGTAGCCGTCGGTCCAGGTCAGCTCGACCTTGGTGCCGCTCACGACCGTGCCCGGCACGCCGGCGAGATCGGCCGGGGCGGGGCTGCCGCCCAGGCCGGTGGCAAAGGCAACCGCCGCCGACCAGTCCGAGTCGGCACCCGCGGTGGCCAGGAAGCGATAGCTGTGGAGGGTGTCGCCATTGAGCCCGGTGAGCACGCGGCTCAGCACGTCGTCCTGGTTGGCCGCTCCGAAGGAATGCGAGCCGCCGCCGGGGGCCGCGGTCCAGGTGCCGACCGTCGTTTCACCCTGGTCGGCCAGGGCCCAGACGACGGTCACGTCATCGGCATTGGCATTGAGCAACCGGCACTGCACGGTGGCACCGACATCGGTGATGGCAGTCGCCGAGGGCGACCACAGCCGCGGGCCGGTCCCGGGCGTGCCGAGGCGCGCATCGAAATCCATGGCAAAGCTGTATTGGCTGTTGGCATCGGTCTCCCATTGGACCAACGACGGGCTGTAGGTGGTGACGTTGATGGTGCTGTTGTCCTCGTCGAATTCGATCAGCGACAGCCACCCGTCACCGCCGTTGGCGCGCTCCTGGAAGTCGGCGAGAATTTGGAAGACGTCCTGGCCGGCATCGTTCTGCGCGATGGAGTGGGCCTCCCCGTGCCAGTGCCCGCAGAGGACCATGAAGACCTGCGGGTTGCCCTTGACGATGGCGTTGAAGATGTCGTTGCCGTAGGTCGAGCGCCCTCCGCCGGTGTTGAGATACTCATGGGTGCTGAGGATGGTCGGGATGCCGGGATTCGCGTCGAGCACGCCCTGCGCCCAGGTGATCACCTCGGCAGAGTTGCTGTTATCGGCCGAGGCACCGTGGTACTCGATGATCAGGTGCAAATACTCCCGGCCGCCGGCGCTGAAGCGGTGGTAATGGTTGCGCCCGTCGGGCGAGTCGCCGCCATACCAGAGCTTGCCAACGTAGCGGGCCGCCCCAAAAAAGCTGATGTAATTCGTGGCATCGTTATCCGCTGCCAAGCCACCGTTGTGATCGTGGTTGCCCAGCACCACGCCGTAGGTCTGGTCGGGATTGGTGTCGAGAGTGTCCATCGCGCCGTCGGCCCGGTTCCACTCGGTCAGGTTGCTGCCGTTCTGTACGACGTCGCCGACATGGGACACCAGGGCGATGTTCTTCGCCACACGGTTGTCCATCACCCACTGGGTCTGGTTGATGAAGTGGATGATATTGGAGGAACTGTCGCTGTAGTGCTGGGTGTCGGGAATCAGCACCACCGTGAAGGGATCCACCGCAGTGGCGATGGAACTTGCGGCCAGCCCGGCTAGGAGGATGGCAGGGACGAGGTGGCAGGGTTCAGGCATGGGGTGCGGTCGGTGGGGTGAACGTTGCGGCGGTCTCCCGCTGCTAGGACTTTGCTTTTGGGGTAGGCCCCTGAGCCAGCCGTTGGGGCGAACCGAGCAAGAGGAAAAGGGGGTTGACCTTATTCAAGTTTACTTTTTTACATTCAATTCTATGGGTAAAGATGTCACACTTACGCTCTTATAAGTATACTTTGTTGATATTTTATAGGTGCCGGCCTTTGTCCAATAGAGATGGTTAAAACTCCATCGACTTCCATACCCAAGGGAGGGTAGATGAAAATCAAAATGTTCACCAGGCTTAATGATGATATCTTTGCCTGATTTCATATCGTCTGTCGTGTCATACATGTCACCATATACGTCTTTTAATTCTATTAATCCCGGCCCTTCTAAAATAATTTTGATACTTACATAATCAGAATTATAATCTTTTATCTTTACAGCTTTATCGCCAGTATTCTTTAAGCGCAATTTACCATTTAATTCAATTGCCTCAAGGCGTGGAGGTGTACGTGTACCATTTTTCTTTGATTCAGCCTTAGCCTTTTTAGCAAGATCTTTATCGAACTTGAATGTTGTTTTGGGCAATATGAGCTCTACCTTCAATTCGGCATAGACATTGTAGGATGGAGCCAGAAGTATCATTAAGATTAATATCAATTTCAATTTCATTTGTTCGTTTATTTTTTATTTTAAAATGCTATCTAGCTCCTCCATCATAGTCAACTCAATACTGATTACGCCTGGGGTGTATGCGTAAATACGGATTCCTTCAAGAGTCGTAACGTTCTTTGGCAAACGGAGAGCGGCGCTGCTTGTAAAGCTCAAGTCATGGATAATATTAGCCCCTCCTTTGATCGACTCCACGGCTTTCTTCCTCTGTTCAGCTGTCGACCCTTTTGCAAAACCAAGAATCAGTTCACGGTCGACATACCCGTTCGGCGCTTGTATCGATACTTTCTCCGCGACCTTTATACCTTTGATTGATGCAAACTTTTTAATTGCCTCGTCAGGAGTCATTTCTTTCGGAATCCGCACATACCGAAGTTCATTCATCGTCCTGGCAGGATAGTAATTATATATACCAGGAAACTTCTTCTCCAATGCCTTGATCACTTCCGCCTTCTTCGCAACGGTCAATCCGGCATCAAACTTCACCACCACCTGGTGTGGATATACATTGGCTTCCAACGCGACTTTCTTTTTCGCCACTGGTTTCTTTTCTTTCTTCTGCGCCTTACCATAAATCTGTTTTGAGCCCTTCAGGTCCTTCACAAAGTCTTCGCGTTTCGTCACAAACTTGTAACCCCCAGCTGGATTCCAATTGAACGTCTTACCCAGAATATAATGGGTCTCTTTTGTTGCCGCTGTCTTGACCGTGACCTTATCGCTTACTCTTTTGATAGCCATTGTACTCACACCGCCGGCATGACTGAGCCGAGAGATGACCATCAGTTGATCGCCCTTTTCGTAAACTTCTTCTATCTTGATAGACCAGCCGCCGTTTGAAGCGTTCATGCTGACTGATATTGCCCTGTCCACAGCCTTCTTCTCCGCGGCCATATCTGTGGCAAACTTTGAATTCGCCTTCACGGCAATTTTCACAGGTGCTTCAGCTCCTGCTACCACGGTAGCCTTATTTTCGGCCGCTTGAACACTAACGGATTCGTTGGTCAATGTGACTATTCCCGCAAGCGCGAATAACCTTGTCATGTATTTTGCTATATTCATTTTCTTGGTTGGTTTATCTGGTTTCGGAATGATGCCCGATATATAAGTGTGTTGGTTTGGATGGATTCGGGCATCACGCTTTGGGATTCATCATCCGGCCGAGGAACAGGATGCTTCCGGTCTTGTTGTCCCGAATCAGGTAAATGAATGGGCGGTCAGCTCGAAAATGAGGAATGAACGGGCGCGCAATGGGCATGGATGTTGTGCCGACCATTAATATGACGGTGGCTGCCGCGGCCTCGGTTCCTTTCTCGTTCACATCGACAAACGCCTTGTGCATGACCAGACCAATATGGAGTTTATCCATTGGGCTTTTGGATTTGCTCATCCCGCCAAAGTCGGCACCTCCCGGAAGGCGCGGGTCCTTGAACGCAGTCGCCATCCCCATTGCTGAAAGAGTGCCGTTCATCTTATAGCTGGTCTCCGATCTGAACTTCGGCAGGGTGACGTGCATTTTCCGGTTCTTCAGCTCTCCAATCCATCCTGCGAGATTGTCGCTATTCAGTTTTGATTCGATCTCACCGAGTCCGCTGGCCTTGTTCGGGGCAATGACTACCATCGAAACTTCTTCTCCCCGGTAGGGAAGTTCGGCTATAGAGAATCCATCTTCGCCGGGATATCTGCTTTTCTTTTCGCCCCGCCTGATCATCTTCGGAGTATCAAAAAACGATCCGTCGCCGTTGAACGCTGCATACTTTCCACCAGTGAGGTTGAACTTGTTCATCAAAGGAACTTTGCTTGATCCTTCGTCAGCGAAGGCAAAGGCGCCGTCCTTGGTAGACTTTTCATCGAACGGAGTAGCCCAATCGCCTTTGAAGTAAATCGCGTTTACCAATACGAGGCGGGTCAGATAATCGACCGATCCCTTGGGAAGGAGATCCTTGATGCGGTCCCTGGTCTTGTCTTCGACCCAGGCATTGATGCGGAGGCGCTCACTGTCGAAGTTGTTTTTAAAATCAGCTGCCTGAAGGCCACCTGTCTCGTAGGCTCCGTTGATCGTTCCTGTGTAGGTATCCAGGAACGGGTAGGTTTGCTCGCCCCAGAGAGCATTGGCGACTTCAAGCTCAAGAGTGTCAATTTGTTGCTGAGCGGCGTCGATCTCCTCGGCCAGTTGCCGTTCCTTATTCATGCTTTCGAAATACGCTTTCCTGGCATTCTTATCCGTTCGTAATTTCGCCGTCTGAGCCTTCGTCTCGGCAAGGCTGTTCTCCAACTCCTTCACGGTTTTCAGTAGTTCAGCTTGTTCCGGAGTGGTCCGGTCGCGATTGAAAAGGCTATTCAAAGCCGCGAGGCCGGTGTGCATTTTACCGGTCTCCCAGGGAATCTCTTGCGCATCTCCGCCGACCCTGCGCAATGCCTCGGGAAAGCCCAGCACCTTACCCATTTCATCGGCAGTATCACCTCGGGCACCTTCTGCCGCCATCAACAGGGCTGTACTAATCGAGTAAGGGGAAAAGAACACATTCTCCCCTTCATTTTCGGTCGCAAAGCGGGCATACAGATCTGTGGCAAACTTCGAATTCGCCTTCACGGCAATTTTCACAGGTGCCTCTTCGCTTCCTGCCACCACAGCGGCCTCGTTTTCGGCTGCCTGCACACTGCCGGATTCGTTGCTCATTGTGACTATTCCCGCAAGCACGAACAGTCTTGTCATATTTTTTGCTATATTCATTTTCCTGGTTGGTTGGTTTTGTCTGGTTTCGGAATGATGCCCGATATATAAGTGTGTTGGTTTGGATGGATTCGGGCATCACGCTTTGGGATTCATCATCCGGCCGAGGAACAGGATGCTTCCGGTCTTGTTGTCCCGAATCAGGTAAATGAATGGGCGGTCAGCTCGAAAATGAGGAATGAACGGGCGCGCAATGGGCATGGATGTTGTGCCGACCATTAATATGACGGTGGCTGCCGCGGCCTCGGTTCCTTTCTCGTTCACATCGACAAACGCCTTGTGCATGACCAGACCAATATGGAGTTTATCCATTGGGCTTTTGGATTTGCTCATCCCGCCAAAGTCGGCACCTCCCGGAAGGCGCGGGTCCTTGAACGCAGTCGCCATCCCCATTGCTGAAAGAGTGCCGTTCATCTTATAGCTGGTCTCCGATCTGAACTTCGGCAGGGTGACGTGCATTTTCCGGTTCTTCAGCTCTCCAATCCATCCTGCGAGATTGTCGCTATTCAGTTTTGATTCGATCTCACCGAGTCCGCTGGCCTTGTTCGGGGCAATGACTACCATCGAAACTTCTTCTCCCCGGTAGGGAAGTTCGGCTATAGAGAATCCATCTTCGCCGGGATATCTGCTTTTCTTTTCGCCCCGCCTGATCATCTTCGGAGTATCAAAAAACGATCCGTCGCCGTTGAACGCTGCATACTTTCCACCAGTGAGGTTGAACTTGTTCATCAAAGGAACTTTGCTTGATCCTTCGTCAGCGAAGGCAAAGGCGCCGTCCTTGGTAGACTTTTCATCGAACGGAGTAGCCCAATCGCCTTTGAAGTAAATCGCGTTTACCAATACGAGGCGGGTCAGATAATCGACCGATCCCTTGGGAAGGAGATCCTTGATGCGGTCCCTGGTCTTGTCTTCGACCCAGGCATTGATGCGGAGGCGCTCACTGTCGAAGTTGTTTTTAAAATCAGCTGCCTGAAGGCCACCTGTCTCGTAGGCTCCGTTGATCGTTCCTGTGTAGGTATCCAGGAACGGGTAGGTTTGCTCGCCCCAGAGAGCATTGGCGACTTCAAGCTCAAGAGTGTCAATTTGTTGCTGAGCGGCGTCGATCTCCTCGGCCAGTTGCCGTTCCTTATTCATGCTTTCGAAATACGCTTTCCTGGCATTCTTATCCGTTCGTAATTTCGCCGTCTGAGCCTTCGTCTCGGCAAGGCTGTTCTCCAACTCCTTCACGGTTTTCAGTAGTTCAGCTTGTTCCGGAGTGGTCCGGTCGCGATTGAAAAGGCTATTCAAAGCCGCGAGGCCGGTGTGCATTTTACCGGTCTCCCAGGGAATCTCTTGCGCATCTCCGCCGACCCTGCGCAATGCCTCGGGAAAGCCCAGCACCTTACCCATTTCATCGGCAGTATCACCTCGGGCACCTTCTGCCGCCATCAACAGGGCTGTACTAATCGAGTAAGGGGAAAAGAACACATTCTCCCCTTCATTTTCGGTCGCAAAGCGGGCATACAGATCTGTGGCAAACTTCGAATTCGCCTTCACGGCAATTTTCACAGGTGCCTCTTCGCTTCCTGCCACCACAGCGGCCTCGTTTTCGGCTGCCTGCACACTGCCGGATTCGTTGCTCATTGTGACTATTCCCGCAAGCACGAACAGTCTTGTCATATTTTTTGCTATATTCATTTTCCTGGTTGGTTGGTTTTGTCTGGTTTCGGAATGATGCCCGATATAAAAGTGTGTTCCATTCGCGGTTGCTACGGCATTTGGCGTTTCCACCACGAGACTTGCCGGTTGAAGCGAGGCAAACTGGAGCTCCCCGCGTCGCAGTCGAACCAGATTGGGTTCTACAATGGAGTAGTCAGCATCCGCACCTGCTTTGAGCGTCCAGCGATCATCCAAAGCCACGATTTCTTTGCCGGAGTCGACACCCATTTTCCAGATCGAAACACCTAGCATACCCACCACACAAGCGGCTGCTGCCCAGGCTCCGATCACCGCCATCTTCCGGCCCCTTTTTTCCTCCGTCTGAATGGATACGATATTTTCAGCCAGCGATTGACCGGCATCCCGTCCCTGCAGTGCCTCGCGTATCAGGTTATCCATAGCAACCTGTCGGCCATATTCGCGCACGGCCTCATCATCGGTAAGATCCGATGGCTTTTCGGGACCGTTCTGGCTGTTTTCAATCATGGCTCTTTGCAGTATCCAGTTTCAGTGCGACACAGTTGCGTATCTGGTTGCGTGCCCTGCTCAGGCGTTGCCCGATTGCCAGCCGGGTAGCACCCAGGGCTGCCGCAGCTTCATCGAGGGTGTCGCCATCCGAGTAGACCCGCTGGATGGCGCTGCGGAGATTCTCGCTCAATTGCTTGATGCATTGGTTCAGTATCTCACGGCGACCTGCCCACCAATCACCCTCTTCCCCCTGGCGGTCGATCGACTCGAAAACCTCATCGATACCCTCGACACTCCGCGGATCTGCACTCAGTGGAATCTTTGCCGCCGCCGATCGCCAATGCATCAAAGCTTTATTACGGGCGATACCCCGCAGCCAACTGCCGAAATTTTTTCCTTCCTCAAAAGTGTCAAGCGACTGGAAAGCCGCGAGAAAAGCCTCCTGGGTAAGATCCTCCGCCAGATGAACGTCCGCTCCGAGTGAACGGAGATATGACAGGATCATGGGACGATACTCAGCAGCTAAGATGTTGAACGACTGGTCCATATATAGACAAGTTTGCGTCCCGGGAGGATTTGTTGACATTTTTTTGTCAAAATCCTGCATTATTTTTTTGAGCCCTTGCTCGATTCCACCCAATTACCCTGATTCTGCGGACATTTCGGGTTGGGAATGCCACTCATGCGGAATATCCCGCATCAGCAGCGCATGGTCCAGTTCGATGCTCTCCGGAGGGAATATTGAGCGATCGTCAAAACAAAGCGGGGTACTCTGTTTGCCAATGCGCATTGTCAGGCGCCTATAAAAGCAAATTCCTAGCAGTTGAGCGTCTGGAAATGTTGAAGCCCCGCCGATTGCTAGCGCTGCTCACCGTGATGTTGTGCGCCCAGGTGGCTCAGGCGGAACGCCTGCGGGTGACCGATGTTACGATGGCCGACAGTGGCGAGGTTCAGTTTGATATCACCTGGAACGCTTCCTGGCGTGCGTCGTGGGAGGAGTCGGGCACCCGCTATGCGAACTGGGATGCCGCCTGGGTCTTCGTCAAGTACCGCGAGAAAGGCGCTGCGAGTTGGAGTCATGCAAGTCTGAGTAGCAAAGACTCCGCCCGGGAGGGGCGGGGCTTGACCCGGGTGGGGGGAAGGAATTGGTCAAATGAATGAATGAATGAATGCTAGGAATTTGCTTTTTCACCTAGAACGTGAAATACCCTGAAGGGGCGAACCGAGCAAGAGGAAAAGGGGGTTGACGATTCTCGCCTTGCTGGTGCGGATGCGATGCCACTCATCGAAGCGTTCCCCTTGGGAGAGGTGAGAGTGAAGCACGGCGACTTGATCCTGGATCGAAGCGAAGCGGGATTTAAACCGTTGCACCGTCTGCGGAGTCAGAGATATCTCGGGCAGCAGGACAAGAACGCTTTTTCCAAGATCGATGCAATGCTGGGCTGCCTGGAGGTAAACCTCTGTTTTTCCCGAGCCGGTTACACCGTGCATCAGCATGGGTTTTTCGGGTCCGTTGATTTGCGCCAGCACCTGCTCCATGGCGATGGCTTGGCCGCTGTTGAGCTTGAGCGGTTTATCTTCGAGAAATTCTTCACCTTCGTCCGGGTCTCGGCGGACGGCTTCCTCCTTCAGCTCAACATAGCCGTGTTTCGCCAGAGCCTTGACGGAGGCTGTGACTGATCCTCCACCGAGATCGGTAAGTGGCATTTCGCCCCCTGCGGCTTCGACGAGTGCGAGGATTAAGTGCTGGCGTGGTGCGCGTTTGGCAAGTTTCGCCAGTGCCTCTTCATCGGGTTTGTTCGTGATCTGGACAATCTTACGGGTTTTTTCCGAGTGAGATTCTTGCCGAACGGACTCAGGAATTAAGGCACGCATGACTAATTCCATGGGAGTTCCATAGTATTTGGCCATCCATTTTCCTAGTTCCATCAGTCTCGGAGTGATCAACGGCTCGGGGTCGATCAAGGTTTCGATCGGCCTGAGGGCGAACTTAGTGGGCATTTCCTCCGTGATATCGAGGATGGTTCCGGTGGAGGATCTATTGCGTAGTGGGATAGTAACGCGGCACCCAGCTTGGGCGTTCATCCCCTGGGGGATGGCGTAATCAAAGACTAGTTCAGAGGGTCCGTCTATTAAGACTCGGGCGGCAGGCACCCTTGTTTTCTAAACTCCAAGTCTCAAACTCCAAATACCAAAGTTCAAATTCTTCGAAAGACTTGTCACAATCGCTCGCATTCACGTCAAGAGGGGGTGAAGATTATGCAAGCCGTGGAAAAAATATTGAATATGAAAAATCAGACAGATCATGGAATGGATCGAAAATCCTTTTCCATATTGGTGAAGGAGCATCACCGCGGGCTACTCGCCTATGCGAGGGCTCTGACCAAGGAGGATCACACCTCAAGGGATATTGTGCAGGACGCTTTTGTAGTGGCCTGGAGGAATCTGGAAACCTTTGATATTACCCGGGACTTTGGTTCGTGGATGCGCGGGATTGTCCGGAATAAGTGGCGTGAGTCGTTACGCAAAAATGCACGTGAAACAGCCCTCGATGATGAGACGCTTGAATACCTCGAAGCGGATGCCAAACAATGGGACGGGTTGCGTGATCAAGGAGGTGTTTTTACCCGTCTCGAACTCTGTCTGAAGAAGCTTCCTGAGAACTTAGCCGATGCCGTGAAGGCATTTTACTACGATGGATACAACGGTGCCGAAGCCGCAACCGTGTTAAATGTGCAGAGTGCCACGCTGCGCAAACGCTTGGAGAGGGCGCGGGGAGGTCTGCGCGACTGCCTCGCTGCAAACTCCTAAATTAAACCTCAATAACCCAACTTAAGAAAATGAAAAACGAAGATAAAATGATCGACGCTCTATTACAGGAGCATGCCCGCAAGGGTGACAAAGATGATGCAGAGTTCATCACATCACTTGAGGAACGCCTAGACGAAGAAGAGGGGGTTGTGAATCTAGCTTCGACTAGGCGCAGATCTAGCAGCAAGGCTGGAATCGGATTGGGTATTGCCGCCGCTCTCACCATCGCAGCTGTGGGATTCTACGGCTGGAATGAAAAGCGTAATACTGATTTAGCGATGAATGCTAGTTATGACGTTCCTGAACAGGAGGCTGCAACTGTGCTACTTTTTTCCTGCGAAAAAGCACCCTCACCTTCCATCGAAACGATGCCTGACGAACTTGCCGAACATTCTGAGAAATCACCCGCCGCTACCGAAGACCTGCTTTGGCTTGAAGAAGTTGAGGGTGAACGGGCAATAGACTGGGTTCGCGCGCAAAATGAGCGTTCGCTTACCGAATTGCAGGCAGCCCCTGAATACCCGGCAACTGAAGCCGCTGCGATCGAGATACTGACCTCGAAAAAACGGATTCCCTACGCTCGAATCCGGGACGGCATGGTCTACAATTTCTGGCAGGATGACAGCAATGTCCGCGGACTATGGCGACGCACCCCGGTGGCTGAATATGCGGCGGAAAATCCTGAATGGGAGACCGTTCTAGATTTCGACAAGCTCGCTTCAGATGAGGATAGCAACTGGGTCTTCAAAGGCGCAAGCGTCTTCCGGAAGTCGGATTCGGATCCGTTTGTGTGCCTCATTTCACTCTCCGATGGCGGCAAGGATGCAGTGATTAATCGCGAGTTTGATTTACAGAAAAAAGCCTTTCTAGATGACGGATTTATCACTTCCGAAGCCAAGCAGGATATCGCCTGGATCGATACCGATACCTTGTTGATCGGCACCGATTGGGGAGACGATACCGTTACCGAGAGCGGCTACCCCTTCGTGCTGAAACGGTGGAAGCGCGGGACGCCACTGGCAGACGCCGAAGAAGTCATTCGCGGAGATAAAACCGATGTTTCGATGTGGCCAATGACCTTTGAACTGGAAGACGGGCGCGTCCTAGCATGTGCCCGCGAGGCAAATACTTTTTTTACAAGCACCCTTTGGCTTTTGCCCGAGGACGGAACTGACCCAGTGCAGTGGCCGCTGCCTCCGAAATGCTCGCCGGAAGGGATTTTCAAAGGACAATTCCTCGTGGCGCTGGAGCAGGATTGGTCACCCGACGGCCAATCGGCTGATTTTAAATCCGGTGATCTCGTCGCCTTCGAACTGGATGCGTTTTTGGAAAACCACACACTCCCCGAGGTCTCCCTTGTTTTCCGTCCAGACAAAACCCAGGCAGTGAATGGCGTCGCCATCGCGAAAGGGGCGGCTCTGCTATCCATTAATGAAAACGTCGCTGGAAAAGTCCTCCGGCTCGAACCGGGAAGCCCGTGGACGACGACGGAAATCAAGTTACCGGGAACCGGACAGGTCGGCGTCGCGTTTGCCGACAAAGATGAGGAAACTGTTTTCCTGAATTACGAAGCCTTTCTCACACCCGATTCGCTGTTGTCTTATGACACGAAAACCGGCGACACCAAGACCTTGAAAAGCCTTCCCGGAAAGTTCGACACCACCGGCTTGAAGGTGGAGCAATTCTTCGCTACCTCGACCGATGGAACGCAAATCCCTTACTTCTTGGTGTGTCGCGACGACATAACTCTCGACGGCACAACTCCAACTTTGCTCTACGCTTACGGTGGATTTCAGATTTCACTTCGACCTTCCTACAATCCGGTTATCGGTCGATTGTGGTTGGAAAAAGGCGGTGCCTACGTGCTGGCAAATATCCGTGGCGGCGGCGAATACGGCCCGAATTGGCATCAGGCGGGACTAAAAACGAAGCGCCAGATTATTTACGATGACTTCATTGCCGTCGGTGAAAATCTGATCGAAAAGAAAATCACCAGCCCCGCGCACCTCGGTATCATGGGCGGTTCAAACGGCGGTTTGCTCATGGGGGTGATGTTGAATCAGCGCCCCGATTTGTGGAATGCAGTGGTTGTTCAAGTGCCGCTTCTCGACATGCTGCGGTTTCACCTCCTGCTCGCCGGTGCCTCATGGGTGGATGAATATGGATCCCCGGAAATTCCGGAAGAACGCGCGTTTTTGGAGAAGATTTCACCCGTTCATAATTTTGATTCGTCAAAAGAATATCCCGTGCCGTTTTTCGTGACCTCGACCAAAGACGACCGAGTTCATCCCGGCCACGCCCGCAAGATGGCCAAAAAGTTCGAAGACGCCGAATTGCCGTTTTATTATTACGAAAACACTGACGGAGGCCATTCCGCCGCCGCCAACCAAACGGAACGTGCCAAACGCAGCGCGCTCGAGTTCACCTATCTCAAACAACGCTTGTTTGGAGACGAGTGACTCCATCCACTACGGCTCGGGATGACGAGCCGTGCCTATTCACGTTGCGATTACTGCCCATTTTAAAAATGAATTCCCCAGCAATCATCTTCACCAAAATTTCTTACTCTCTTCATCAAGTCTGCACAATTCCAGTTGAGGCTCGGGGTCGAAATGAAAACGATCCAAACTCCCAGATTCCAAATTCTCATCGCCGAGTATTCAGGTATGTGTTTTGGCGTTCGTCAGGCCATCGAGGCCTCTGAATCTCTACTTGCCAGGAAGCCGGCAACGATCCTCGGTGAGCTCGCCCACAATCCCGTAGTGCAATCCCGCCTCTCGAAACAAGGCGCCCGCGAGGGCCAGCTCGAAGGCACCTCGGCACCGACACCGGATGTCATCATCACGGCTCACGGCGCTTCCAATCTTGATCGGACCCGCTGGCGGGAGCAAGGCTACCGGGTGCTCGATACGACCTGTCCGCTGGTGCATGTCGCGCACCGAAAACTCGAGCGACTGGTCAACGAGGGCTACCTTGCTGTCATCATCGGCAAGAAAGGTCATGTGGAAGTGAGGGGATTGGTGGGCGATTTTCCCGACGCCACAGTCATCCTGAGTCGCGAGGAAATTGCGAAAATCCCGCATGTGAAAAAGATCGGTATCATCTCACAGACCACCCAACCGATAGATCGCGTTCGGGCTCTCGTGAATGAGATCCGCCGGCAGCGCCCCAAATCCGAAGTGGTTCATTCCGACACGGTCTGCCAGCCGACCAAGGACCGCCAAAAGGCGCTCGATGATCTTTGCCAGGCTTCCGAACTTGTCCTCGCCATCGGTGGGAGGAATTCCAACAACACCGCCCAACTCGCCCGCACCGCCCGTCAGCACGGTTGCAAAGCCCACCACATCGAAGGCCCCGATGACATCCGCGAAGAGTGGCTCCACGAAGTCGTGAGTATCGGCCTCACCGCTGGCACCTCCACCCTCGAAGAAAGCCTCCAAGCGGTTGCCTTAAAACTCGAAAATATGGCCGCTTTGATCCCGGTTTTATGAGAGTTAAATTCTTCTCGGCGGCGGGTTAGGTGGAATCGGGTGCTGGTGTTTTATTTCATCCAGCTCGCTCTGAACGCCGTATGGACTCCAATTTTCTTCGGCGCGTATGAACTTGGCTGGGTGACCTTCGCCGCATTTCTCAACTTCACTCTGTGGCGGATGAATGCGACACGAAACGCTCCTTGTTCGCGTGGAGGAGCGTCTTGCCGGAGCGTTTTGCCATCTCCCCGCCCATCGGACCGGGGCTGATTCAAGATTTCACATCACCCCGTCCAGCCAATTGAGCATGCGTTTGCGGTAGGCTCCGTAGTCGCGGGAGAGAGAGTTGCCGTGACTGCCGTCCTTTACCTTGAAAAAGGTCTTTGGCTCGTTCGCGAGGGCGAACAGTTGCTCGCCTTGAGAAAATGGAACCACTTCGTCGTGGTCGCCGTGAACTACCAATACAGGAGTTTTTGTGATTTTCCCGATGAAGTCTTTTGGTGAAAATTCGTCGGTGATTAGATCCGCTCCGAGCTGGCCACCTATGACCCGAGCCATCGCCTGGTAGGAAGAGAAAGTCCCTTCGATGACGATGGCTTTCAGCCCCTTGATATTCCCTTCAACGATGGCGATTACGGATTTGGCACCACCTAGACTATGGCCGTACGAGACAATATTTTCGGCATCCACGTCAGGACGAGTTGCAACGTAAGCGAAGGCCGATTTCACGTCCTCGATCATCCCGGCTCTATCTACCTTGCCACCTGATTTCCCGAAACCTCGGTAGTCATACATAAAGACGTTGTAACCCGCCTCTACCAGCCACATTACAAAGCCGATGTGATGCCCTACCGAACCGGCGTTGCCATGGGAGAAGACCACTGTACCTTTCAGTTCGCGCTTTTCTTTCGCTGGTAGGAACCAGCCATGCAATGCCGTGGCGTCAGTCGATTTAAAATCCACATCCTCGTATTTGAAATTCCACTTCGCCGGGGTCGCAGGTTGATCGTGTGTTGGGAAATAGAAAAATCGGTTGGCATTATCCTTACCGAGTAGCCTCTTTGCGAGGTTTTTGAGGCCGCTGTTATCCTCCTCAAGGGACTTCTGGATTTGCTCCATCTTGACGGGCGGAGGGGTGCTTGGAGTTCCCCCTTCAGCCCGTGCATTCACACACGCCGTCCCCGCGATACATACACTCTTCCCAAACCATTTCATTCCTAGATAGGTAATCCATTTTAGCACCTTGTCGAGGCGCGATTCGATCTCAAGCACTTCCAACTACGTCCCGCAAATCCACGGAACTGGTAAAGAAATACTATTTTTCTAGTAGCTCCGCCCCCACAGAGCGACGGATTTGCTTTGTTTTCCGGTAAGAAAACATTTACCATCTACCTTTGAAAGAAGCTCTTCAGGAAGCCCTGCATCTTCCAGCGGCATGCAGCGGATGGTAATTTTGTGTTGCTTGGAAAGGCGCTCTTCCTCCTCGGAAGTGCCCGCCCACGGCGTGAGTAGCCAGCCAGGGTTCTCACCTTCCCAATGGGAATGAAAGGCTTCGGATTCGTTACAGGCGGAAATATTCAAGTCACGGAATTCCTCCGCTTTTTTGAGAAGGTTGTTGTGGATTTCCTGGAGAACGTTCTCGACGATTTGGAGAAACTCTTCTTTGTCCAGGAATGCCTTTTCCATCGGTGCCTGATCGCGGCGCTGGAGGCAGACCTTGCGGGATTCGATGTCGCGAGGGCCGATCTCGATCCGGATTGGCGCGCCTTTTTTGACCCATTCCCATTTCTTAGCACCACCCTTCATATCGCGGGTATCGACGTGGGCCCGGATGGGATCGCCGTGGAATCTTCGCGTTGATTTCAGCGTGTCTGCCAATGCATGGCAGGCGGCGAGGACAGCGTCCTTCGTATCTTCCTTCGGAGTGATCGGAATGATGACCACCTGCTGGGTCGCGACCCGTGGAGGCAGCACTAGGCCGTCGTCATCTGAGTGCGCCATGATCAGAGTGCCGATCAAGCGGGTGGAAACGCCCCACGAAGTGGTGTGTGCAAACTCCTGCCCACCCTCGCGCGATGCGAAGGAGATGTTCTGAGCTTTCGAGAAATTCTGGCCGAGATAATGGGAGGTTCCGGCTTGAATCGCTTTCTTGTCCTGCACCATGGCCTCGACGGTCAGGGTCATGTCTGCACCGGGGAAACGCTCGTTCTCCGTTTTCTCACCGGGGATGATAGGGATCGCGAGGTGGTCGCGGAGGAACTCTTCGTAAAGGCGGTGGATCATCCGCGTTTCCACCAGAGCCTCCTGCATTGTCTCGTGAGCCGTGTGACCTTCCTGCCAGAGGAATTCCGCCGTGCGCAGGAACATGCGGGGACGCATCTCCCAGCGCATCACGTTTGCCCATTGGTTGATCAGCAAGGGAAGATCTCGGTAGGACTGCACCCAGCGCGCGAAGGCTGCACCGATGATGGTCTCGGAAGTAGGGCGGATCACATACGGCTCCGCAAGCTCACCGGTCGGGATCATTTTGGTTTTTCCAGTCTCCTCGTCTTTCACGGCCTCAAGCCTGTGGTGGGTCACCACCGCGCATTCGGTCGCGAATCCCTCCGCGTGCTCGGCTTCTTTTTCCAAATAAGATAGCGGGATCAGGAGCGGGAAATAGGCATTCTGGTGACCGGTTTCCTTAAAACGGCGGTCGAGCTGCTGCTGGATCAACTCCCAGATCCCGTAGCCCCACGGCTTGATCACCATGCAGCCCCGGGTCTCGGAGTTTTCCGCGAGATCCGCGGCTTTGATGACTTGCTGATACCACTCGGGGAAATCCTGCTCTCGGGTCGGGGTGATGGCGGTCTTTTCTTTGGACATGATGAGGGACGCAGAGTGACCGCATCCGCCCGTTCATTGCAAGCCGCTAGCACTCGGAATTCAGCGCATTCTCCGCCGCTCCTCGAGGGAGTGCACATAAAACGGCGCATAGCTCAGCACCGCGGAGACGGATGTCACGAAAAGGGCGATCTGCGTCTCCGGCAGATCCTTCGAGATGGCAAACATGCCCAGGATGCCGATCCCTTCCGCCAACGCCAAGCCGATGATCATCGCAGGCAAAAGCTTCGCAAGATCCGCAATCTTCGGGATCAGTAGGAAACGTATCCCCATCGAGCCGGCTGCGAGCGCCATGACAACCAGCAGAAGCGGAACCGGTACTTCGCCCTTGTTGGATCCCTCGGGAATTCCGCCCGCCGCAAAGAAAAGAATGATGAACAGCCCGTTCAAGATCGCGAACCAGATGATCCAGAAGACAAATGGCAGCGGCGGTTTTTGTTCGCTCATGGATGGAAAATTGAAGCTGAGACGTTATCAATGCAAGCCTGTCCGCTCATCCCTAATCCTTTAAACGTTTCAGCAGTATGCTCCGGTACTCGATACTCATTGGCGGCCCGACATGTACTTGCACCCCTAGCAAACCCTCGGCCACACGCTTGCCTGCATCGAGATCCTCAAGCTCGCTCATCAGCACGCCATGTACGAAATGTTTCATCGCGTTTCCCTTTGCGACAATACGGTAGGTGTTCCAATCCCCTTTCTTCACCGCCTTCTGCAGCTCGTCCTTGTCGCCAATTCCCGCCACGACCTCAGGCTTCGCATTCCGACCCGGCTCTGGCAGAGAAGACTCCGCCTGATCGAAAGGGGTTAGGAAACACCCTTCTCCTTATTTCCAGCAGTGGAACGTACCAACCCTTGAACTCCTTGCCCATTTGATCCCTGATCAGACCGCATCATGAAAATTTTCACCGCAGACCAAGTTCACCAAACTCTGAGTTATCCCGATTTCCTGGAAACCCTCGCTTCGACCTTCGGTGGCGATTTCACCATGCCGCCCCGGCAGTTGATGCCGCTGGCTCCCGAAGGCCCCGGTCACGATGCCTTTGCCATGCTCCCTGCGTGGAACGACGAAGTGATCGCACTAAAAGCATTCACCTACTTTCCCGAAAACCAAGCACCGGATCTGACCGTCTACGCCCAGATCCTTCTCTTCGACCGGAAAAACGGCGCCCCACTCGCCTTGGTCGATGGGACCTCCGTCACCTACCGCCGCACCGCTGGCGTCTCTGCCCTGGCTTCCCGCTTCCTCTCACGCGTGGATTCGGAAGAAATGCTTCTAATCAACACCGGCCGCCTCGCCCCCTTCCTGATCGACGCCCATGCCAGCGTCCGCCCCCTAAAACGGATCCGCATCTGGGGACGCAATGCTGAAAAAGCCAAACAGCTCGCGAAGGAACTCGGCCAGGACAGACCCGAACTGGAAATCACTTCTATCGACGACATCGAAACCGGCTGTGCCAGCGCCGACCTGATCGTGTGTGCCACCAACTCCCCGCAACCCCTGGTGCATGGCGCATGGGTAAAACCCGGAACCCATACCGATTTCCTCGGCAACCACCATCCGGAACACAGCGAATGCGACAGCGCGCTGGTCGTAAACGCAAAGGTCTGGGTCGACAGCAAAACCAACTGCTTCCGCGAAGCCGGAGAAATCCTCATCCCCATCGCCGAAGGCAAAATTTTCTCTGAGCACGTCCTCGGCGATCTCGCCATGCTCTGCCGCGGCGAAGCGCCAAAGCGCACCTCAGACCAGGAAATCACTCTCTTCAAATCCGTCGGCAGCGCCCTCGGCGATCTCGCTGGAGCCCGGGCGGTCTGGGAAGCTCAGTAAAATTGCTGAGCCCGATACACGCTTGCCGTTTCGCCACCATCCCCAAAGGGCGGTCTAGATATTGGTAACAGTTTCCAAGCCAATGGAGAAATATCCTTCCCACGGCAAGAGCTGGCGTTTAGACACTCGGGACACGAAATACCCTTTCCCCATGAGCAATCTTCCCACCGAACAAGCGAAACGAGATTACTGGTCACAAAGCATTAAGTTAGTCCTCGCCCTTCTCTCGATCTGGTTCCTCGCCTCCTTCGGATGCGGCATTCTTTTCCGCACTTGGCTGGATGAGAACTTTCCGAAAATCGGCAACGCCCCCTTTGGATTCTGGATGGCTCAACAAGGCTCCATCATCATCTTCGTCCTCATCCTCATCGCTTACGCCAACATCATGGCAAGACTCGACAAGAAACTCGAAAAATAAATCGAAAGATTTCTCAGTTTCTTCAGCCTCTCTACCTTCCCAGAAGAAAAAAATATGTCCCAAAACGCCTGGAATTACCTCTTTATTGGCCTCTCCTTCGCCGCCTATATCTTTATCGCCATCAGATCCCGCGCGGGTTCCACAAAGGAATACTACACCGCCGGCGGAGGCGTCTCCCCTCTCACCAACGGCATGGCCACCGCCGCCGACTGGATGTCTGCCGCCACCTTCATTTCCATGGCCGGATCCCTTGCCGTTTCCGGCTATGACGGCTCCCGCTTCCTGATGGGTTGGACCGGCGGTTTCGTCCTCCTCACCGTCCTCATGGTGCCGTTTTTACGGAAATTCGGAAAAGCCACCGTGCCGGACTTCGTCGGTGATCGTTACTACTCTCAAACCGCGCGCCTCGTCGCCGTCGTCTGCGCTATTTTCATCTGCCTCACCTACATCATGGGACAAATGCGAGGTGTCGGCATCGTCTTCTCCCAGCTCTTCGGCATGGAAGTCTGGCTCGGCGTCATCGTCGGAGGAGCCATCGTATTTTTCTACGCCGGCCTCGGTGGGATGAAAGGCATTACCTACACCCAGGTTGCCCAATATATTGTCATGGCCTTCGCCTACACGCTTCCGGCCATCTTCATCGCCATGACGCTCACGGGAAATATCATTCCGCAGCTCGGCTTCATCGGCAACTACACCGCTGGTGGCGAAAGCGTCCCTTTCCTGGAAAAAATCAACAACATCAACGCCGAGATCGGCTTCGCCAAATACACTGACGGCTCACTCAGTACCATCGATATGTTCTGTATCACCGCCGCCCTCATGTGCGGCACTGCAGGACTGCCGCACGTCATTGTCCGCTTCTTCACCGTCAAAGACGTCAAAGCCGTCCGCAAATCCGCCTACTGGACTCTTGGCTTCATCGGCGTCATCTACCTCACCGCCCCGACTGTCGGATCCTTCTCCCGCGTCAACCTCATCGAAAAACTCCACAACACATCCTACGCCGAAGCCCCCGCATGGATGAAAGACTTCGAAGAAACCGGCCAAATGGCTTGGGAAGACAAAAACGACGACGGGAAAATCCAATACTGGGGCCCCGCCAAAATCGCAGAGGGGAACGAGAACGAACTCGCCTTCGGCAAGGACATGATGGTCATGGCCAACCCCCATATGGGAAACACACCCAAATGGGTCATCGCCCTCCTCATGGCGGGCTGTATCGCCGCAGCTCTCTCCACCGCTGCCGGCCTCCTCCTCGTCCTCTCCACCGCGATCTCTCACGATTTGATGAAAAAAATCATCAAGCCCGGCCTGACCGACAAAGAGGAAATCAGATGGGCCCGCATCGCCTCCTTCGGCGCTCTCGTTGTCGCCTCATGGTTCGGTATCAACCCGCCCTCTGAATTCGTCGCCAAGACCGTCGCCTTCGCCTTCGGACTCGCCGCTTCCTCATTCTTCCCCACCCTGTTGATGGGCATTTTCTCAAAACGCATCAACAAGCAAGGCGGCATCGCAGGCATGATCTGCGGCATCACCTTCACATTCTTATACATCACTTATTTCCAATTCTGGTTTACTCTTCCGGAAGGAAAACTGGCTGAAGACTTTTACCTCTTCGGCATCTCCCCAGAAGGCATCGGCGCCATCGGAATGCTCATCAATTTCTCAGTAGCTTTCATCGTCTCCTACCTCACTCCTCCACCACCGCAGGAAGTCCAGGATATGGTCGAGCGCATTCGCCTCCCCAGCGATGCCGGAGACGCCACCCATTAAGTCCGCATCAAACCCGAGGTCTTCCTTGAGGTTTAAAGTTTAAAACTTAAAGTTTAGGGACATGCTTGCCTTCTCCACCTGCTGGAACAACAGCCGCCACACCGATGGGAAGGCGATGGTTGAAGAGATCCTAGAAATGGGTTTCAGCAACCTTGAGCTTTCGCACGGAATGACGGTCGCGAAGGTTCCGGGACTTCGACAGGCCTTCGCGGAAGGGATGTTCACCTGTGCCGGCGTGCACAACTACTTCCCCTCGCCCGTGGAGGTGCTGATCGATGCACCGGACGCGTATGAATACACCTCTTACCGCCCGTTCGATAGGAAACGCGCGATGGAGATGACCCTGAAAACCCTGGAGATCGCCGCTGAGTTCAAGGCGCAATACCTCGTTCTGCACATGGGCTCCGCGCCGATGAACACCGCAAAGTTCACCAAGCCGCTCACCAAAACAGTCGCCGCCGGAGAGCAGCGGGAGCCCTCCTACATAAAGAAGAAGGTCAACTTCATCAAGAAGCGCGAGAAGCTCGCCCCGCTCTATTACCAACGCGCCATCGAGGCACTGGAAGAACTCGCGCCCAAGGCGGAGGAATACGGGGTGAAACTCGCCGTCGAGTCCCGCTCGCGTTTCGAAGACATGCCCAACGAGCGCGAGATGGTGAAGCTCCAAGAGCATTTCAAAGACAACCCATGGATCGGCTACTGGCACGATTTCGGACACGTCCAGCTCAAGCACAACCTCGGCCTACTCGACCACTACGAGTGGCTGGAAACCATCCGACCGCACGTGATTGGCGGTCACGTCCACGATGTCCAATGGCCTGCCCGCGACCACCGCACTCCCTTCACCGGCACCCTCGACTACAATTCCATCCTCCCGTTTTTCCCGGAAAACTGCCCTCTCATCTGGGAACTCAGCCCCACCCGCAAAACGGAGGAGATCAAAAGCTCACTGGAAATCTGGAAACAGAAATTCCCGGAGCGGACTTAGCCGCGCGGTCGAAATTCGTAACTCTGGTGGAGGTCGGACTCAGCCTTTCCTGCCGTGCCCGGAGAAAACACCGAAGTGGCATTTCTTGAGTTTAGCGGCGTTGGATTCGCGCATTTTTTCCAAATCGTCATGCATCGGACATGGCTCGCCCACCCCGCACCAACCCGGACCGAATGGGCACGAGATGGTATCCTTGTGCCCCTCGAATACCTCCACCACATCGTGGATCGTGATCTCCGAAGGATCCCGGACGAGACGGTATCCCCCGCCAGGGCCGCGGGTGCCGAGAACAAAACCGGCCTGTGACAGAACAGTGAGCACCTTCGCCACCAGCGCTTGCGAGAGGTTCCGCTGCTCTGAGATCTGTAAGATGAGGTTAAACCACGTGTGAAGCTATCTGGGGGCTTCTTTTTCCTGGGGTGAAGACGCGGGCAAACTGCCATTAAAACCTTGGAAAATTGGCGAACAAGGCGCGACTGGACAAGCCGCTACTCCGCCGCGAGTCGGAGATTGATCCCTGATGAGAACCCTTTACTCTGAAGCGGACAGGCGCTCCCGGTAGCGGGTGGCAGGCCTCAAACGTTCGGGAGAAGGAAGACCATGAAACATCGAAGAACATCTATGAAGATACAACTGAGTCTGTTGATCATTGCACTGCTTTGTTGTCACCACTGCCTCGCCGATTCTGCGACGTGGGATGTAAAAGAAGTGGCGAAAAGTGGGTCGAGGACCTGCCGACGTCCGATGGCTACCGGAGTGTATGACGCGAAGACACAGAAGGTATACGCCTGCTGGTCTGGACCTAGCATGCAACCTCAAGTGGCGGCCATCGATCCGAGTTCAGGCAAAGTGCTGCAAGTCAAAGCTCTCAAGATCCCCGACAAGAGCCAGGACGTTCATGATTACCCGCACATCATCCAGTCGGCAGATGGAGTCCTCCATGTGTTCTACAGCCGGCACAACAGGTCGCTCTTTCAAATCACTGCGCCGAGTCCAAACACGATCGATGGGAAGTGGACCGCTCGCGAGATCGGTTCTGGGCTAAGGGCAACCTATCCGATGCCAATTAGTGACTCGAAGGGAACGATGTACGTCTTCTACCGCGTAACGAAGGGCGGGGATTACCGCCCGATGGCCTATGTCAAGTCGTCGGACAACGGAAAAACCTGGTCAAAACCCATCAAGACCATCGATCACGAAAAGACACGGCGCGAAGACCATCTGGACGAGATCTACATCGGGGCCTTTACTCCCGCCACTCCGAAAGGGCTGGGCGAAGTGTTTCATTGTACATGGACTATAGCGGGTGGAGGGCCCGAGCGGCATGACCACGACGACTATCACAAGAACGTTTACCACGCCTACTTCAGGCCCAGCGACGGTCATTGGCTTTCCGCGGACGGCACGAATCTGGGATCCCTGATCGACGACACGGTGGCCGAGAAGCACTGCAAGGTCTTTGATTCAGGAGCGCTCTACGGCATTAAGCGGAAGAGAGAGCCAATGGACATCGGCTACATCACCAAGGCTGTTTCAGATCCTGATGGGCACCCAATCGTACTGTTCCAGGATGGGAAGCGGAAGTCTGTGGCTATGGGCCGGTGGACAGGAACCGAGTGGTCCGTCAGTACTCCTGAAGGATTAAATAAACACAAAAGCTTCATGGACGTATACGTCGGCCCAGACGGAAAGCAGCTCTTTGTTATGCTGCCCGCCAAGGCTGGGACGATCGAGACCCTTGTTTCAACCGGTGACTCCAAGAGGTGGATACCGCACAACAAGGTGAGCGTTGCAACAAGCTCTGCAAGAAGCACCGCGATCATCACCCCTCACAGGGCCTTGCAGTTAGTGCAAGAGAGGTGCCGAGACTACAAGGGCACCGGTCGCGTATGGATTGCTATTGAAAACTGATTCGAACAATGCGTTGCACAGAAGACCGAATAGCGTATAGAAGAACAATATGAAGTATCACTTAGCTTTGCCTCTTGCTCTGGTTGCGGCCTTGATGATTGGGGGCGTAGACGCAAAGGCGGACGAGGGTTCTTATGACCTCGTGGTTTACGGCGACTCTTCCGGTGCTGTTACGGCCGCCGTCGCGGGTAAGCGTCGAGGGCTCTCGGTCATCCTCGTCAATCCCACAAGGTTTCTTGGAGGCATGAGTGCCAGTGGACTGGGGGCGACTGATTTCCTCGGCAAGCGGAACACGTTCGGCGGGATTGCGTCGGAGTTTTACGATGCGATCGCCTCAGCGTATGGCCAGAAGTTCGTCCGCAGCTTTGAGCCGCATGTCGGGCGATCCGTTTTCGACAAGCTCGTCGCCGACGCACAAGTGCCGGTCGTCTTCAACGAGAAGCTCGACCGAAAAAGCGGCTTGGAGATGGATGGCAAGCGGATCGTATCGATCACGACGCTAAGCGGAAAAACGTTTCGCGCGAAGATGTTCATCGATGCGACTTACACTGGCGACCTGATGGCTGCCGCTGGCGTGAGCTATACCGTCGGCCGCGAAGCGGAGAGTAAATACGACGAAGACCTGGCGGGTGTACGGCGGGGAGACAGCAACCCGCGCAAGCACTACACGCAGGGCAACAAGGATCATTTCATAAAGGACGTAGATCCTTACATCATTCCGGGTGATGCTGGTAGCGGCCTGCTGCCGTATGTTTTCAAGATCGATGGTTTGAGGAACGGTCAGGGCGACAAAAAGATTCAAGCTTACAACTACCGTGTCTGCCTGACGACCGATCCGAAGTTGCATATCCCAATCGACAAGCCCTCCGGGTACCGCGAAATCGACCACGAGCTACTCATGCGCAACTTTGAGGCGGGTGACCGCCGCCTGCCCGCGCTGATTGAACCGCTCGCCGGCACTGGATCGAAAGTCGACTGGAATTCCAAAGACGCGGTCGGCAGTGACTACGGAGGAGCGAATTGGGAATATCCGGAGGCAAGCTACGCACAGCGGCGCGAGATCGAGAGAGCCCACGAGACTTACATTCGCGGGTTCTTCTGGACGCTATCGAACAGCCCGCGCGTACCGGAAAGTATTCGCAAGCAGGTCAGCCGCTACGGGTTGCCGAAGGATGAGTTTACGGACAACGGCGGGTGGCCTTACATGATCTATATCCGCGAAGCGCGGCGCATGGTCTCCGACTACGTGATGACGCAGGCTGACGGCGAAGGCAAGCGCTCTGCCAGCGATCCGGTGGGTCTCGGCTCCTTCGGCATGGACTCACACGTGGTGCAATACTACGTTAACGAGAAGGGACACGCCCGACGTGATGGGACAATCTGGCGTTTACCACCCAAGCCATACGGCATCTCGTACCGGTCGATTATTCCGCGCAAGGGCGAGTGTGAGAATCTGTTCGTGCCTGTGTGCTTGTCGGCTTCGCATGTGGCGCATGGGTCGATTCGCATGGAGCCGGTGTTCATGGTGCTTGGCGAATGTGCTGCGAGAGCAGCGGGAATAGCGATTACAGATGGTGTCGCGGTACAGGAATTGGATTACGGTCGACTAAAAGCGCAGCTCCTCAAGCATGGGCAGAAACTGTAGCAGGCCCAATCGGGTAGGCGGGAGGTTCTAACTCCCGCCCCCCACACCACCGGCCATACAGATCCGTAGCACGGCGGTTCCAACACGCCACCTGTCACCCGGACTTAACTCTCTTCGGTCCGTCCGGGTAACGAATGGATACCTATCGCATAGGGACAGTCCCGCTGTAGGGCTTGCGTCGAAAACATTATACCTACAGGGAATGGCATTGAGATCGAGGGGGAATTTCGGGGAGAATGGGGGATTTTCTCTTGTGGGGTCAGGTGTGAACGGCACTGATTTAAGCGGATTCTCGGGGATTTTCTGATTGGCGGGAATTACGACTACGGGCATCTGGGACGTTCTTGTCCTGACATGCCGAGAAGGTTGAGACACAAGTATCCGGGAACCGTTTATCACGTGATGGCGAGAGGGGATGGTGGTAAAGAATCGTATGATTCCCGGAAACCTTATGAGATTTCTTTGACTCCGGGGGGTGAATCATCAGAAGCAACCCCCTTTTCCCCGCCCTCCGGTCCGGCCAACGCCTGTTTCAGGAGCCTCCCGAAAAAAGCAAATTCCTAGCACCAAATTCTTATCAAGTCGGACTCCGAATCAGCTCACTGCTTCTCCATCTCCAAGGTGGCATTGGATTTACGGTGGTGGCGAACTCGCTAACAACGGGGTGCACGCACTCGACATCGCCCGCGGGCACTCGGAGTCGATTCACCAACCCGAACCAGTTACACTGGCGCCCAGAAGAGCATGACGCTCTGCCACCCCGGCAACATTTCCTGCCGGGATCGATACAAAGCCGTCTGCCACCTCAGTGCCTTAATCCGTTGTGAACGGTGATGCCGGAAGACCTTCCTTATTGTAGAAATTGATCCCGACCGGGTTCGACTCGTAGCCGAAGCGGACGTGCTGGGGAGACTTTACCTCGTCGTGCCAGACCACGACTGTCTCGCCGTCGATCTTGGCCTTGGCCCAGTGCCACTTGCCGGCCTTGTCTTGGATCGAAAAGCGAGCCAACTCGGCAGCTTTGGTTTCCTTCACCGGATCGAGACCTTTCTTCTTGCCCGTCATGAGACCGGAGCCGACATGCTCGAAGGAGACACGAATCTTCGAGCCTTCCTTCTTCATGTCCTTGTAGAGTGGCCCGGAGGACACCACGTCCTTGTTGTAATCCTTCGCGAGAGCCAGGAGTGCTAGCCGTTTGCCGACGTCTTGCTTATTTTTGGGATGGATGTCCTTGGCGTTGCCGATGTCGATGATAACAGCCATGCCAGTCTTGGGCAGACGCAAGGCACGGCGCTGTCCTTCCCTGACCGGTCCCCAGCCACCGCCCTCGGGCTTGTCATCCGGTTTTTGGAAGTTCGCGAGCTGGACCCAGTAGAAGGAGAGATCGTCGTTCTCGAAAACAGAGCGCCAGCCCTTCACGAGAGCTTCTTTGAGATAGTCGTAGCGCAGGCCGTCACTGGCGTTTGATTCGCCCTGATACCAGATCGCCCCACGCACACTGAGCGGAGTGAGAGCATGCACCATTCCGTTGTAGATTTGCACCGCGCCTCCCTTTGGCTTACCTGCCTCGCCACCTTCTTTGCGTGCGTTCGAGATCGCTTCGAGGTTCTCGACGTAGTCCTTTAGATCGGGGACGGCCTTGAATCCTACTGGCGGAGTCCACGGCTCGATGCGTGTCCCACCCCAGTTTGTCCCAACCAGTCCGATGGGCACGTTAAGTTCCTTTTGCAATTCACGTCCAAAGAAGTAGCCAGCCGCGCTGAAGCCCGGG
This sequence comes from Akkermansiaceae bacterium, assembly GCA_905182475.1. Taxonomy (GTDB): domain Bacteria; phylum Verrucomicrobiota; class Verrucomicrobiia; order Verrucomicrobiales; family Akkermansiaceae; genus Luteolibacter. The sequence continues at coordinate 2,050 of CAJJBR010000144.1, read as the reverse complement.
ATGGTTTCCGGCGAGCAGATTTGCCATTGGCCGCGGGCCTCGTTTTGCGGATCAGGGTTGGCGACGTGGCCGGGAACGTTGAAGAGGCGAATCTGCGGGTGATCCGCGGCTGCGATCTCCTCCGTCTTATTCAGCGAGCGGTTCACGGGCCACTCCATGTTCGACTGACCGGAGCAGATCCAGACTTCGCCGAGGAGGATGTCCTTGAGCTCGATCGTATTCTTGCCCTTCACGGTCATGGTGTGGGCTTTGCCATCTGCGGAGAGGGCCGGGAGGTCAACTCGCCATGCCCCTTCTTTGGCCGCGGTGGTTTTGGCGCTCTTGCCACCGAACGAGACGGTGACGGCTTCTCCCGCATCGGCCGTTCCCCATACCCGGATCGGCGCCTTCTGTTGAAGGACCATATGGTCTCCAAATACCTTCGAGACGATGACGTCGGCGAGAGTGAACGAGGTGGTGGAAAGCGTGGCCGCGAGGAACGCGGCGGCTGAGAGAGGGCGTTTTAGAGTCATAAGATGAATGCAGTTTCAGGATTGAAGATGAGATCCCCCACCGAGTCGAGGCGGGAAGGTACACTGATTACTCTTCCGGACGCCGATCTCTTTCACTCTGCCCCCGGAATCTTGATTCCTTTGCTTCTTATTTTCCTAAATGTACCCCTCCTTGTTGACCCGACATTGCAGGAGCAGGTGATCGTTTGCGGCATCACTTCTTCTTCCCCCGGCTTTGCGCAAAGATCCACTCATGCAGCTCCTTGCTTGCGAGAGCTTGCCCGACCACGCCGTGATCACCATCGGGGTATTCGGTGTATTTTACTTCGGCTCGCGCTTTCTTCAAGGCCTCGACCATTCTCTGGCTCTGACTCACAGGGACGGTAGGATCTTTGGCACCATGGAAGACCCAGACCGGGACCTTCTTGAAATTGGATGCGGAAGCCGGGTTTCCCCCACCCGCTATCGGGACTCCCGCCGCAAAGAGCTTTGGCTCATCCGAGAGAATCTGGAAAGTCCCGTATCCCCCCATCGAGTATCCCGCCAAATAGATCCGGTCTTCGTCGATCGGGAGGTTCTTCAAAAGCTCCTGCACAATCTCAACAACGCCATTTGCCTTCTCGCCATTCCAGCCCAATTGATCGGGATTCTGGGGTGCGACGATAAAACAGGGGCGCTTTTTGAAATTTTCATCGCTCGAAAAAACATTCGCCATCCAAGGATGATTTGGAGTCATGACATTACCTCCCCTTCCATGAAGCCAGACGACGAGTGGGTAACCGGCGTCCTTGGAGCGCTTCATCTTCCGTTCCCCAAAGAGCCGATACTTCAAGCCATGACCCTCTGTCCGAGCCCACTCCCCTTTCAAGAGCTTTGCAAATTCATCCGAAGCTTCCTCGCCTTCGCCAGTAATTTTCTCTTCCTCGTTCTCAAGTTCCTTGGCCTTGACCCATTCCCGATCGGCCTCCGACAATGTCGCGAGATCGATAGTAAAGACACGCCGGTCACTCGTTCGCCGAATGGTCACCTTTCCATCCGCTGACTTCACATAGTCTGCCTTGATCGTCTTACCATCTTTCGATTTCGTCCAATCACGGGACTCCCCGAAAACCAATACGCAGAGACCTATCCAAACCAAGAAGATCATTTTCATTCCCGCACAATGCCTTTCTTTCAAGGCAAGGCAACCTTCTAATGGCAAACTCGCCACCAAATCATCATCGGGGTCTCATCGGGGTCAGGTGCCGCATCGTAACATTTTTTCAAGTGCATCCAGCTTTTTCTGGTTCTTGGCTTCTTTTCTGAAGGTGCCAATCAACCGGCTCACGCTACTCGTGTGACCCATCGCGAGGCGTTCACTAAGCCAGCGGTTCCCCACCGAAGTTCGATCCCGCAGGAGCACTGCAACAAGAACCTTGCCCACATCGCCTTTCCTCAGCTTCGACAGGCTCTCTTCATCTCCCGGAAGCCCCACCGCAGCCAGCGCCCGCCTCACCAGATCCTCCGCCTTTTCATCCGAGGAAAACCCACCATCGGATGCAGCCATCATCCACCTCATC
>CAJJBR010000143.1 GCA_905182475.1 Akkermansiaceae bacterium | reverse complement strand
TGACATCGGAGCGGCTCGGGAGAGCGCGGGTGAGTTATGAAAGACTCTACGACATCCTTACTTTGCACCTCATCAAATTGCCGAACTTCTGTCAGTTAGTCCACTTCGATCCCGATCCCAGACACGTAACCCGAGACAAGAGAGCTAGAAAATCCCCCGTGGAATCAGGGATCATAGCCTTAACCTGACGCGAATGGCTGGACTCCCAGTTGGACATGCTTTCCGAGATGTATGAGGAGGATGCGGAGAACCACATGGCTGCCTTTGCCGCAACCATCAGCTTTCTAGTCCTTATTATCGCGGTAAGCATTATTGGCGCTGTTTTCGTAGGAACCTTCCTTCCGATCTTCCTGATGGGGCCGAAGATGATGCAAAGCGGAATCTGAGCCGCCCGTGGCCTGCGCGAAACTAATAGCGACACTTAACTACGATGCAACTCACACGAATCGACCGCTGGCTGAAGGAGAAATTCGTTTACGAAATCCAGATCCTGACCCTGCGCGGGGCAGAAGACGTTCCCGGTGGAATTCGGCAAATGGAGCTGCCGGAAAAGCCCGGACGTCGATACAAGTTTCTCTACACCACCAATAATGCGAGCGCGGCGGAAGCTTTTTTGGAAAGACTCAAGAAGCAGAACCAGATGTTCACCACCAAGGTCGTGGACAAGAAGGGCTGGTGGGTTCAGTTCATCGCACCGGAAGGGAAATCTCCCACCTGGTATGTGACCTCGGTATTTATTTTAATGGGGATTCTCACCCCTGTCGTCATCTGGCTGCGGGGACTCATTCAAGACCCCGAGTTCATAAAGAACGCCAAGGAGACCTTGGAAATCCTTAAAGGGTAAATGGCAGGGCTGGTGCCATCACTCGTTGGTGTCCGGGTAGGACCCTAGAACTTTTACCAGAGAGCAGTGGTTCGCGAGCTCGCAGAGAGCTTTGGAGACATTGTCGTCCTCGTGGTGGCCTGCGAGATCGACGTGGAAAATGTATTCCCAGTCCTTTCGTTTTGAGGGGCGCGATTCGATTTTCGAGAGGTTGATCTGCAGGTGGTCGAAGGACTGCAAAGCTTTCACCAGCGATCCCGGCCTGTCGTTGATCGCAAACAGAATGGAAGTGCGGTCATTACCGGTTGGCGGGCATGTCTTTTCGCCAATCACCAGAAATCGCGTGGTGTTTGTGGCACGATCCTGGATGGATGTCTCAAGAAGCGTGAGTTCGTGGATTTCCGCAGCCAAGGCACCGCCGAGTGCTGCAGCTCCTTCGTGTGCTTTGTTCTTTGCTAGCAGGGCTGCTTTGGTTGTGGACGAGACCTCTACGAGATCCGCTTCAGGGAAGTTTTTCAGAATCCAATTTCGGCACTGACCGAAAACTTGTGGATGGGAGTAAAGCGTTTTGATTTTCTCACGCGGAATCGAGGCCATCAGGCAGTTTTCGATCCGGAGTAATATCTGTGCGCAGATGTGGAGGCTGGAGTCGACAAAGAGATCCAGCGTATGGGAAACGGCTCCTTCCGTGGAATTTTCAATTGGGACAACCCCGTAGCTGACTTGTCGACGCTCTACCTGGTCAAAGACATCGGAAAAATTCGGCTGCGGGGAGTAGCCGACGGAGTGGCCGAACTTCTTGATCGCAGCCTGGTGTGTCCAGGTTCCCTTGGGGCCGAGGTAGGCGATTTTGAGATCGTCCTCCAGAGCTAGCGCGGCGGACATAATCTCGCGGTAAATTGCTTTGATGGATTTTTCCGGGAGCCGACCTTGGTTCAGTGTCACAAGTCGATCCAGCAAGGCCTGCTCGCGCTCTGGTGCGTAGATCTGGAGTCCGTCACGTTTCTTTACGACGCCGACCTCGTGGACCAGATCGGCGCGTTGGGAGAGGAGTCCTAGGAGTTCGCGGTCAATCAGGTCGATCTGTTTCCGTATGTCATCGAGATTCATGCTTTTTCTGTGGAAGGTTTTTCTTCGCCTGTAGGCTCTTCGCTTTCCGGTGCGCTTTCTGGTTCGCTGGCATCTTCTTGGCTGGCCTCTTCTTCGGTGGGAGCTGCGGCTGCAGGGGCGCCGGTTGCGGACAGGGCTAGTTGCTCCTCTGCAGAGGACGCGGTCGCTTCCTCCTTAGCCTCAGGGAGTTTGACGCGGCGGAGTTCGGATGCATTGGGGAGATCGTCGATGCTGTTGATGCCGAAATGCTCGAAGAATAGATCAGTCGTAAAATAGAGCAGGGGGCGGCCGGGAAGCTCTGCACGGCCTCCAATGCGGACCAGGTCGCGGTCTAGCAATTTCTGGATCATACCATCACAAGAAACGCCGCGGACGGCTTCGATGGCTGCCTTGGTGATCGGCTGCCGGTAAGCGACGATGGCTAGCGTTTCCATGGCTGGGCCGCTGAGTCGCTCCGGTTTACGCCCCGGGAATAGATGCCTGACAAACTCGGCAAATTCCGTGCGTGTGTAGAGTTTCCATCCTTTCGGTCGCCCAAGGATCGTGAAAGCCCGCGGCGTCTCCACGTATTCGGAATTCAAGGCAGCTACGGCCTTATCGATCTCTTCCGGTGTGGTTTTTGTAAGAGCCGTGAGCCATTCAGGAAGTGCTTCAGGTTTTTTTCCTTCGTCGGTTTCCCGGACTAGGACGTCTTCTGCTTCGGCTACGCGGGCACGGACAAGTCGAGCCATTTCCTCGGAGGAAAGGGGATCTTGGGAGGCAATAAGGAGGGATTCTAGGATCGCGCTGAGTTGCATGGCGGACCGGCAGGTTAGGGAAGCCAATAGGTATTTCAAGCTTCCCGAGCCATTAGATAGCGAAAGTATTTTTGCTTATCCGAACTTTCCTCTTGAAGTGGCGTGTTTCAAGGGCTAATCCACCGCGCCCTCGTTGATAAGTTTTCTTCTCATCGGGGATGCATTTTCCAACGATTCCCTATTATGGCTGCGAAAAAAATTACTAAGAAATCCGCTCCAAAGAAGGCGGTAAAAAAATCCCCTTCAAAGGCTGTAAAAAAACCTACAGCTGAGAAGGCTGTGAATAAGGCTCCAGCGAAAAAGGTTGTCAAAAAGGTTGCAGCGGAAAAGACGATTAAGAAGGTAGCCAAGAAAGCCCCGGTAAAGAAGGCAGCGGCCAAGGTTGTCAAAAAGGTTGCAGCGGAAAAGGCGATTAAGAAGGTAACCAAGAAAGCCCCGGTAAAGAAGGCAGCGGCCAAGGTTGTCAAAAAGGTTGCAGCGGAAAAGGCGATTAAGAAGGTAACCAAGAAAGCCCCGGTAAAGAAGAGCGTGAAAAAGGCACCGGCCAAGGTTGTCAAAAAGGAGTCAAAAGCTCCGAAGAAGCCAACCGCAAAGAAAGCTTCGAGGAAGCCATCACTTGGCGGCGCTCCACCACCACCGGCTCCGGCAAAACCCCGTTTCGTCCCACCCAAGGCCGACTTCATGCCTAAATCCTCTTCGAACGGTAGTGGCCGCCACACCGCCGCCTTTATCAAGAAGCAAGGCATACGCCTTGTTGATCTGCGCGAGTCTCTCGTGGAATCTATGACCGGGATGACCCGCGATACCATCCGCAACGGCCCGGAAGGCAGTGAAGCCTCCGGCAGCGGCCAACACCAGGGAGACGCAGGCAGCGATGCCTACGACCGCGATTTCGCCCTTTCCTTGCTCTCAAAGGAGCAGGATGCACTCTACGAGGTCGAACAAGCACTTTTTCGTATCAAAACCGACACTTACGGGAATTGCGAAATTTCCAGCCACAAGATCCCGGCCGCACGTCTCGAAGCCATTCCTTTTGCCCGTCTTACCGTCGAATGCCAGGCGGATTGGGAGAAGGAATACGGCAACCGCAGGTTCAAACCGTCCGATGAGGTCGGCTTCAGTGGAGGGATTCCGCAAGAAGATGGAAATTCTGTGACGGTTTCGCTTGACGGCGATGACGATTAAAGCAATATCCGCCCTCCACCAACAGTATCATGTCACGCGAGATCATTATTCTTGAATGCACCGAAGCAAAAGCCGAGGGCAAACCAACATCCCGTTACGTAACCACCCGTAACAAGAAAAGCCTGCTTACTCCAGGCCGTCTGGAGAAAGTGAAATTTAATCACTTTCTTAGGCGCAGAACCCTTCACCGCGAACTCCGCTAATCATCATGTCCGAGCCAAAGACTATTCAACGCCGCATCAATTTCCGCAAGGCGAACCGCAAGATGACCCGCCGCAAGCAGGACATCCCCGTGGATCAGCTTATTCCTACGAATACTGAAGTCCTCAGTAAATTCTGTTCCGAAACCGGAAAAATCCTTCCACGCCGAGTTACCGGCGTCTCCGCAAAACTGCACCGCAAAATCAACAATGCGATCAAGCAGTCCCGCGCGATCAACCTAATGCCTTAATCGGCATAGGCTAATCCGCGAAACAGCATGGAGAAATAGATTCCAAAGCCCGTCCGTAACATCGGGCGGGCTTTTTTCTCTCCTGGAGTCAAAGCCAAGGATAACGATGCAAGGTTTGCCAGATACGCAAAACGAAGCCGATCACCGCGAGATCGTTATCGATCGGGTGGGTGTGAAGGAACTCCGCTACCCGGCGAAATATGCGGGGTCCGATGGAGCTGAACAGTCAACAGTTGCGAAGTTCGAGATGACAGTGGAACTGCCCGCCCATCTCAAAGGCACTCACATGAGCCGCTTTGTGGAAGCTCTTCACTGCTTTTCTGATCCCCTTTGCGGTGCTTCGTTGAAACTGCTCACTAGTAACCTTGCCGAAAGGTTGCAGGCCCAACACGCGCACGTCAGTTGCGAGTTTACCATTTTCCGCGAGAAACAGGCTCCCGTCTCCAGGATGAAAAGTCTCATGGACTATGAACTCGGGATGGAGTGCCGCCATTCCGCCGATGGCGACAACGCGCTTTTCTACAGCGTTGAGATTCCCGTTTCCACTCTCTGCCCTTGTTCGAAGGCGATCAGTGAACGAGGCGCACACAACCAGCGCGGAGCGGTTACGATTTCAGTTGAGGCTTCTGAAGGCCTTTCATTCGAGGAACTCATCGATATCGCCGAGAAGTCCTCAAGCTGCGAACTCTACGCCGGTTTAAAAAGATCGGATGAAAAAGCCGTGACCGAACGGGCATACGATAGGCCGGTTTTCGTAGAGGATCTCGCACGCGATGTGGCAGCTGGTTTGAGGGCTCATTCGGATGTAGGATGGTTCCGGGTGGAAGCAGAGAATTTCGAATCAATCCACCATCACAATGCCTACGCGATGATTGAGGGTTGAAAGATATTTTCCCCGCTTACGTTTGATAGGCAGGCGCGAGAGCGTTCGTACTCGAAACTAAGAACGGGAAAATGGCACGAATTATCGCAAAACTGATCTCTTGGCTCGCCGGGAAGGTGGTAGTTTACGCTATCATCCTTGGGTTGTTGCTGGCGATTTTCGTAGTCACCGTGGTTCCGCCCATGGTCGCGAAATACCACGAACGTGAACTCGAACGGGCGATTGCTGAGCTTAGCGAGAGCAAACAGCTTGTTGGTGAACTAGCTGAGAAGGCGAAAACTATCTCTGTCGATATCGCCGAGCGGACACGGAAACTTAGAGAGCTAGAGAAAGATCGGCAGGACTTAGAGAAGTGGTTGGAGAAAATTAAAAACCTTTTCCGTAGCGATGAGGCTAAGAAGAAACGCGACCGGATCGCAAAACAGGAACGCGATATCCGGGAGGAAATCACGGATTTGGCATCCGACAGGCGGCAGCTCAGGATCGAAGGGGGCGAGAGCGAAGAGGAACTGAAAAAATGGGAACTACTCCGTGATGAAAAAGAGAGTCAACTCCGTGAAGTCCAAGAGATGCGGGACGCGTTCGATTCGTTGATGAAGAATGAACTCCGTCTCCTCGCGATCAAGGCGGCGTGGATTCTGGCTGCGATCATCTTCATTCCCTTGCTCTGGAAACTTGTGGCTTACTATATCGTTGCTCCAATGGCACAGGGGGCGAAGCCCATCCTTCTAGGTTCTGATATTCCAGGGGTGGGCGACATCGGCGTAACTCCCAGCCACCCGGCTCAGCGAATTTCACTTGATGCCGGTGAGGTGCTGATGACCAAGGTAGATTATCTCCAAGGATCGATGGGGAACTTTTCCAAAGGCACGAAGTGGCTGATCGACTGGCGCTATCCGTTCTCAAGTATCGCGGCGGGCCTTTACGTTCTCACCCGGATTACAAATAGTGGTGAGGAAGTCGGCCAGATCACGCTTTCGACCCAGGAGGACGCCACCGAGGAACTCGCCATCGTTGAGATTCCAGAAGGGAAATCATTGGTGTTCCGGCCGCATTATCTTGTGGCCGTGACCCATCCCTTGAATCGCCCGCCCCGAATTAAATCGCGTTGGGTTTTCTGGAAGCTCCATTCCTGGGTGAATATCCAGTTCCGCTACCTCATCGTTGAGGGGCCGGTGAAACTCGTCTTCTCCGCGCAGCGCGGTACCCAAGTGGAAGCTGTCCTACCTAGCATGCCAGGCCGGCGTGTGAACAGCCACCTTACTGCCGCATTCAGCCCGCATCTGAATTACTCCCCGAAACGTGCGGAAACATTTGTGGCATACGTCTGGGAAAAAAACGCGCTTTTCGATGATTTCTTCCAAGGCTCCGGCTATGTCATTCAGCAGCAGGTCACTGGTGGTAGGAAAAATCCCGTCGCGAGAATCTGGGAAAGTGTCTTCGGCGTGGTCGGAAAGGTCTTCGGGATCTGAGAATCGTGCTTCTATGTGAAGGCAATGAACAGAAGGGGCGTCAGAAGAACCGCGTCGGCCAATACCCGCAGAAGGGTGGGGGAGAGTCTGTTTTCAAAGCGAACCATCAGGTAGAGCGCGAGCGCTGACAAGCTACCGGAAAGATAGATTTGCAATGGTTCGGTGAATGCTAGGATGACAAAGAGCAAAAAAAGTGGAAGAAGCATCCTTGGGAAGAAGGCCGGAATACCCGGACTTTCCGAGGCAATCGACCGGTCGCCACTCGCGAGGTCCTCATCGCGCTCCCAGACGGAAATCAGGATGCAACTCGCGGAACAAATCAGCCCTAGCATCGCCACCGCCCCGATGAAATCGATGCCAGATGTTTCCGTCCGTCCGTATGAGAAGGTGGCAATCGCCGATCCAATCGCAAAAACCATCCCGCACATGATTTCCCTTGGGATCAATGCTGCGAGTTTTTCGGACGAACCGAACCGGAACGCGTAGTAGACCGCTAGCAGTCCAGCCGTGATCAGTCCGTGAACAAGTAGATGCCCTGGGATAAAACGGAAGATGAGGTATAGGTTCATACAGCCTGCCAAGGCAGTTGCCGTAGAGAGCACCCTAAAGTGCTGCTTTGTGAAACTGAGGCGTGGTGTGGCGTGCCGAAAATTCTCCGCCCGGGAAACATCGTAGAGCCTGTCCGCCAAATAGATGCACCATACGCTGAGTCCGAGAACTAAGTGGACGCCCAGTGGTAGTTCGACTTCGAAACATCGGGCGAAAAGGATTTGCCACGAAACCGCGACAAGCGGGGCGTCCAGCCCAAGTAAGTTCGGCCACAGCCATAGAGGAGTGGAGTGTTCTTGCGGTTGGCGAACCATAGTCACGGTGAAACCGTAGCCGTTTGCCTGCCATGATCAATCATGCCCTCTCAATACTCCGAATTGACAGATTTGCGCTTCTCGAGACGTTATGTACATTCCGCGAGAAAACCCTTCTGCAGATCATAACACATGAAATCGATTTTGTTTCTTGCCGCTTCGATGGCAATCTCCCAAGCGTCTCCCGACGGGAAGCAGCTTTTCACTACAAACTGCTCCGCCTGCCACCTGCTCGACCAAATGGTTGTGGGTCCCTCCCTGGTCGAGATCCGCAAGCTCTATGAAGGCAAACCGGATGAGTTTGTGAAATGGTCGATTGCGCCGGAGAGAAAAAGGGATGGCGCGATTGAGATGCCTTCGATGGTTCACGTTGGCGAGGGCGGACTCCGGGAGATCTATACCCATGTGATGGGAATTTCAAAAGAAGTGAAGATCAAGGTGCAGAAAGGTGGTGATCCCTACGGGGCCTCACCGACACACACCAGCCGCCCTCAGGTGCAGCGTATCTTTATGCCGGATGCTGGACCCGCAGCCATCGCAGTCGCCTTGGACGGGGATACTTCGGTCTGTTGGGATGCTGGGACATCACGTTTTCGCTATGCTTGGACGGGTGGGTTTATTGACGGATATCCGTATTGGAAAAGAAACGGGGATGGGCTTGCAAAGATAGAGGGTGAGATTCGTTATCTGGAGAATTCCTCACCGTTCGAGCCACTGGGCGAGAGAAAATTCCTAGGCTATAAAATGGAGGCCGGTCTTCCCGTGTTCCGCTACACGGTAGCTGGTCTGGATATTACCGAGAAGCCCTCCGCGAAAGAGGGAGGGGATGGCTTCACTAGGGCTTTCACTGTCTCCCCGGCTCCGGCTAAGCGATTAATTCTCGATTTTTCATCAACTCAGGATGTCCAATACACAAGCGAAAAAGGTAGCTGGAGCAAAAATATCCTGACGCTCGATCCAATAGATGCATCCGAATTCACCATAACCTTTTCCCTGAAATGAAAGCTAAAACCGTTCTGTTATACTGCCTTTTTAGCCTCCCAGCATTTGCATGGACGGAGAATTTTGAGTTTGAAAATATTCCGAATCCTCCAGGAGTTGATCCACAGGTCGGTGCCATGGGAACGATGAAGGATGGGCGCATCGCCTTCGCTTTTCACCGTGGGGAAGTGATGATCTACGATCCTTCTAGTAGTTCGTGGTCACTTTTCGCGAGTGGCCTCCACGAGCCCTTGGGAATGCTCATTGAGGACGATGGCAGCATCCTGGTCATGCAGCGCCCGGAACTGACCCGTTTGAAAGATACGGATGGGAACGGTAGTGCCGATGAATACGAAACCGTTTTTGACGACTTTGGCATGAGTGGAAACTACCACGAGTTCTCCTACGGTCCTGCGAAGGACGCGGAAGGCAATCTCTACATTGTGCTGGGAATTGCCTCGAACGGCGCTTCGATGCGTGAAGAAATCCGTGGCGAATTTTCCACGATCGGTGAGCTGGATCGTGCCGCGATGTCTGACAGGGGTAACTGGAATAAGAACAAAGGTAAGGCAGGTAGGATGTACTCGCGTGTTCCGTACCGCGGATGGGTTTTAAAGATTTCCCCGGATGGTTCGAAAATGGAGCCTTTTGCCAGTGGTTTCCGATCCCCGAACGGGATTGGTTTCGACGCGAAAGGCCGACTACTGATCACGGATAATCAAGGTGACTGGAGACCGACCAGCCCCCTTTATGATGTGAAAAAAGGTGGTTTCTACGGACATCCTGCATCACTCGTTTGGGGGAAAGGGTGGGACGGTAGGAGTCCTTTGGAAGTCGATTCTAAAGAGTTATCCGAGCTGCAGCAGCCTGCCGCTGGGTATTTTCCGCAAGGAGAATTGGCCAATTCTCCAACGCGACCCGTTGTGATTCCGAAAGGTGTGCTTCCGAGTGGAATGACCGGACAAACCCTGATCGGAGAAATGAATCAGCCGAATCTCGTGCGCGTTCTTGAAGATGAAGTGGACGGCGTTTTTCAAACAGCACTGGTTCCGGTTTTTAACGATTCTCCGCTTGGAAAGGGCAACAACCGCATGGCTTTCGGAAAGGACGGCTCGATCTATGTGGGTAGGACGGCTCTTTCATGGCCAGGTAGCAAGGGCATCATGAGGATCAAGTGGAACGGCAAGCCTTTTGCTTCACTGGATAAAATTAAGGCGCTGAAAAATGGTTTCGCGCTCCGCTTCAGCGAACCGATTGATCCGTCCACCCTTGGGAAACTCGCTGTCGAGAGCCACACCTACAAATACCATGCTACCTACGGGTCCCCCAAAGTGGATAAGCAAGCAATGGAGGTGAAGGATGCGAAGCTCACCAGCGACGGCCTCACGCTTACTTTGGACATTGGCGGTTTGAAAGAAGGCTACTTGCACCACATCAACATGGTCGGCCTGCGGACAAAATCTGGCGGGAAGATCCTCGGTGCAAACGCTTGGTATCAGGTGGTCAAAGCTCCCCGATGAAAATGGAAAAGCCCCGGGCAGAAGCGAGTGAGGGCTCCCGGCCGAGGCTAAGTTGTTGTGTTTTCGGTAATCGCTCTTAGTCGAGAACTGTCACTTCCCCGGTGTGGAGCGAGTAGATGGCATTGACGATTTTGATGTCACCGGTTTTCTCAAGCTCGGCAAGAACTGGGCTGTCCTTGCGAATGTCTGCGACTGTGATCCTGACGTTTTCCTCCACGACCTTGGTTACAAAATCTAGGTTCTTGGAGGGGTGTAACTGAAAGTGGTGGGCAGGATTATTTTTGAACTGGGTGGCGAAGGTTCTTCATCCCCAACGGGGATACGGATTTTAGCCCGGGGTTGCCGGAGCAGGGCGGAGGCTACCCTGGGAACTCCCGACCCCGTATATCCCAACCCCGTTGGGGTTGATAGATTTTTTGGTGCCGTTGTCCCGGGGTAGGCTTCACTGAGTTGCGCCAACCCCGGGCTGAAATACGTAACTCCGTTGGAGTTGAAGGTTTTTGCCCACCACTTTCAATTACACCCTTCTTGGAGTTCTGCTGATCTTCAGGGAAATCGTCTTTCACTGCATCTACAGCTGGCTTGATCTTCTCAAGCAGTTGCGGTGAGATTGCCCATTTTCGCCTTGGCGCATGCACCTTTCACAGCTCCGCATGCCTCATGGCCGAGAACCATGATAAGCTTTGAACCAGCCAGCTTCGTTGCGCATTCAAAGGAGCCGAGCATCTCTACGTTACCAGCGGGAGTTAGGCTGGTATCGGGCGGGAGGGACAGTATGGGAATCACACCGAGAACACGGGTGGCTAGCTGGCGTGTGGCGGAAATAACGCCTTTTCCCCGAGATTAGAAACGACCAAGCACCGCCGAAACCGCGAGAACGGTTTCCTCGTCCCGCCGGACAAGCCTTTTCCCCACCACGGTTCGTGGGAAGGCGGCTTGGAGATTCGGGTTTTTGGCAGGATCATTTCCCATAAACGAATTCCCGTTGATCTGAATGATTCCTTCTCCGAAATTTCCGCCCCAGGGATCGATATATTTTACCGGGAATGAGGTTTGGCTGGATGCAATGGCTCCGGGGACGGAAGTGATCGTCACGAAATGTCCCTGGATGGCGATCCACTGCCCGTTGCGTTTCACAAAACGGCGGATGCTGAGGACTGGCGGAAATCCGGTGCCCAGGGATCGGACGAGGCGCGAACGCACCCGGAGGAGAAACGCACCTTGGCTCTCGCCGGCGTTGAGAAAAAGCGTTTCTTCCGAGATGGCCGGGAGCATGTGGGGCTGTGCAATTTCATTCGCCACGTCGCGCAGATCGGAGAGGTTGATTCCGTTTCGGCTCCATCTGGCGCGCCCCGGCAGGGAAGATGACTCGCGCATTGCAGGGCCACGTGCAATGGAGCGGATACGTTGGCGGTCGGAGAGACCGGGAGGCGTCTCGGAAAGTTTCCGCCACTGCGGCTTTCCGAAGCGGTAGGAATTCAGCAAGGCCGCAGGGCCGCATGCGTTGCCCGCCAGGTCGAGTTGATTGAAGGGCTTAGCGCTGAGGTTCTCCGCTTGGTAGAAGTCGGGTGCGCAGCCAGGAAAACAGAGGCTAAGGCTCAGCAGTAGGAGTCGTCCGGGAAATCGAATCATTGGAAGGGCGTTGGTCGGCTTGACCTCCCGAGAGTTGCACGCTGCCTTGGATGTTCAAGCCTTCGGTGCCGCTAACAGGAACAGTGATAACCCGGGTATCGCCGACTGCGAGGGTCGTGATGTTAGCGTGTGTGGGGACACCGTTGACGTTTACTGTGACTGCTGCGTTGACCAATGTTTCCGTCCCCTGGTTCTGGATGAGTAACTGAATTTTGTGGTCTTCGGTATAGACGGAGGTTACAGCTGCGTCATAAATTCCACTGTTCCCTGTGTTTTGGATCCTCCACATGTCCGGGACTCCACCGCCAGTTTGGATGTCATTTCCTTGGTTTCCGATGTCGTTGAGATTTGAATTCATCCGTGAAACGGCAGCAATTGGCGTGATGATTTGCGAAGTGCCGTTAGACATTGTTGCGGCAAGTGTGCCGGTCACTGCCGGGGTGGAAAAAGATGTGCCACTGACTTGCGCAGCCTTGTCTCCGGGGTAAGCGACATTGACTCCATACCCTGCTGCTGAGAGGGCGACTTCGGATCCAGTTGTGGAAAATGCCATGTGCTGGTTATTGGCATCCACTGCACCAACCGCGAGAACGGAAGAACTCGCTGCGGGCTGCATCACTCCCTCCTTGCCGCTGTTTCCAGCCGAGGCAACGACCACCGCCCCACGCTCTTGTGCGTAAGCCAGAGCATTATCTACCAAGCTGCTGTTTCCCTGCCCACCTAGGGAAATATTGATGAGCTGCGCGCCAGCATCTACCGCCGCTACGATTCCTTGGGCTATGAGGAAACTGTTGGATCCGCCATTGTCATCCGCTATGCGAACCGAAATCGGAGTCGCCCCAGGTGCGATACCGGGAGCAAACGGGTTGTCACTGAAAATGAGTGTCGCCACCGCGGTTCCGTGGCCGTTGAGATCGGCGGGGTTCTCCGGTAAAGGGACGAGGTTGATCCGTTGGATTGCATTCTTGAATGCGAGGTGGTCGGCGATCCCCGTATCAAGAATGGCCACCTTCACACCGGTGCCCCAAAGAGAATTGTCACCGTCGATCCCAAGCCATCTCAATAATCCGTTCCCAAGCGCGACCGCACCATCTTGTGCTCCGACGGTTTCGAAATCAGGAATATTGATTGGAAAAATGAACGAAGTCTCCTCGGATCCGTTGAGCAGTCCGAGTAAATCGTCTTCGTTTCCGAAGCCGACAAGGAGGGAGTTTAGCTTGTCGAGGCGGCCAAGCAGGTTCACTCCGTCGCCCAGTTTCGCGAGAAATGCTTTCAGTGATGCCCTGTCCTTGAATGCGATCACCCGTTGGTTCGGGATCGCGCCGTTGTCCATTGATTGGTAATCTAGTCTACTCCCCTTGAGACGCTCTGCCTTGCGGAATTTCACCGGCTCCTCTCGCTCCGGATAAGACGAACGAACCGGAACGCCCTCTGTAGATCGGGTGGCGCTTGTCTTGTCCGGAATCGCAAGAATCGTCAGAAAATACGCAGAAACCCCAACGAAAACTAGAAGGGCGTAAGGCCACAGGGGCTTTACCCTTCCCCAGATTCCGTCGGATTTCGTCTCCATTCGCTATTCAACACCACAAACGCGCGATTGTCGCATGTTTCACGAAGAAATTTTTCAATAAGGAAGGCAGGAATGCAGGGAAAAGACCCTCCCCCCAAATCCCTTCCTGGTTTCCTCATTCAAATCCCCTTTCCGATTTTCCCTTCTGGAAAAATCCCCGCACCAGTCCATCTTTCCCCCGCATGCCGTTCCGTCTTTCCAGTGAATACAGCCCCCAGGGCGACCAGCATCAGGCCATCGAGAAACTGATGAAATCCCTCGAAGCAGGGAACAGACACCAGACACTCCTCGGAGTAACTGGCTCGGGGAAAACTTTCACCATGGCGAACCTCATCGCCCGCCATGGCAAGCCGGCGCTTATTATGTGCCACAACAAGACTTTGGCGGCTCAGCTCTACTCCGAGGTCAAAAACTTTTTCCCGCACAACGCCGTCGAGTATTTTGTCTCCTACTTCGATTACTTCCAGCCGGAGGCATACATCCCGCGCTCCGATACCTATATCGAGAAAGATTCTTCCGTAAACGAGGAGATCGAGCGACTCCGGCTATCCACCATGGGTTCGCTGCTTACCCGCGAGGACACCATCGTCATCGCATCCGTCTCATGCATCTACGGACTCGGCTCGCCGGACGATTACAAGGACATGATGTTCCCTGTCTGGACAGGTCAGCAGATCAGCCGCGAGCAGCTTTTGAACTCACTCGTCAGTCTCCTTTTCGAAAGGAACGACATCGCCTTCGGTCGCGGGAAATACCGGGTGCGCGGAGACGTTGTCGAAGTTCACCCCGCCTATCTAGATGACACGGCCATCCGAATCGAGTTCTTCGGCGATGAAGTGGAGCGCGTTTCTTCCATCCACACCACTAGCGGAAACGTCATCGAAATCCTCGAAAGTCATACTCTTTACCCCGCCAAGCAGTTCGTCACTGCTGGCGATAAAATGAAAGTCGCCCGAAAGAAGATCCGCGAGGAACTCGATCAGCGCATCCCGGAGTTGGAAAAGGAAGGCAAGCTCATCGAAGCCCAGCGCCTCCGCATGCGGACGGAGTATGACTTGGAAATGATGGCGGAAATGGGTTTCTGCCAAGGCATCGAGAACTACTCCCGACATCTAACAGGACGAGCCCCCGGCTCACGTCCCCACACACTGCTCGATTTCTTCCCGCGCGATTTCCTCCTGCTTGTCGATGAATCCCACGCCACCATCCCGCAGATCGGTGGCATGTTCGAGGGCGATAAATCCCGTAAGACCACCCTAGTCGAGCATGGCTTCCGCCTGCCCTCTGCTATGGACAACCGTCCGCTCCGGTTTGACGAGTTCATGCAGATGACCAACCAGCGTGTCTATGTTTCCGCGACTCCAGGCGTCTTCGATATCGTCAACTCCCGCCCAGAAAACAAAAAATACATCCCAGTGAAAGGCCGCCCCGGAGACACCGGGTTCATTCCATTCGAGCTCAAGAAAATTAAGATCAAAGCCTCAGGAAACGCGGAACCCATCGCTGATTTTGATCCGGAAAAGCTTGGTACGAATCTCGTGGTCGAACAGATCATCCGTCCCACAGGCCTGCTCGACCCAATCCTTAGCGTCCGCCCGCTCAAGGCTCAGATCGATGAGACCATTGAGCTGTGCCGTCAGCGTGTCGAGAAAGGCGAGCGTGTCCTCATCACCACGCTCACCAAGAAAACCGCCGAGGATCTCGCCGAATACCTATCTGGCACTGGCCTGAAATGCCGCTACCTCCATTCCGATATCGATGCCATCGAGCGCGTGGAAATCCTCCGCCAGCTCCGTGCTGCTACCTTTGATATTCTCATCGGTATCAACCTCCTCCGGGAAGGGCTCGACCTCCCCGAAGTCTCGCTCGTCTGCATCCTCGATGCGGACAAGGAAGGTTTCCTCCGCAACGAAACCTCCCTGATCCAGACCGCAGGCCGCGCCGCCCGCCACATCAATGGCGAGTGCGTCCTCTTCGCGGATGTTTACACTGATTCCATCGAGGCCCTCATCAAAGTCACGGACTACCGCCGCGCCCGCCAGATCGCCCACAACGAGGAACACGGCATCACCCCGAAATCCGTCATCCGCTCCGTCCAGCAAAGCCTCCACACCCACGAAAAAGGCAAGGCGCACGCCGACAAGCTCAACGCCTCCATCGTCGCCGAAGACGAGGGCGCCTACGACAAACTCCGAGTCATCGCCGAGCTTGAGCAGGAAATGCGTGACGCCTCATCGAAGCTGGAATTCGAACGCGCCGCCCACCTCCGAGACCAGATCGCAACCCTCAAAAACGCCACCCCTGTGATGCCGCCGCAGAAGAAGGTGAAGTATGGGCGGAAAAAGGCGAAGAAGCGGTGATACTCGATCCTCATCCCCTGAGCCGACCCATGAGTACCGCGTGCGACAGGGCTTTGACCTGGCCTGACTCGATTTCGGCATCCCGTGAGAGGGCGAGGCTGATCGCCTCCTCGTCGTCAAGATCGGCGGCGAGATGGTAGGGATCGCCGATGCTTTCCCAGAGCGAGGCGGCGAGAAGTGCCCTTTCCCTCGGCGGAAGCTTCAAGGCTTCTGGAGCAATTTCAGCAATCAGCATGTCACTTTGTTAGCTCATCCATTGGGATCGTGATCGCTGAATTTGTGGCGGTTGGGATCTCGATGTTCCGGTTATGCCGCCATAGAAGAAGGTGAAATACCACGGAAAAAAAATCCAAGCACACGTTGCGCACCTAAGCAGCGCACTTTTCCGTTTAATTTGCGGCTCGGATTCTTTTAGGGGTGCCGCTGGGTTCTGCTTGGTTTGGGTGGTATGGTGTAGATGGTTTCGTCAAATCCCAGTGCTTTCAAATACTTTATACCTTGTGGTTAGGCACAACACATTCCGACTCTCCCCGCCGCATTACGATGTGACTGCCCTTTTGGCGTATGACTGAAAAACCGAGCGCTTGGAGTGCTGCGATGCACTTTTTGCTCCCGATTGGTGGTAGCTTAGGCATGCGAAAGCTCAAAAGTGGTCATCAGTGCGGGCGAGGTGACAGCCGCGGGAAATTCTTCCAGATAAAGTTCGGTCGCTTCGCGGAGATTTGCCAAAGCTTCGTCAATGGTTTCCCCTTGGGTCGAAGTGCCGGTTTCGGGATTTTGGGCGACATAACCACCGTCAGGGTCTTTTAGGAGTATCGCAGTGTAAGACATGCCTTATGCATACCGAATCGTGACTGGATCGCAATTTATCTTTTCTCCAGTTCCAGTAGGAACCGCTTCCTCTCCAGTCCGCCGCCGTAGCCTGTGAGGCTACCGTTTTTTCCGATGACGCGGTGGCAGGGGACGATGATTGAGATGGGATTTTTTCCGTTCGCGAGGCCGATGGCACGGACGGCTTTTGGGTTATTGATCAGGGCTGCTTGCTCGCCGTAGCTGCGGGTTTCTCCAAAGGGGATTTGTAAAAGGGTGTGCCATGCCTGGAGCTGGAAAGGAGTGCCTTAGAGATCGAGTGGGAGGTCGAAGGTTTTCCGCTTTCCGGAAAAATACTCTGCTAACTGCTTGGTGGCTTTTGCGAAGCGGCATGGGTTTTCTTCCCAGAGAGCCGGGGTGAGCGGGGCTTTATTGTGCTCTTCCATGTAGACGCCCCGTAGGCCTTTTTCCGAGGCGACGAGGGTGATCTCCCCGATGGGTGAGGGAAGGCGGGTGTAGTGGATCTCGCTCATGATGAAGATTAGTAGCATACGATTCAGGATTTGAAAATCCCGTGGTTTGTGGGACGCGTTACAGCCTCCTAATGTTGTCCCTCGCCCTTCCAGAGGATCTCTCCTTTGCGGGTGATCACCATGATTCGGATGTCGCTTTTATCGTCAACGGTGGCGCGACGGACGACGGCGAATCCATTTTTAAATAATGGTGGGTCGAAGAATCCCTGGTTGATTGCAATTTTATCCGCCCTGAATCGCGCAAGACCACCTTCTTTTCCTCCGCGATCCAGAATTTCGAGACGGAAAATACGCCTGGGATTGATTCCGGCACGGACGCATCCCCGTTGGGGTTGGGATATAGGGGCGGAGTTCAGGGGGTCGGCTCCGCTCCACTGCGCCAATCCCGGGCTTGAAATACGTAACTCCGTTGGAGTTGAAGGTTTCTGCTCACCACTTTCACTCCTTGTGGGTACTCAGGTTGTCATTTTTTGAAAAGGCTCAGAAAATAATCATCTTTTTTTGTGTGACGCAGCACTAGATTTTCATCATCGGAATGGAAACCACGCATTGAATTTCTCTTGGTTTCCGGGCAGGTTTTCTCCGAATGGAAACAAAACGCGTGATTTATGAGGGACGGGTGCAGGGGGTGGGCTTCCGCTATACGACGAAGGATCTGGCGCGGGGCTATGATGTGTTGGGAACGGTGCGGAATCTGCCCGACGGGACGGTGGAGCTGATCATCGCCGGGGAAACGGATGAGGTGACTGAATTTTTACGTGATCTGCTAGAGGATTCTGCGGTGGCGCACCATATTAAAGAGGTTTTCGAGGAGCAAATTGCCCCGTTGCCAGATCTGAAAGGCTTCGCTATCGTCAAGTGACTTCGGCCACGGAACGGCCGGAAAATTCATTTAAAACGAAGATGCCAAATTACGATTACGAGTGCCTTGAATGTGTGAAACGCTTTGAAGTTTTCCAAAGTATGAAAGACGAAAAGCTCACGGATTGTCCCGAAGCCGATTGCGAGGGGAAGGTGAAACGCCTGCTTGGCACTGGGGGCGGGATCATTTTCAAGGGTTCCGGTTTCTACCAGACGGACTACCGTTCGGCCTCTTACCAGAAGGGTGCAAAGGCGGACAAACCTCCCGAGAAAAAAGAATCGAAGCCGGAGAAGAAAGCGGAATCGAAGCCTACGGCAAAATCCTCAGGTGACGCGTAGCGAACGCTTTCCCAAAACCCGAGCTTTGCAATGCGCCCCCTTAACTGCTAAGAAATTTACCCGATGCCAAAAAACGAAGAAGAAAAACCCAAGGGCGGCTGCCTAGGCAAGCTGTTCGGCCTGATTGTATTCCTAGTGATCGTGGGGCTGGGAGCGGCATTCTTTTTCATCAGTAAACCGCAGGACTTCTCCGATCTCGGTGGGAATGCGCCCATGGCTACGACCCCTACCAGCCCTCCGCGTGACATGGAGGCTGTGCTGATGAAATCTATCGAAGGGGATTATTCCGTGGTGCTTACGGAGAAGGAACTCAACGAATGGCTAGGCCGCGAGCTGAAGCTAAAACAGACCGGCGAACTAGCTAAATGGGTCAGCATGAAGCGCGTGTGGGTAAGGCTGCGCGAGGACGTTGCGGAAATTATTATCGAGCGGGAAATCTCAGGAAAACCGTTCACTACCTCGATGTTTCTGAAAATCGAGCAAATAGAATCGGCCGAAGGAATTTCAACCCAGATCCATCTCCACGGCGGCGGTTTCCATGATTTCGTCCCATTCCCGACCCGAGGTGGACGTTTCGGTCAACTCACCGTGCCACAGGGCTTCCTGATCATGGTGATGCCTGAGTTTCAAAAAATCGCCTCACTATTTGAAAGGGAGATCGATCTTGGCTTCCAACAGATGGCGCGGATCAAAATTAAGGACAAGAAAATCGAACTCGATCCGCAGCCGCCGACGCGTTCGGCCGAAAAGGGTGACATTTCTTTTTAGATCGTTCATCCCCAACTTCAGACCCCAGTTCAGGGGTGGCTCCCAATGAAACGGATTTTTCAGCTCATGCTTCCAATCTCAGGGTTACTGGTGGCACAGGGGCAGGACTTGGAAAAACAACCCGCGCCGAAGGCAATACCGGTAGAGGATCTGTTGCCGAAATTTTCCGGGAATGAAAAAGTCTATAGCCACACGGAGCAGTTTGCGATTTCTGGGGGAGATTCTTCAACACGGGGCATGGCTGCGAATCTGGCCGAGGAAACCAAACAGGAGCTTCTTCGCCTGACCGAGGAAGAGGATGAGTGGAAGGTGCCAATCAGTATCGCGTTACTTGGTAAGGAAGGTAACCCGGTGCCACTTCGCACGATGGCGCTCGACCTTTGGTTCAATGACAAAGGCTACGAACTTAAGATCATGGTGAACCTAAGTCGTGGCTTACAACCGGAGTCGTTCAAGCGTGCGGTGACCTCCGCGTTGGTGCATGCGCGCGGGCTGCGGGAGCGGGGAAAAGCGGCTTCCGACATTCCTCTCTCGGTGCCGCCGT
The DNA here is from genome assembly GCA_905182475.1 of Akkermansiaceae bacterium. Lineage (GTDB taxonomy): Bacteria > Verrucomicrobiota > Verrucomicrobiia > Verrucomicrobiales > Akkermansiaceae > Luteolibacter. Next base: position 5,871 of record CAJJBR010000143.1, on the reverse strand, counting down.
GGTTTGTCGAAGGACTTCGCGAGGCCTCGGCATGGCGACTCAAGCAATCTGACCGCAGGCTTTACGATGCTCTTTTCCAACACGGAGGGATTTTCAAGCCGGAGGATTTATTTGCCGTGACCGACGCAGAATTCGGCTCCATTGATTCAGTTTCAAAGGCTGCGTTTCGGGTTTCTTCGGGAGCGTTGGTAATGGCACTTTTGGAGCAACCGGATGGAAAATCCGGGATCCGCGATTTCCTCTCGGCGCTACCCGAGTTCCAGGGAGAAATGCCAGCTTTACTCAGAAGGCATTTTCCTGATCTGAACCTTTCTGCTACGAGTCTTGAAAAATTGTGGGCTCTCCAGCTCGCGAACAAAGGAACCGCCCCGCTCACGGAATCGCTCAGCGTTTTCGCCACGGAAAAGGCATTGTCTGAGGCGTTGAAAATCTGGCACCATGATGTGGAAGGGTTCCTTTACGAGACTCCACTTTCTGATTGGAGCACTGTTGGTAAATTGGAAGAGCCGGAACGCATCGATGCAGTAAGACTAGCTCAGGACGATCTGCTTCGGCTCAGCTATCGCTGTTTCCCTTCTTACCGCTCCTTGCTGCTGGAGTATCAGATGCTGCTCTCCAACTTCGCGAGTGGGGAGACCCAGAACCTTGATACCTCGATCATAGCTCTTGCCGGCACCCGTGAAAATATGACTGGAAAGGCGAATCGCGCACGGGATTTCCTGGATTGGTTCGAAATTACCCGGGCACGGGAGACCAGCGGTGCCTTCGAGGATTACCTGAATCTGAAAGCCCGTCTGAAAACCAAACCAAACAGGAGGAAGGACGATCTTTCCAAATACCTCGACCTACTTGATCCGCTTTTCACCCTTCCCGAACAGCGCCAGCCCTCCTACATGGGTATTGGTTCGTTTCCATATTGAAGGTTGGACGTTTGCTTCCATCCGTACAAGCTCCCGCCGTGTTCGCAACCTACGTCCATCAGCTCGATCCCATCATCGTCCAGTTCACCCAAGGGATTGCCCTGCGCTGGTATGGCATGGCTTATCTTGCCGCCTTTCTTTTCGGATACCTTTTGCTCAAGCGCCTAGCCGAGAGGAAACTCTGGGTGCTACCTCCGGAAAAAACCGCGGACTTCATCGCTGCTTGCGCCCTGTTCGGAGTCTTCCTTGGCGGGAGGCTGGGCTACATCCTTTTCTACCAAATACCTAGAGAAGGCTGGGGGTCGATTGCCGCAGATCCGCTGCTGGTATTCCGGGTCTGGGAGGGTGGTATGGCCAGCCATGGCGGGATTCTTGGGGTCGCTATTTTTACCTTTTTCTATGCGAAAAAGCACAAGGTGTCTTGGACTGGCGTGGGCGACGGGCTTAGCGTGGTGGCTCCCATCGGGCTTTTTTGCGGAAGGCTCGCAAACTTCATCAACGGTGAACTCTACGGACGCGTCGCAAACAGCGTCGCCTGGGCGGTGAAATTTCCTGGAGCATTCATGGATTCGAAGGCACCCGAATCAGGCCGGCTTGATGCTGCTCTCACTGCAGCGCTGGATGTCGATCCGGAATTCGGAAAGGTTGTGGGTCAAATCGCGTCCGATCCCCGTATCGTTGACAAAAACATGGCGTATTACCACGCGTTGCTTGATGCGAACTGCCATTCCGATGCCGTTACCGATGCAATCGCCCCGTTCATCGAGAGCCGTCATCCTTCACAGCTCTACGAAGCCCTTTCTGAAGGCGCACTGCTGTTCGCGATCCTCTGGTTGGTGCGGGTGAAATTCCCGAAAGCTCCCAATGGGCTCCTGACCGGATTGTTTTTTGGTCTTTACGCGACTTTCCGGATTTTCGCCGAACAGTTCCGCGAGCCGGATGCGGCATGGGTCATCGAGGGTGTTCTGACCCAAGGCCAGTTTCTCTCCCTGTTCATGTATCTGTTCTCCGCAGCGTTCCTGATCTATGCGTTCAGGAAGCGGCGTGAAACAGTCTGAGTGGGGATAGGTGATCCTCTCAGTGAAAAAGAGCGAAAATCCGCTCAGCTCAAACGGAAAACAATGCGCGCTTTCGTGAGATCATAGGGCGACATTTCCATTTTTACACGGTCGCCGACAACAAGACGGATGAAACGCTTGCGCATTTTTCCTGAAATATGGGCGAGAACCTCATGGTCACTCGCAAGTTTAACACGGAACATCGTGCCGGCCAGAACCGACGAAATTTCACCCTCAACCTCTACCGCTTTTTCTTCATCATTCGGATCCTTGGCCTTTTTCGGTCCAAAGGTTCTTTTGCGGCCACGACCGCCCGGACGGCGTCTTCTGTTGTTTCTTGGAGGCATAATGAGTCTTCGGAGCGACTCAAATGATCGCTCGCGGCCGATGTGTAGCATATCCGTATTTGCGCTTCAATGCTAAAAATTAGCAGCTTTGTGGACGGAAGGGGAAAGCTGATGCTTGCCAAGCTGGGCTTCCGCGATCACTTTATTTCGATCGCAATTCTCCCTGCTCCGGAAACTGCGAAGCTTTCAAAAAACCGACCCGACCATGGCAGAAATTACCGAAAAAGACCTTCCCGCGAACATCAAGCCCTTGTGGTTAAAGGCACTCAGTGCGGTGCAGATGAGCAATCTCGACTATGCCGTCAGCCTCCTGCAGGCGGTATTGAAGGATGCCCCGGGTTTCTTGGAAGGACGGAAAATTTTGCGCAAATGCGAGATTCAGCTCACCGGTGGAACTGGTGGGAAAAAGAAGGGACTGTTCGGGATGTCCAGCGGCGGCATGGGCGTCATGAAACTCGCCAGTCAGGCGAAAAAAGACCCTGCCGGCACGCTGCCGCTCATCGAGAAAGAGCTCGAGAAGGATCCTCTTAGCGATCAAGCCAACGATCTCCTATTCGATACCGCAATTAAGTTGGAACTGCTGGATACCGCTGCATTCGCACTCGAAACGATACGCAAGCACAACCCTGAAAACGTCAAGCTGCTTCACAAGCTGGCCGAACACTATCTCAGCCGGGAAGTTCCGACCAAGGCGGCCGAGGTTTACAACGATATTATCAAGCACGCTCCGACGGACTCCGCAGCCATCAAAGGCGCGAAGGATTCATCCGCCCGTGCCTCCATGCAAAAGGCACGCTGGGATGAAAATACCAGTATGAAAGACCTCATGCGTGATGCCGAAGCAAACGAGGAGCTGGAAAAAGCAGGTCGGACCGGCCTTACCCGAGAGCAGCTTGAGGTCCGTCGCGACAAGGTCATCGAAAAATATAATGCTGATCCAAATAACCTCGGCGCCTCCAAGGAACTCGCGGGCATTTACGAGCAACTTGAAGACTGGGCGAACGCACATACCTTTTTTAACTGGGCGCACTCACGTAGTAACGGGGACGTAGCTCTCGCTACGAAATCCGCGATGATGCACGACCGTGCGCTTGAGGCGGAGCTTGTTGCACTGGAGCAAGGCATTGCCGCCGATCCCGAAAACGAAGAACTTAAATCCCAGTTGGCTGAGCGCCGCAACGCACGTCTTGCCGAGCAGGTGGATGAAGCGAAGAAACGCGTGGATCAGAACCCGACCGATCCGCAGCTCCGCTACGAACTCGGCAACGCACTCTACAAAAGCGGCGACCACACTGCCGCGATTCCTCACCTCCAGCAGGCGACACGGAATCCGCACATCCGGACCAAGGTTCTCCTTCTCCTCGGGCGCACCTTCCGCGCAAAGGGGATGTTCGACCTTGCCATCAAGCAGCTTTCCGATGCGCTCTCCGACCTCCATGCAATGGACGGAACCAAGAAGGAAGTGCTCTATGAAAAAGGCCTGATCAACTGCGACATGGGCGACAAGTCTGCAGCTCTCGACAGCTTCAAACAAATCTACGAAGTCGATTACGGCTATCGCGATGTCGCTCAGCGCGTCGAGTCTTCCTACTCGAATGACTAGGATAGACAGTCTTCCCATTTTGAATTTTGGGATTTGAAATTTGAATTTTAGACCGCATGCACGACCCAAGAATTGACGCCCTCGCCAAGCAGTTGGCCGGCTATTCCATTGATCTGAAAAAAGGCGAAAAAGTCCTTCTCGATCTCTACGATGTGCCCGATTCCATTGGCATCGCACTGATCCGTGAAGTCCGGCGCAAGAAGGGGATCCCGTTCGTCCGCATTCATCAGTCGAGGATTTCCCGGGAAATGATCAATGGGGCGGATGATACTCAGTATGGGATCATGGCGAAGCAACTCCTCGCGGAGATGGAGGACATGGACGCCTATATCGCAATCCGCGGTAGCCACAATATTTCGGAAACTTCCGATGTGAAACAGGCGGCGATGGCGCTCGCAATGAAACACATGCGTCCCGTCATCGACTACCGGGTCAAGAAAACGAAGTGGTGCGTCCTCCGTTGGCCCACCGCTTCCATGGCGCAACAGGCAAGCATGAGCACTGAGGCGTTCGAGGATTTTTACTTCGATGTTTGCCTTCTCAATTACAAGGCACTTCTGCCTTCCATGAATGCACTCAAGCGCCTCATGGAAAAGACCGAGGAGGTGCATATCAAAGGCCCTGGCACGGATCTGAAATTTTCCATCAAAGGAATTCCGGCAATCGTCTGCGGAGGCAACTACAATATTCCGGACGGAGAAGTTTTCACCGCACCAGTAAAGAATTCCGTCGAAGGAGTGGTCAGTCACAATGCGCCGACCATTTACCAAGGAATTGCCTTTGATTCGATCCGTCTGGAATTCACCAAAGGAAAAATCACCAAAGCTGAGGCAGGATCAAAAACCAAGGAGCTCAACCGCATCCTCGATACGGATCCCGGCGCACGCTACATCGGAGAATTCGCCCTCGGTTTCCACCCCGTCATCCGCGAGCCAATGCGCGACATCCTTTTCGATGAAAAAATCGCCGGTTCCTTCCACTTTACCCCAGGTCAGGCATACGAAGACGCCGACAACGGCAATAACTCCCAGATCCACTGGGACATGGTAAACATCCAGCGCAAGGACTGGGGCGGCGGCGAGATCTACTTCGACGGAAAACTCATCCGTAAAAACGGAATTTTCCTTCCTAAGAGCCTCGCGAAGCTGAACGGGTAGTCGTAGCGACGATCTGCGCTCGCCGCCACTCTTCTACCCACATCGTGCGAGTCTGCGGGCAGCTACGGATGGATCGTGCGGGTCACTGCTGTCATCAAGGTTGGCTGCACGGAGCCGACTGCATACACTATTGGTATATAGTGCATACCTGACTCAGGTGACGATCAGACAGTTGGAAGATGAATGGGTGTCTGCCGCCAAAGCCAAAGCGGCTGAACGCGGGGTTTCAATGAATACTGTGCTGAAGGAAGCTGTGAAAAGCGGCCTGGGTATTGTCGATAAAAAGAAAACCAATGGGCTGGAGCGTTGCGCGGGGAGCTGCCCGGATGAGTTCGGAGAGGATTTTAATATTTCCGACTGTTTCGGGCTGTTCATGAACTATCTCCAGCAGAGAGGAACCAAGATCCCTACGAACCACGTTTGAATTGCCGCCACCGCGTATATCAGCGGCGCAACGCTCCTCAGCGACGACACGCATTTCGATTTTCTGCCGCAACTGAGGAGGATGCGTAGTGGTGATTAGATGCGATTGCTATCGCATCAAATTGGGAGTTCAGCGGCATTGCCAACTCCAGGATGAGTTTTCGCGAGGGATATCCGGAAGGGCGAGGAATTACGTCTCAAACTCTTCCACATCGCGGGAACTGCGGGAGGTGAGGCAGGCGAAGGCGGAGCATGTTTACTCTTCGTCTCAAACTCTTTCACATCGCGGGAACTGCGGGGACTTGCCGTAGCCATCCAGGTTGACGGCGTTGCTTTAGTTGCATAAATTGCCTTCATGCAGGT
>CAJJBR010000142.1 GCA_905182475.1 Akkermansiaceae bacterium | reverse complement strand
CGAATGGCATGGAAAGCGTCATTATTTCTACCATCCGAATGGCGACGAGCAGGTTGTGGAGATCGTGGGCAAGATCCTCGGGCACATCCCGTCACGAGACGAGGTCGAGGAGATTCTCAATATCGCATAGGTATCGCATAGGGACAGTCCCGTTGTAGGGCTTGCGCCGTAAACCTGATACCTACGGGGATCGGTGTTGAGATCGAGGGGAGATTTCGGGGCGAATGGGGGATTTTCCGTTCGTCGGCCTGTCGGTAATCGGGCAAAAACCTTCAACCGTGCCACGCCCCCCGCCGCTCCCCATTGCCGGAAGGCCGGGAGGGAAAGAATCACAAGTTCCCAGGGAAATAGTAGAGAGCCTTTGTGGAATGGGGGATGAAGATTGCATTGTGGGGGATTTTGGGTTCAACGGGGGAACCGGTTCTCAGTGGGTTGGCCTGTCGGTAATTCGTGAATGGGGTCAGATGCTTTCGGATTGATTTTTGCCGGTTGTTCACCTGTCGGTTGTCTGGCGGGAATTACCCCAGCCTTGGCACAACCCGCTCGTTCCAGAGGGCCACCGTCAAGTGCTGATAAGCAAGGAAACGTGGCAATCTGGAGAACGCCACTGCGTTACCCTTCGATACCAGTCTCCTTGATCCACTCGCGGCCTTCATCGGAGTCGCGGAAGAGGACGACGGGGACATTGCGGACGCCGACTCTGGTGCCGCGTCTTTCTTCTTTTCGTGTGATAATGATTAGCTCATCGCACTGGCTGAAGGCGTAGGGGATGTTGCCGGAGGACATGGAAAACATACCTTGGAGATCCAGCTCCGCCATGGCCTGAAGGCAGTTTTGGATGCGCTCTCCGGAGAGTTTTGAGAACGCCTCGTCGATGGGGACGAGGGCTAGGGACGGCTCTTTCCGCCGCGCTTCGTGGCGATTGTAGGCGTGCAGGTAGCTGGCGAGGATGGCGACGAAATACGGACTCTGGTTTTCTCCGCCGGACATTTTCCCGCTCTGTTTATCAACACTGACCGGCTTCCCATCGGGATCGCGGACATCGGTGACGAGCAGGTCGTAGTCGAAATACTGGCGGTAATCGAGAAGCCGGGCGGCTTCCGGGCTGTTCGCATTCTGGACCAGCGTTTTCAGGAAAAGCTGGAGCGCGTCTTTTAGTTCGCCGCCCATGCTGGCGAAAAACAGCTCGTCCTCGTGGTGCAGGGCGTTGAGATCGATCAGTTCGCGGTAGATTCGGAAATCCGGATTCGGGGTCTTGCCGATCTTGTAGCGGTCGTGGCCAATGGGGCGCTTGAGCTGATGGTTGAGCAGGGAGATGATGTTCTCTACATTCTTAATCGCCTGCTGCATGCGGCTGAGAACCTGGGTGCGGAAAAGCGATTCCCAACGCTTGCGCTCGGTCGCGGATTTTTTCTCGAACTTCGGGATGTCCGCGTCCTCGATGACTGCGAGGATGCGCTCGTAGGGCGCGGTGTCGCTGCCGTCCTCCGGGAGGTCGTCGAACTTCGGATGGAAGGCGTTTTTGAAATCCAGCATTGCGACCTTGAGATCTCCGGTGGTTTTTAATGCCAGCTCCTTGGCGACAGCGGAGGCCATGGAGAAATTTTTCGCGCGGACATCGGCGGCGGGATGGAATTCCTCGGCCTCCTGTTTCCATGAGTCGTAGCGCTCATGATGGACGTGGATGTCGATGCGGAGTTTGATTTTCGAAAAATCATCTTCCCGGCGCGAGGCTTCTTCTTGGCGGGTCGCGAGGTCGTTTTCCGCCAGGCGGATTTCCCGGTGACCACCTTTCCGCAGGATGGAACGTTCTTCCGTAGCCCATGTTGCAGACTGTTCTTTGAGTTCGTTGATCTTGTCTTCGAGCTCCACGAGACGGTCATTCGAGATGGCGCTGAGTTCCGACATTAGTCGCTCATGCTCGGCCTGTTTGTGAGGCAGTTCTTCCGCGCGGACCAGCTCCCTTGCTACGTCCGAATGATCCGGGATTGCCTTTTCTCGGGCGGCGATCAGGCGCTCGACTTCGCGCTCAATTGGCTCCAGTCGGCGCATGTCGGCTTCGATTTCCGCGAGGCGGGCACTTTTGATTTCAAGTTGACGCCGTAGGCCGTTTTCCCCGATGAAAGGAGTGCCGCCGTAGGGTTCCGGGCGTGTGAGGAGTCCGCCGCGTTTGGTGAGGCCATCCGGGCGGACGGCTGAATCGTGCCCGGCCATTTCCTCGGAGTCGTTGGCGCGGATGAGCTGGCCGAAGCTGTGGTCGATGAAGGCGCGGGCGACGGGATCGTTGCAATCGAAGACCTCGGCGAGGGAGTTTTTCTTCTGGATGTTTTTTGCGGAGAGAAATTTTTCAGTGTCGATGAGGCTCTGGGAGCCTGCATTTAGAAGATCTTTGTCGCTGAGACTATCTAGGATTCCGACCGCCTGATCGCGATGCTCCGGGGGCACGATCACGGCGAATTTTTCCGCGAGCGAGATTTCGGCTGCGGGGCGCCAGGTCTCGTCGTTAATTTCGCAAAGCTCACGCAGGGCGCGGGGTTGGGCTTCGCCGGGAAGCTGCGGGAGGGCATCGCGCAGGGCGGTGAGGAGTGGCTGTGGGACGGGTGGGAGGCCGCGTTTGAGGGAATCGATCTGGGTATCGAGGCCAGCTTTTTCCGCGCGAAGGCGGCGGAGTTGCTCGGCTTCACTGCGGAAGCGGTCGCGGAGTTCGCGGGTGAGTTTGTTCGCCGCATCCGCGAGGAGGGCGAGGGTGTTGGAGGTCTCGTCGTGCTCACAGGAATCGAGCAATTTGATGGCATCTTCGAGGGGGCTTGTGAAAACTTTTGGTTCTACGGGAGCTTTCGCCATTTCCGCCATCCAGCGGCGGGCATCCTTGAGCCGGGTTCCGATGCCGGTATCAATTTTGTGGGAAATGGCGCGGAGGCGCTCGATGTTTTCCTCCAGTTTACGGATGCGTGCGGCGAGATCTTTGTAGAGGCGGCCTTCGCTGGATTCGTTGAGTAGAGAGGAGAGGCGTTCCCGCTGCTCGGCGCCATCGGAAATCATTTTTCCGAGATCGGTCAGGCGGGCTTCGTCTTCGGCAAAGTCGGCACGGAGCTTTTCCAAACGACTGGTGTGGAGACTGACGTTTTGGGTGGTGTACTGATGGTGGTTTTCCGCAGCAAGGTATTCGGCGACATCGCGGTCGCGCTCCGCACCACGCAGGGTTTCCGAAAGTTGACGGACGGTGAGGAGTCGGTCGAGCTGGTTGCGGAGATCGCGGAGTTCGCGCTCGTAGGATTCGAAGTCTCGGAAGCTGGAGATTACATCATCGACGGGCACCGCTTCGTTGGGCAGGACGAACTGGCGGCAGAAGTCATCGAAGCTTTTGAGGTTGGTGAAGGACATCGCGCTGGGCAGCAGGCGCTCGAGCACGTCTTTGTTAAAATTGAGGTGGGAGGGGTTGGCCATATCGCGCAGGTATTCGCGCGAGGAGGTGAAGATGCGCCCGCCCTTTGACTCGATCATTGCCTTGAACTCGGCGAGTGAGCTGGTGCGGGATTTCCCGTCCTCTGGGGAAACGGAAAGGAAGTCCTCACGCTCCAGGGGTGCGGGGCAAAAGAAAGGAGTAGAGAACCCGTCGTTTTCAGAGGTGTTGCGGAACTCGAAACGCAGGCCCCATGTCTCTATTTTCGATCCATCCGGCCAGGTGAATTCCCCGCCGATGTAGGTGGTGACGCCCTTGTCGTGGAAGTATTGTGGCTGACCGTTCTCTTCACGTTTCGTATCGAGCAGGCAGTAGCCCTTGATGGTGCGGTCGCTGCGGCCTCCGGTGGCGCTGCGGTTGAAATGGTGGCGCGCGCGCTCGGGGCCGACGAGGACGAGCATGAGTAGATCCATCAGGATGGATTTTCCCGATCCAGTGACGCCGGCGAGGACGAGATTGCCTTTGACCGGCAGGGTATCGCGATATCCATACCAGTTAAGGGCGTGGATTTTGGAGAGCTGGATGGCGCGGCTCATTCGGTTTCCTCCTCTGCTGGATTCAATGTAGTTTCTTCATCTCCGGAGAAGGCGGAGGCGGCTTCCGTCCACTCGGCGAGTTCGCGGAAGGGGACGACGCGGCGGATGGCGGGTAGAACTTCGATGCCGGAATCCTCGAAATGTTCTGCGGCCTCGAAGCGGATGAGGTTGAAACGCGCGGCCTGGCGGAGGATTTTTTCCATGGTGCCACGGGGATACGCCCCGACCGCATCTGGGATAAGCTGATCCTGGATGAGTCCGTTGAGTTCCGAAACGGAGAGGAATGCCTGATCCATGCCTTCGTCGCGCCAGCGGACATCGCCCGCATACCAGAGTGCGAGCCAGACGAGGGTGGCGTCTTTCGGGAGTTTTAGGCGGAGTGCTCCGGTGCTGGGGATGGCTTGGATGAGACGTTCTTCGTGGACCAGCAGAACTTCCAGTCCGGCGAGGGCGGCGGCTTCCTTGACCCACTCGAAGTACTGGCGGCACCAGTGGTAAAGGGCGGATTTTGAGTTTTCCAGACCTGTGATGGAGCCGCTGGCGAGAAGCTCTTGGAGAGCCTCGCCAAGGCGCGCGCGTTCGCCCTCAGGCAGGCTGATGAGGCCGGGGGATTCGGTGGGTTCTGGTTCTAGGATCATTTCCGGGTGGAATTAAGAGAAGATTTTTTAACCACGGATGGACACGGATGAACACGGATCGAATTGGAACCTTGGCTTCGGTGAATTTGAATTTTCTTATCTGGGTTCATTTCTTGATAATGGAGAAACGCTCGACCTTGCAACCTTCGAGCGTGTCGAGGGGTGGGATTTCCGTTTCATCGGAGATGCGGTCGGGCTCCAGGCGGTAGCGGGCTTCTGCGGATTCCGCGTGAAGGAGCAGGGAAATGAGATCGGTGAAGCCGCTTTCCTTGGAGATGTCGAGATCGGCGCTGGCGATGCGTGCGCCTTTGGATCCGGCGAGGGATTTGATGAAGCTGTTGGCGCGCTGGACGGTGAGGGAATCCCGGAGTGCTTTTCCCATGCCGGCCTTTCCTGCCTCGCGGTCGCCTTCGTCGGCAGTATCCTCGAAGGCATCCTGCTCAATAGATACGCGGTGGACGGGCGGGGAATAGAGCGAATCGAGGCCGGCGGGGAGTTTCACAGCAGGCAGGCGGAAGTCCGGCAAGTCGGGAAGTTCGGAGGCGTGGTGGGAGATGCGTTTTCCGGTCAATCGGCGGTTGACGGTCTCGAACATCGCCTTGATCTCGGTGCGGCGCTCGCCGGTGACATCCTGGAGATAACGGAAACGGGAGAGGGAGCGGCGGGTAAAATCCGCGGTGCGGCGGTCGATCTCATCGGCCATGGGTAGGACGCGCTCGACTAGGTCGATGAGTTCGTCGAGGGCATTGAGCACGGTGCAGCGGGCGGTCTCTGCGGACATCGCAGGATGGCGGCGGAGGACTTCGGTTTGCATTTCCGAGATTGTGGTGGAATCTCCCATGAGGCGATTTGCAATGCGGATGACAGCTTCCGGGAGGCGTAGGGGCAGACGTGCGCGGACGAGTTCCGCGTAGCAGGCATGGGACATCTGCTCGGAATAGTCGTCGAAAATGGTTTCCAAATTCCCTTTGAGCGTTTCCTCCTCAAGCTGGCGGCGGGTGAAACGTTGGACGGATTTCTGCATCGTCCGGAGTTCGTTGAGGCCTTCGCGGACGTTGGAGAGGCAGTTTTCCACCGTCTGCCAGGGGCGCTCGGAAAGTTCTGTCTCATCGGCGAGCATGGCGCAGACGGCGATGAGCTTGTCGGTGAAGACGGCAGCATCCGGCCATGCGATTTTTCGGAGCGCGGTAATCAGAGTCGCACCGTGCGCATCGAAATGGATGGTGCGCCGCCAGTCCCTACGCGGGGGTTCATCCAGCCAGTGGTGCCTGAGAAGTTTGTCCAGCAACAGCCGGGCCTTCTCGCGGGGCGTTGCGGATGTTTCCCCTCCGTCCTCGTCATCCATCTCGAAGTCCGGATGGTGCTCCAGGGTTTCGGTGATGAGCAGGATCACCTCTTCGCGGGACATGCCATCAGGCCGGTCGGCTGCCTCCGTTTCCAGGGCGTTGAGGACATCGACGTAAAAGGGTGCGTTGCGTCCCGCTAGGACACGGAAAAACCCTGGGCCGCGGGTCTCGCGGAAAAGGGCGGTGGAAAGGTGCTCTGACATCGTGGCGGGTAATTCAATACGGGCCGGTCTTCCAGCCTTCGCCGGTGAAGTCGATATTGTATTGCGGGGTGTCGGTTGAGAAACGGGGTTCCGCCATGTTTTTGTAGCGCCATGGGCTGTAGTCTTTCGCCTTCAGATAGCTGACGCGGATGGCGCAGCGGCGGGATCGCCAGGTGGGGATTGGACCGGCTTCGTAGCCAACGATGTACTCGCCTTGGCGGGTTATGAACATCAGGACGTGGCCTTTTTTCAAAAGGATGTCTCCCATGCGGAGGTCTTCCCATGAGACGGGATCGCAGAGGGCGGGGAGGTCGCGGGTGGAGACGTGGCGGTCAAGCCCCCAGCAGCGGGAGATGAAACCGGAGCAGTCGATCCCCACACTTTCATCGCTGATCGCGGCATTATCGTTACGGATTTTATAGGTGTTTGCGATATCACCTGCTTTTTTCCCCTCGCGCAGGCCTTGAAGGAAACTTTCCGGGGTATCGAACCCACCCCATTTGTAGGGCATGCCCTTGGCCATTTTCTGCGGAGTCCAGTAGCCGCGTTTATCTCCGTGCTTGGCCAAGGTGGTGTCGGGAGTGTGAACCATGATGCCCTTGTTGTCCTTGCCGTGGCGGATGTGCCAGGTGCGCGGCTGCCAGTCGATTTCAGTATAGGCCTGGGCGGTGCGGAGTGCCTGTTCTGGTGCCAGCTTCGAAGAACAGGATGCGAGCAGAAAGGTTGTTAGTAGGAGGACAGCGGGAGGTTTCATTCGATGCCGCGCATGGCCTTTTGTTCTGCTATCCATTTCTTGTCCTTGGAGGAAAGTTTCGCCTCGGTGGTCTTGTAGCGACTGCCGCCCGGCTCGATGAGGACGAGGGAGCCTTTCGAGTAGTTCACTAGTTTTGCGAAAACCTTTTTCCCCCTATGTCCTTTCCATTCGCGGTAGCCTTTGCTTTCGAGCCCCTGTCTCCAGCTTTTGTAGGCATGGGAGGATGATGCTTCACCCTGCTTGATGAGACCCCAGTAGTAATCCGCCTCACCGCGCTTGTAGCCACGGTATCGGGCGATGACTTCACCGCTGGGGTTGAGCATGAGCACGGAGGGTGTCCCAAGGATCTTGTAGCGCTTCTTCAGGCGCTTCACGTAGGTCTTGAGCTCGGACTGGCGGGTAATTTTTTCATCCAGCGAGATATCGGAATCGTCCACGGAAATATTCGAATTCACGCGCAGGCGAACGAGATGCTGTTTCGCCCATTTTCCAAACTCCGGGGTTCCGAAAAGTTCTTTACTGAGGACTTTGCACATGGGGCTGCGTGCGGAGTCGGTAAACCAGATGAGGATGGGCTTGCCCTCGAGAGCGGCGATCTGGCGGGCGATGGTTTCGCTTTCCTCCCAAGGTCCCTTTTTTGGCGCGGCCATGAGGTTCTCGAGTTCGGGGATGCCGGCATCAGGATTGTCCGAATCAGTCCATGAGATGTCCTCGCGCGGCGTGACCTTAATCAGTTTCGGGCCGACGTTTCCACCGGGTGTGACAGGGGTTCCGCCGTTCCAGCCTCGGATTTTCGGCCCCACGCCGGAGGGTGGCAGTACGTCATCAAGCTTTTGACCTTTCTGATTCCCGCATGCGGAGAGGGCTAGGATGATCCCGGCAGCGAGGAAGATTTTTCGGGGAATGCCCATGGCCTACTTTTTCAAACGAACCGGAGTTCCGCAAGAGGAACAACGGAACCAGTTGAACAGGAGGAGATGAAAGCACAGGGGGACGACGTATCCGAGACCGGGGAGACGGTGGGCTTTTTCGTGTTTGAGTGCGCCCTTGTGGACGAAAAGCTTCTGGGTGCAGATGCGGCATTTCCCACTGAAACCCCAGAACAGGTAGCACAGGCCAATCAGCGGCAGGGCGATCGGGAAGGCGAGAATCCATTCAGGAACCCACGAAAGGGTGCCTGGATTTTCTCGGGAAATGAGAAGGAGGAAGGCGGAAATGATCGCAAGCGGGAGATTCACCAGCAAAAGCAGGCTGAAGATCGCACCGATACGCAGGCTCCACGGATGGGTGTGGAGGACGCCGCGGATGTACCGGCGTGAATTCGGATTCTTACCCCGGTTTGTCTTCTCGCGAGGGGCGCGGATTAGTGCGACGCGGTCTTCCTCGTGTCCCTCCTTGGATTTCGGAACGCGAGCGCCACGGTTTTTCTGAGCGGAGGCGGCAGACTTTACGTTTGATGCGTCGAAATGGAGGCGCTCGGGCTGGGTGGCGACACGCTGATTGACATTAGCCGGGGCACGGCGGATGGGCGCGTCGGGCCTGGGGTTTGCAGGATCGCAAATGCGGACGTCGAGGTCGCCGGAGTAGCGGTTCAGCAAAAGGCCGGCTGGGACATCCGAGACGCCGAGCTGCTTCTCCATCATCACTTTTCCAGGTAGAGGAATGGCAAATGGCGAGCGTTCAAGCATGCCTGCCACTTCTCCGTTTGCCTCGTAATTTACTGGCGGAACAGGTTCAGGAGCAGGCTCGTCAGGTTCGTCAGGTTCGTCAGGTTCGTCAGGTTCGTCAGGTTCGTCAGGTTCGTCAGGTTCGTCAGGTTCGTCAGGTT
>CAJJBR010000141.1 GCA_905182475.1 Akkermansiaceae bacterium | reverse complement strand
AGAGGATGTGGTAGAGGATGTGGTAGAGGATTGACCAAGGAGGGGCTGCATTCTGCTGCCCAGTGCATTGGGAAATAGCTTGGGTTGCTGGGCAGCAAAATGCAGCCCCTCCTTGTTATTTTCGCTCCGCGAGAAATTCTACGAGATCGCGGAGCTCGCGGGGGGTGAGGATGTCGCCCATGGGTGGCATGGTGCTGATTGGCTCGGTGCGGGATTGGATCTCCGAAACTTTCAGGGTCGTCTCGGTTTTGTCGGGCAGGAGGATGGTGAGGGTATCGGCGGTTTCTTCTTTCAGTGCTCCCGCAACTGAGACTCCAGCCTTTGTTTTCACGCTCATCATTCCGTAGCCGGGGGCGACGACGGCCTGTGGCTTTACGAGCGATTCGAGGATATATTCGCGCCTTTTTTTTCCGATCTCGGTCAGGGGCGGACCTACATCGCTACCTTCCTCACCGATGCGGTGGCAGGCGTTGCACTGGGCGGCTAGGTGCTGGTTGAAGACTTGCTCGCCTAGTGCGGAATTTCCACCGTAGAGCGATGCTGAATTTTTGGGTATCGTCTCGGAGAAGCTCTGTAGAGCTTCGCTGAATTCGAGTAGAAGGTAGTCGCGAGTTTTTCCTTTTTCGGTGAACCGCTTGGAATACTCAGTCAGAAGTTCTTTCGCTGCAGGCGCTTTCATTTTCCCAAGCAGGAGGATCGCCTGTTGCTGTTCCTCTATTTGCTCGGATTTCATGATCGCCATTGCCGCGTAATCGACAACAGTTTGAGAGTCCTTCTCGGCAAGGAGGGTGGCCGCGCGCATACGAATTTCGTAGGATGACCTGTCTTCGAGTAAGCTGGGGAGAAGCTTGGCGAGACGTATCGGATTGGCTGTTAGGAGGGCATCCAGGGCGGCGATGCGGGAGGTCGGGTCACCCTTGATATCCAGGATTTCCTTCACTAAATCGTCCACACTTGCGACAATTCCTAGGTTCTTGGAAACGGCGGCGGCGGCGGTGGCGATGTCCTTATCGGCATTGTGCTGCAGGACGGTGGCGACGGGAATGTATGCGGTCTTGGCGATGGATTCATTCGCAGGTTTGAGCGGGTCGTAGCGACCATCCACGGGGTTGAGTTTGGATTCCTCTGTCCAGGATTTCAGGGCTTGCAGCGCGGCGATACGGAGATCTTGCGGGGCTTCCTCATTTGCTGCGAACTGGGAGAGGCGGATGGCAGATTTTTCATCCGCGAGATACCGGTTCGCGGCGATGGAGCGGCGGATCGCGGGAGGCATAGCTCCGGGGTTGATGCGGATGAGATCTGCTAGAGCGGGATAGGCTGCCGTGATTGCTGGATCGTCGTAGATCGCGTGGGCGGCTTCGGAGACGACTTTTGGATCTGCATCCGAAAGGAGCTTCGCAACGAGCGGGGATTCCAAACGACGGAGGGCGACGGCGGCGGCGAGGCGGACGGATGGGTTCTCGTGTGAAATGGTTTTCGCGGAGATTTTCTCTGCGGATGCGGCGGTGAGTGCGAGCACACCGGCATGGCGCAGGTAAGCATCCCGGTTGTCGTTTTCCGCTAGCATGGCGATGACCTCATCGAGTGCGGAGGAATCGCCAGTTTTCCAGATCGCTGTGGCGGCATGGAAGCGGACTTGGGCATCATCGTCGACAAGCATCCGGGTGAGTATGGAGAGCGACCCTTTTCGCGTTTCGCCCGCGTGCTTTGCGGCCTGTGCACGGAGGATAGGATCTTTCGAAGTTGCAAGGCGGTGGAAGGCTTTCTCGAAAAATTGCCCATGTTGCGATAATGCCCACATGGCGTGGATGACAGCGAGCTGATCGGAATTTCCTGAGGCGATCACCTGATGAAGTTCAGCAGTCGCCTTGCGCCTCGCAAGCTCCCACTGGGCATCGAAGCGGATGCGCTGATCGGGGTGGGAGAGGTGTTTTACGAGTTCCGTGATCGGTGTTTCGGTAGGCCCATCTTTGAGCATTTTCGAGACTTCTTTGCGGATCGAGTTTCCGGCGACTGTCGGATCGTCGAGTTTCCAGATGGCTCCCTTTTTGTTGAGAGGATACCCACCGCTCCAGTCTGCGGAATAGAGTGCGCCATCGGGGCCGAAGGTTATTCCGATGTTCTTGGGGCCGGAGAGGACGAGATGCTCGTCTGTCATTTCAAAGGTCGCGCCCTTGGGTTTCACTTTAAAGGAGCGGATGTTTCCTTTTGGGAATTCGGTTACGAAAAAGGCGTTGTGGTATTTCTCGTTGAGGGCGGTCCCGGGATTGAACGCGAAGCCCGCGGGGCCATCTGTGTAGTTTGCGTTCGTGGGAGTGATGTATGCGGGTTGAAATTCGCCGGAAGGCTCCCAGATATTTTCCGCCATCCACGGGTTGTAGTCCGGGCTACGATATTGGTAGTAGTTTCTCCAACCGGTGTCGGAGCCCTCGGTGATGTGGAGGAAGCGCTCGCGCTCGCCCTTGCGGTCGGAATCGTTATCGACGGAGAAGATGTTTCCGTATTGGTCGAAGGCGATTTCCTGTGGATTGCGTAGGCCGCGGGCGAAAATTTCGAAACCCGAACCGTCCGGGTAACAACGGAGAATCGCGCCTTCGTGTGGGGCGAAAAAGTTTTTCTCTTCCTTGGAGGTGACGTTCACACCTTTGTCTCCGATGGACCAGTAGATGCGCCCGTCGGGGCCGAGGGTGAGGCCGTGCATGTCATGGCCGGCGTAGGCGATGTGGACTCCGAACCCGTGAGCCACCACCTCGCGCTTATCGGCCTTCCCATCGCCGGTGGTATCTCGGAGTTTCCATAGATCCGGTGCGATGGTGGCATATATATCGCCGCGCCATGCGAGGGTTCCCGCCGCGATGCCGGTGACCTCGGTATTGAAATCTTCGGCGAACACATTGGAGGTGTCGTATTTTCCATCTCCGTCCTTGTCGGTGATGCGGATGACTTTTTCCGTGATTGCCGTGAGATCTTCCACGTCGATCTTCCCGTCTTTGTTGTGATCTTTAAGGCCAGTTTTTGGGAATTTCTTCTTCCCGTCGAGCTGCTCGCGGAAGAAGGCGAGCTTGTCCTCGACGGAGGTGTGGGAGAGGTCGTGCTCAATCCAGCCATTCTTGTAAAACTGGCGGATATCGAGATCTGCGGCTTTGCGGCGGGCGGTTTCCGTGACGTAGATGGTGCCATCCACATCGACTGAAACGGAGATGGGGTTCTGGACGAGAGGTTGCTCGACGACGAGGGATCGCTCAAGGCCATTGGCGGCGGGGAATGTTTCCGCAGTGGATGCTACGATGCCGAGGAGAGTGAACACTGGAAGTAGGGTCTGGGTGCGCATGGGTTTTCTTTCCTGCAAGTGAAGCGAATAGGGATGCGGGCGCAAGCGGATTTTGGGCGCGCGGTGGGGCGGGGTCAGTTTGAAGATTCAACCGCGAGTGAACGCGAATCCGGGGCAATGAATTTTCTAGATACGTTAGTTTTTGGACTGATGGGTGATTCAAAAAACGTCGATTTAGAAAAAATTCGCGAAATAGGCGAATCATTCGCGGTTAAAAATTTTCAGTTCCACTAGGCGTGGTTCCGTATCTAATTGATGCCGTTCGGTATGATGAAGGGAACTTGGTGGAAAATTGATCTGGCGCAGCACGAGGTGGTGCTGTTGCTGGTGATTGTCGTCGAGATCCTGCTGTTTCAGATACTGGGGAGAAATTTCCTAACCGGGGGGAATGTCTCAAACGTGTTTCGGCACTCGGTGGAGATCGGCCTGCTTGCTTTGGCGATGACTCCGGTGGTGTTGAGCGGTGGGATCGATCTTTCAGTAGGTTCGATGGTAGGGCTTTGTGCGGTGGTGTTCGGGATTTTGGTAAAATCGCTGGGATTTGATCCTTGGGTTGCGGCGGCGCTTGCGATTGGTTGTGGCGCAGCGGGTGGTTGGTTGAATGGTGTGCTGGTAGCGGGTTTTAAACTGCCTCCGCTGATTGTGACTCTCGGGACGTTTTCGCTTTTCCGTGGGCTTGCGGAGGCGTTGACGAAGGGTTCGGAATCGTATTCGGGCTTTTCGGAAAGCTTTCTCGCGCTCGGGAACTCCGAGATCGCAGGCATCCCAATTCAGGCCTTAGTGTTCCTTCCAATAGCGTTTCTTATCTGGTTCCTTGTGCACCGAACTACCTACGGCAGATCGCTGCGGGTGATCGGTTTCGCAGAAGAGGGAGCGGTCTATGCGGGACTCCCAGTGAAACGGAATGTCGGAGCCGCCTATATGATGGCCGGTGCTGTGGCGGGGCTTGCGGCGGTGATTCTGGTGGCGCGGCTGGGTGAGGCACGGGCAAACGCCGGGACGGGCTACGAATTACTTGCGATCACGGCTGTAGTGCTGGGCGGTGTGAGCATCTTCGGTGGCACGGGAAATGTTGCAGGCACACTGCTTGGTTGGATCGCCCTAGCCATTCTGAACAATGGACTTACTCGGATTTCTGACTATGAAATTTTCGGGGAAAAGGTGTCTAGCGTGGCTCGTGAGCTTTCCGGATTGCTGACCGGACTGTTGCTCCTGACCGCCCTTGCGATGGGGATTTTTACAAAAATGCTGGCCGTGCGCCGCGCGCGAAAGCAAGCTTTGCCTAATCCCACAAGCTCATGACACGAACCCGTTTCCTCCTCGCCGCCACTGTCCTCGCCACCCTCCCGTTTCTCTCGTGCAGCAAGTCCGAGGATGAAGGGAAACTCTCCGTCGGCTTTCTCCTGAAGAGCAAAGGCAATCAGTATTTCGTTACCTGCGAAAAGGGTGCGCGTGCCGCCGCCGAGGAGTTGGATATCGATCTTCGGGTGGATGGCCCGATCAGCGCTGATCCTGCGAAACAGAACGAGATCGTCGAGAACTGGATCACCGATGGGTTAGATGTGATCGTTGCGGCTTGTGAAAACAAGGATTCGATTTCGACCGCCCTCCGCAAGGCGCAGGAGGCTGGGATCAAGGTCGTGACCTACGATGCCGACGCACAATCTGACGTCCGCTCATTTTTTGCAAACCAAGCGACCGCGAAAGGGATAGGCGAAAAACTCATCGACACCACGGCGGAGCTGATCGGCGGCGAAGGCGAATATGCGATCATTACCGGCACTCTGACCTCAGCGAACCTTAACGAGTGGATCGCGCACTTGAAGGAGCGCCAGGCAGCAGAATACCCCGCTATGAAGCTGCTGGACGTGCGCCCCTGCGATGACAATAAGGATAAGGCGCAGCAGGAGGCCACGAATCTCCTCAGCGCACACCCGAATCTGAAAGCCATCATTTCGGTGTGCTCTCCTGGTGTTCCCGGTGCTGCGGAAGCGGTCAAGCAGGCAGGTAAATCAGGAGACGTGAAAGTCGTCGGGCTGGGTCTTCCTAGTGAAAACCGTGCCTATGTAAAAGAAGGTGTGACTCAGGCGGTGATTCTCTGGAGCCCGGAAGATCTCGGTTACCTCGCGGTGCAGGCGGGGGTGGCGCTGAAAAAAGGCGAGCTTGAAAAGGGTGCTGAAAGCTTCACCGTCGGGAAACTCGGCGAGCTGAAGATTGAAGGCGACAGCATTATTCTGGCAACCCCGATGACGTTTACAAAGGAGAACATCGACGACTTTGATTTCTAGAATCGTTTCCAAAAAACGATGATCGCGAGAATTTTAAGTATGTCGGATTGAGATCAATCGGAGCGGGGTCGACGAGCCAAATCTCAATTTGAGTGATTCCTCTGGCTCGGTGCCACTCCGCCCGGCATTGCGCGTGCCAGCAGGTGAGAAATCTTTGTAAACGCCACCGAAGAAGGTGTTTTCATCGTCGATTTCGTAGCGGAAGCTGATGCTAGGTGCTAAGAAATCGGGCGTGCCTACTGCGAGGCCGCGAGGGTTTGGGCGCAGGAGTCGCGGTATTGGCGGAGGTTATCGGAAGGTCTAAGGGCGAGAGCGAGGTCGATGGCGGCAAGAGCTTCGGCATAGCGCGCCTGTATGGTGTGGATGCGAGCGAGGGAGATATGCGCCTCGTAGGAAGTGGCGGAATCGGTGACGGCGCGCTCGAGTAGGAGCTGGGCCCGTGCTGGGCGGTCGGTATCGGCGAGGCGTTTGGCTAGGGCTAGGCCTAGGAGGGCGGAGGCGGAGGTGATGAGGTGGATGA
>CAJJBR010000140.1 GCA_905182475.1 Akkermansiaceae bacterium | reverse complement strand
AACCCAAACTGATCACCATCAACTCATGGAATGAATGGGTGGAAGGTAGTTATCTTGAGCCGGACGAACGATTTGGCATGGGGTATCTCGAAGCAGTGAAAGATGTTTTTGTCTCGCCGGAGAACTAACGCGAACCAAGCCTTGGAGGCGACGGCTTTCACCGATCCTCAAGGCAGACGTTCGGCATTAAACCGACCCCCTTTCTCCCCCTCTGCTACCCCTTCAATGCCTCTCTCAAGCGCCCCATCCCAAAAGCAAATTCCTAGCAATTCAATGACTAAAGCCACTCGCACATTCTCATTAATGACCCTAATAATCATCAGCGCTTCTTTGCTGGCGCCGGCATCGGTTCTCGCCGCGAAACCAAGCAAGCCGAATATTGTGTTCATCTTGGTGGACGATCTTGGCTGGGCGGATATTGGAGCATATGGCAGTAGTTTCTATGAAACTCCTAATGTCGACAACCTGGCAAGATCGGGCGTGATGTTTACCGATGGGTATGCAGCGTGCCCTGTCTGTTCGCCCTCAAGGGGGGCAATACTCTCGGGCAAGTATCCTGCACGGACGCAGACCACCGACTGGTTCGGCGGCAACCGACGGGCGAAGTTGCTGCCGGCTCCGTACAAGCATTATCTGCCGCTGGAGGAAGTGACGATCGCCGAGGCGCTGAAGGAACATGGTTATCGAACGTTCTTCGCGGGCAAGTGGCACTTGGGTGGGGAGGGATATTTTCCCGAGAAGCAGGGCTTCGACGTGAACAAGGGCGGCGGGTGGAGCGGGGCTCCGTACAAATCATACGGTAATCCCGGGCTGGAGAAAGACCCGAACTTGCCGGGCGGGTATTTTTCATTGTACGCCAATCCGCATCTCGAAGACGGGCCCAAGGGCGAGTATCTGACAGACCGCCTGACCGACGAGGCCGTCACCTTCATCGAGGCAAACAAGGACGATCCGTTCTTCGTCTATCTGTCGTTCTACTCGGTGCATAATCCCTTGCAGGCCAAGCCGGAGTATATCAAGAAGTTCAAGGAAAAGCTCGCCAAGATGCCCAAGCCCAAGGGACCCGAGTTCATCCCCGAGCACAAGAACAAGGCGCGGCAGATTCAGCAGAACCCGGTATATGCGGCCATGATTTACAGCGTCGACGAAAACGTCGGCAAGCTGATGAAGAAGCTCGATGCGTTGGGGCTGACTGACGACACGGTGGTGGTGTTCACTTCGGACAACGGCGGGCTGTCGACGTCGGAGGGGCCCAACCCGTGGGATTGGACGTCGCAGGGTCACAACACGGCGAATCTTCCGCTTCGAGGCGGGAAGGGTTGGCTTTACGAGGGCGGCGTTCGCGTGCCTACCATCGTCCGGTTCCCCGGCGTGACGAAGGCCGGAAGCGTCTGCGACGAGCCCGTAACGTCTACCGACTACTATCCGACGTTCCTGGATATCGCGGGCCTGCCTGCCAAGCCGAAGCAGCACGCCGACGGGGTGAGCATTGTTGCGGCTCTCAAGGGCGGGAAACTGGCTCGCAAGGCGATCTATTGGCATTATCCGCACTACGGCAACCAGGGCGGTCGGCCCGGCTCGTCGGTTCGTGCGGGCGATTACAAACTGATCGAGTTCTTCGAGGATGACAGCGTGGAGTTGTACAACTTGAGGGACGATCTAGGGGAGCAGAAGGAGCTCTCAGCAGCCATGCCCGAGAAGGCAGACGAACTGAGAAAGATGCTGCACTCCTGGCGCGTAAAGGTCGACGCCAAGATGATGAAGCCCAACCCCGAGTACAAACAGAAATGATAACAATGAATCGAGTGATGATGCCCATGATGGCTCTTGCCGTGTTGTTCTGTGGTGTCACCACTGGCGCCCCGGAGGCATTGGCGCAGAAGACGAAACCCAACTTTGTCGTCATCTTCATCGATGACATGGGCTACGGCGACATCGAGCCTTTCGGCTCGCAGCAGAACCAGACACCGAACCTCACGCGGATGGCTGCCGAAGGCCGCAAGTTGACCTCCTTCTACGTCGCTTCGCCCGTGTGCACGCCATCGCGTGCTTCCCTAATGACTGGCAGTTATCCGCAGCGCGTCGGGCTGGAAAAGGGATCGGGCCACATCGTTCTATTCCCCGGCGATCCCCACGGGCTGCACCCGGATGAGATCACCATCGCCGAGACTCTGAAGAAAGCCGGTTATGCGACGGGCTGTTTCGGGAAATGGCACCTGGGTGACCAACCGCAATTCCTGCCCACCTCGCAGGGATTCGATACCTTTTTTGGTATCCCATATTCCAATGACATGTGGCCGCCGCTCAGATCGTTCCAGTGCCCAGACCTGCCGCTGATGCGCGACACCAAGGTGGCCGGACTGGTGAAGGATATGGACGATCAAGCGGACCTGTGCCGACAGGTTACCGAAGAAGCGATACAGTTCATCCGGAACAACAAGAACCAGCCATTTTTCGTCTATCTGCCGCACGTATTCGTGCACTGGCCGCGCAAAGCCTCACCGCGCTTCATGGCGGAAGGGAAGACGGCCGAGCAAGCCCAGGTTGAGGAAGTGGATTGGAGCGTCGGAGAAGTGTTGAAAACGCTGCGCGAAGAGGGACTCGCCAGCAACACTCTCGTCGTGTTCACCTCAGACAATGGACCTGCGGGCAGTCTCTCGGCCGGTCCGCTGCGGGGGAAAAAGGGCTCCGCCTTCGAAGGCGGCCATCGCGAGCCGACGGTCGTCTGGTGGCCCGGCACCATCCCGGTGGGAACGAGTTGTGATGAACTCGCGACGGCGATGGATCTCTATCCCACCTTCGCCGGCCTGGCGGGCGCCGCCATGCCCGACGACCGCACGATCGACGGGAAAGACATCGCGCCGCTGTTGCTCGGGGCGGTGGGCGCGAAGACTCCGCACGACCGGTTCTTCTACCAGCAGGGCGGCAAACTCGCTGCCGTTCGTTCCGGGGATTGGAAACTGTTCCTCAACGGTGAGCTCTACAACCTCAAAGCCGACCTCGGAGAAAAGAACAACGTCGCTGGCGCCAATCCCGAGGTGGTCAAAAGACTGCAGATCATGCTCAAGGATTTCGTGGCTGACATCAAAGCTAATTCCCGCCCAGTTGGAATTGCTCCCAACTCCCGCACCCTGGTTCCCCGGCCCGGTATTGAGGGTGAAGAGGGCTACCTTCCAACCCTGTCCCTGCAGGGGAAGAAAAAATAGCGCGCTGCGACGGCAACAACATCCTCATGAAACACCTCGCAAAAAGCAAATTCCTAACAATTGCTTCTATGAGAGATTCCGCCAATCTCACTAAAGGACTGTCCCTTTGTAATACGCAACCCCGTCGGGGTTGGAGGTTCTTCATCCCCAACGGGGATACGGATTTTAGCCCGGCAGGAAACCATCGGCCTTCAGCCCGGTCGGATGGGCTGAAAGCCCTACAGCACGAAGCCTGGGCCTTCAGGCCCAGGAATAACCCAACGAATCCCCGGCCTGAAAGGTCGGCAGCGAACGTGGCATCGCCACGTCACTCGCGCGTAGAGATCCCTCGACGGCGCTCGGGGTGACCATTGGCCATGCAACGCTTCGCCGCGGCGCCGTGGCTTGTCTGATGGCCGCGGAACGGACCGCGGGACTTCAGCCCGCCACAGTGCATCGGCTCAGTGCTCCGGGGCGAGCTAAAGACTCGCGGTCCATCAGCTAAACTACCTGTTCCCAGACAAATAGTAGATACTGACGTCGGGTTATCCGCCGTCTTCAGCCCCGGGAGGGGCGGAAGATTCTAGCCGCTAGCGTGAGCTAGCGGTCCATTGGTGGTTGGGAGAAGGAGCCCCGGCAGTGGGCGATAGAAGCCGTCGATTCAAATCGACGGCCCCTTCCATCGCCTTGGCCGACGGGTCATCGAATTGCGACGGGCGGCGCATTGGGGAATGAACTGGCGGGGCTGAGCATGCCGTTTACTGTCCTGTCCTCGTGAAACTCACGGGTCTCGTGGAGGGACACCCCGATTGGTCGTTGATGTCGTGCGAACACCTCGCCGCGATGCCAGCGATCCGGTGGAAGCTTGCCAAGCTCGAACGCCTGGGCCGCACGAATCCTGACAAGTTCGCCCTACAGGCCGAGGAACTGAAGAGACGTTTCTAGTGTTTGGTGGCGTCAGGCCTTGTCACTGATTTTCAGTTCACGGTGCAGGGTCATCCCACGGGTTCAGAACGGCCACGCCAGCCTTCTCAAAATCCTTTACATTGCGAGTAACCACGCAGAGTCCGTGAACATCGGCGAGGGCTGCGATGAATAAATCCGGCTGGCCAAATGTGTAATTTTGCTCACGCCCTTTTTGCACCATTTCGCGCCATCGAACGATGATGTCCTCGTCAACTTCAAGAGTCCTGCCCTCGAACCAAGGCCTCAACACCGTGTCGATCCACAATAGGAGTGTCTGCCGAAAATTCTGGTCTTCTACCAGAGATGCGCCGTAGCGAATTTCCGCCAACATAATCGAACTGACGTAAAGCGTGGCCGGGGATTGTTGCGCCAGCCAATTTTTCACGTTGGCATGACAAGCGACTTTCCGGCTCTCGGAGAGCACGTTGGTATCGAGCAAAAAGCCGCTCATAGCTCAACATCCCTTACCGGTGAACGCTCCGCCTCGAAATCAAAATCCAGATCAGCCAGAGGCGACTGGCTCAGAAGCTCATAGAGATTGGGTTGTGCTGTAGCGGGCAAGAGCTTGGAAAACATTTCAGCAGAAATGATCATGACTGCATCCTTGCCTTCAACGGTAACGCGTTGCGGCTCATGGGAAGCCTCGCGCACAAGCTCACTGAAGCGCGCCTTTGCATCTGAAAGCTTCCATGCGTGAAACCGCTGGAGTAATCCCTTGTTCTTATCTGCTGGGTCTGTTGTTGCTGCCATGTGAAACTCCTTAATATGACTAATCTAGTCAGACTTTGGCATGAATGACTGAATACCGCAACTGGTTTGTGGTTGGCTCTCGCTTCGCTCGTTCCACACCACACGCCTCACCCACCAAACAACCAGGAGGCCAGGCGAGAAATTTCGATAGAATCCCCGGCCTGA
>CAJJBR010000139.1 GCA_905182475.1 Akkermansiaceae bacterium | reverse complement strand
AACCGACACACAACAACCGACAAACAACAAATGGACAACCAAATCAAAACAGGAATCGCTCTCGCAGCAGCCTTCGGCCTTCCGGCTCTTGCAATCGCAGGACCGGAAGCCGCCCCAATCGAAACCCCCGCATCGAACTCCGGTGACTGGTGCAGCTGGCTGCAGAGCAAGCCCGGCACCCTCTACAAGAATAAGGAGAACCCTTTCATCCAGGAATTCCAGATCGAAGGACGCCTCCAATACCAGATGGGATATGTTGACGGCGAGAACATCGCAGGAGGCGATTTTAACGAAGGGTATGACGAATACCGCCGTGCGCGCCTTGGGGTGAAAGCGAAATTCCTCCAATACTTCGGGCTCAAATACCAGGTCAACATCGTCAACGACAACCGCAACGGCGGCGGTGGCGAGCTGGACTGGGGTTATGACAGCATCGATGAAGCTTACGTTTCCTTTAATCTGGCAAAAGCCATAGGCAACACCGGATTCGACGATCTCTCGCTGAAATACGGACGCCAGAAGTTCGTCTTCGGCACCGAGGCGCACACCTCTTCGACCAAACTCCTCACTGTCGAGCGCTCCGCTCTTAGCAACAAGGTTTACGGCAGCTCCCGCCCGACCGGACTTACGCTTGAAGGTGCACGGGGACCGATCTCGTTCGCCGCATCGATCTACAGTTCCACAACGGATGCCGCGAACAACGACGAATTCAACGGCTGGCAGGATAGCTACTCGTTGCTTTTCAACCTCGGCTACGAGGTAAACGACCAGTTGCTCGTCCGTGGTGATTTCACCTACAACGCCGCCGCTGGAAGCGCTACGGAAGATTCCGTCATGAGCTACGAATGGGCGGTGGATTTCGGTGCCGAATATGATGCCGGACCATGGGGCGTGAACGCGGACGTCATCTACGGTGACAACGGCGATGCCGTTCTCGCAGGCGGGGCTACCCGCAGTGGCAATTTCTATGGCCTCCAGGTCACTCCGTGGATGTGGTTGGTTGATGAAAAGCTCCAGCTCGTCGGTCAATACCAATACCAGGGTTCCGAGGGAGCCAATGGCGTTCGTATCAACAGCCGCTACGGTCGCGCCCGTGGCATTGGCGGCATCAACGGTGGACGCGGTGATTCCCATCACTCCTTCTACACCGGTCTGAACTACTATCTCTGCGGTCACAACGCCAAGATCCAGGGAGGCATCGAATACCAGACGATGGACACCCCTGCCGGTGATTTCGATACGCTGACCTACGTCCTCGCGTTCCGCACGTATTTCTAAGAATTAATTTCCAGTAGGAATTAAGTGTTGTGCAGCCGCTCCGAAAGGGGTGGCTGCTTTTTGCACTACAGCGGGTTCGCTCTCAGCACCTCGCCTGCTGGGTTTGTTCCTGTCAACGTTTGGGGAGGCTGCCTGGCGTTCCGGCGTGCTGGCTTGTTTTATTGTGGCTGCCACTCGCTCCGCCATGAACGATTCATAATAGACTAGCTCCATCCGCCCGTCGTGATGCTCAACGATGGCGGTGAGGCTCTCCACCCAATCGCCCGAGTTCAGGTAATGCACATTGCCGACCTGCTTGTCCTCAGGTGTGTGGATGTGACCGCAGATGATACCGTCGCAATTTTTGTGGAGAGCGAGTTCCTGGAGGAGTTCCTCGTATTTGTCCACGAAGCTTACGGCGGATTTCACCTTCGCTTTGATCTTCTTGCTCAGGGAAAAATACTCCTTCCCTTGCCACTCACGCCACTTGTTATAGTAGCGGTTGAAAACGAGCAGGCTGTCGTAGCCAACGGCTCCCAGTGATGCCAGCCACTTGTGGTTCGTGGAAACACTGTCGAAGCCATCCCCGTGCACGACGAGGTAGCGGCTCTTGTTCGCGGCGGTGTGTATATATTCTTTGGTGAAACGGATTTTCCCGAAAGCCAGCGGGAGGAAACGCTCCAGGATATCGTCGTGGTTACCTCGTAGGTAAACGACCTCCGTCTTGTCCTTCTCGGACATCTTGAGAATTTTCCGTATCACCCGGCTATGGCGTGGTAGCCATTTTGAGCCACTTTTGAGCGCCCAGCCATCGACGATATCTCCGTTAAGCACGAGTTTCTCGCACTGGATCTGTTTCAGGAAACGCACGACCTCCGTAGCCTTGCTGTCAGGCGTGCCAAGGTGGATGTCCGAGATGAAAACGGTGCGATACGAAGCCCGCCCGTTTTTTCCAAGTCTCGGCGATCTGATGAATTTGATTGGGCGTGTCGCGCCATTACCAGAGATTGCTTTCAGCCTGCTTTCAAACTCCGCAACAACACCATCCCAGCCCTGCGTTTCCGCAAGCTCCCTTGCCGCCATCCGCATGCCATGGCCCGCTCGGATAGCAAGTGCTGCCTTGGCCTGTGCGATGAAACCTTCCGCATCACCTTTCTGTGCCTTATAGCCGTTGACCCCGTGCTCCACGAAACGAGCCGCAGCCGCGTAGTCGTAGGAAACTGTAGCAAGCCCGCTGGCCATACCTTCGAGGACGACATTTCCGAAAGTCTCCGTCTCGCTCGGGAAAAGAAGGATATCTGCGGAGGCGTATTGCTTCGCCAAATCCTCACCCGTCCGTACTCCGGCGAAGTGAATCCAAGGATACTTCGCAGCAAATTTTTCTCGCACCGGTCCATCACCGACGATCACACATTGGAGATCAGGAACGGCTTCTTTCATCGCTTCGAAACTCCGCACCGCGAGATCCAGATTTTTCTCCGCAGCCACCCTTCCGACCACAATCGCGACCGGCGCGCCTGGCCTCGCACCCCAGCTTGCGCGAAGTGCTTCGCTCCGTTTCGCCGGATCAAAAAGCGTTGTATCGACTCCGCGCCCGAGGAGATACACCTCCTTGAAACCTTCCTCCTTCAACTTCTCCACCAGCTCCGGGGAAGGAGCCAGCGTGCAATCCGCGCGGTCATGGAAACGCTTTAGGTAAGCCATCGCCATCGGACGCAGGCCACCGAGACTGTAGCGCTACATATACTCGTGGAAATTCGTGTGAAAACCTGTCGCCACCGGAATACTGAGAGTCTTCGCCGCTTTTACAGCGGATTTCCCAAGCGGGCTTTCCGTCGCCACATAAATCGCATCCGGGCGTTTCCTCAGCCAGCGCTTCCGCAGCTTGAACGGCCCCGGCAGGCCAACTCTAACCTCTTTGTAACCCGGCAGCGGCACCGAAGCCGCAACAGTCTCTCCACGTTTTCCATGACCCGTGCGGATCACATGCACCCGGTGCCCGCGCCTCCGTAGCCCATCGCTCAAACGCCCCAGCGTCATCGCAACCCCGTTCACATCCGGCGCAAAAGTATCCGTCACGATGTCAATTTTCATAAATAGTCAGGAAGCTGCTATTACTTCCGCTAG
Organism: Akkermansiaceae bacterium; assembly: GCA_905182475.1. Lineage (GTDB taxonomy): Bacteria > Verrucomicrobiota > Verrucomicrobiia > Verrucomicrobiales > Akkermansiaceae > Luteolibacter. Next base: position 19,605 of record CAJJBR010000139.1, on the reverse strand, counting down.
CAAAGAACCCGATTTACCATCGGTAAACACACCCCGAGTGGTGACATTTTCGTCACGTGGGAATATTTATCGCTTTCAACACGGAACCATTTGGGAAAATCCCTATTGCATGGTTTCCAGCTTGCCGTTCGAATATGAAAACGAAGAATACCCACCGGATTCAATAATAACTTCGTAATCAAATTCCTCTCATGTTCGGTCTAAAATTTATCAAGGTAGATCCCACCAGTTTCGTGCTCCAATATAAAAACGGGGCAGTCATCAGCGACGGAATCGAAAACGACTTCCTTCAGTTCAACAGTGGCACGGAGGCCGTGATCACCCTGTCGCAGAGCAAAGGATTATTAGTGGCGTGAGAAACTAGAGGCTCATCGCCTGGAAGCCGCCGTCGACGATCATTTCCGTGCCAGTGATGAAGGAGCCGGCCTTGGCGGAGGCGAGCAGGAGAGTGGCTCCGATGAGTTCGTCGGCGTTGCCGAAGCGGGAGGTGGGAGTATGGCGGAGGATGTCTAGGACGCGGGACTCATCGAGCACCTTGCGGTTCTGCTCTGCCGGGAAGAAGCCGGGGACGAGGGTGTTGACGCGGATGTCCTTGTCCGCCCATTCGCGGGCGAGGTTGCGGGTGAGATTGTGGACGGCGGCCTTGGAGGCGGAGTAGGTGAAGACGCGGGACAGCGGGTTCAGGCCGGAGATGGAGCCGAGGTTGATGATGGAGGCAGGGCGCATTTCATCCACCAGGTATTTCCCGAAAACCTGGCAGGCGCGGAAGATGGAGGAGAGGTTCGTATCGATGATTTTCGCGTATTCCTCTTCGGAGATTTCCAGGAAAGGGGTCGGGGAGTTGGTGCCGGCGCCGTTGATGAGGATATCGACCCCACCTGATTTTTCCAAAACGGTATCCAGCAGGTCTTGCAGGGACTGGCGGGAGGTGACATCGACGGGGACGAAGTAGCCCTTGCCACCGTGGGATTCTATTTCAGCAAGGCGCTTGTCGGCCTTTTCCTTGATGCGTCCGCCGAGCACGACTTCAGCACCGGCGCGGGCGAGGCCGACGGCCATGGTTCCACAGAGTTCGCCGGTGCCGCCAATGACGACGGCGGTCTTGCCTGAGAGATCGAAAAGCGACTTGATGTAAGCGGTGGTTGGCATGTTCTTATGCTCTGCCAATTACCCGGACTTTGCCAAGAGGAATCCCTTTGAAGGCACAACCAAAACTGGGGGTTCACCGCAAAGGCGCAAAAGTCGCGAAGGGACCCAAAGCTGGGGTATCGGATTTTGGACTTATGAAAATTTGACAAAAAACACGGAGAATCGGCTTTGCGTGCCTTTGCGACCTCCGTGCCTTTGCGGTAAACTATTCGCTCTCGCCTCGGATCGCCGCGTAGCCAGGCTTGATGGTGTTGAAAATGAGATCGACCCGCCTGTCGAAGGAGGTGAAGGCGCTCTTTGTTGCGTTCATATTGAGCCGTTCGAGATCGGCCAGATTCAGATCGAACAGCTCGGTGGCGAGGATGGTTTCCTTCGTCATCGTCGTGTCGCTCATCAGCCTGTCGTCGGTGTTGAGGCAGACTCGGAAGCCATTTTTGAAAAAGAGGTCGAAGGGGTGGTCTTCGAGTTTCTTGCAAGCGCCTGTGTGGAGGTTCGAGTAGAGGCACATTTCCAGCGGGATGCGGTGGTCGAGGATGTATTGGGCGAGAGTGCCAAGTTGAAACGAGCCGTCCTCCGCGACGCGGATATCATCGCGCAGGCGGGTCGCGTGGCCAAGGCGGTGTGCTCCGCAATATTGCAGCGCCTGCCAGATCGATTCTAGGCCGAAGGCCTCGCCCGCGTGGATGGTGATGTTGAAATTGGCGCGCTGGATCGCGTGGAAGGCATCGATGTGATGCTTCGGAGGGAATCCGGATTCCCCGCCCGCGAGGTCGAATCCAACGACACCGGCTTCGCGCCAGCGGATCGCGAGTTCGGCGGCTTCCAGTGAGGAGTCGAGATGCCGCAGGGCGCAGATGATTACGCCCCATTGTACGCCGAAATCCTTTTCCCCACGGCGCAAGCCAACGAGCACGGCGTTTACGACTTCGTCCTGGCTCAGCCCGCCATCGGTGTGGAGAAGCGGGGCGAAACGGATTTCCGCATAGACCACCCCATCTTCCTTCATGTCTTGGAGGAATTCGTATGCGACGCGCTCGAGGGAGTGTTTCGTCTGCATGATCCCACAGGTCTGTGCGAAGCCTTCGAGGTATTCCGGCAGATTGCCCTTCTGTGCGCCCCGGTGAAACCAGGTGGCAAGCTCCTCCGCGTCCTCGGTGGGAAGGCCTTGGTATCCGTCCTCCTTCGCTATTTCGATCACCGTGGAAGGCCTCAGCCCGCCATCAAGGTGTTCGTGGAGTAAAACTTTAGGCAGTTTTCTGAAATCCATGGCTGCCACCAAGTCTTTTCCCTTCAACTCAGTCAATTTTGGATTACTCACACCCGCGAGTGTAGCAGTTGCCAGGCAAAGGGATATGCGCAAATCGCAGATTCTGGGGAACTTTCTGCCACAGGATTTTCAAAAAAACCTCCGTCGGACAGGATTCTCCTTGACGCTATCCTCGTCGAGGCCTAAATCCGCCGCCCGTTTCTAAAACAAACACTCTCAAACCATGGCCAACGCACAAGTCATCCTCAAAGAAAAAATCGAAGGCCTCGGCGCCGAAGCCGATGTTGTTAAAGTCCGCGCTGGCTACGCCCGCAACTACCTTGTCCCACACGGCAAGGCATACGAGGCAACCAAAGCAAACCTCCGTCACGTAGAAGCTCTCAACTCGGCCCGCGCCCAGCGTGAGGCCACAGAGCTTGTCGAAGCACAGCAGCTCGCTACCAAGATCGCCAAGCTCAAGCCTTCCTTCACCCTCTCCACTGGACAGGGCGGCAAGGCATTCGGTTCCGTTACCAGCATCGACATCCATAAGGAACTCGAAGCTGCTGGAATCGTAATTGACCGCCACAAGATCCAACTGGACAAGCCAGTCAAAAAATCTGGCAAGACGGTGGTCGAGATCAAACTCAACCCGCAAGTTACCGCGACACTCACCATCAGCGTGGATGCAGGCGACGTGACTGTGGAAGGCTGAAAAATCAAATTTTAAATCTCAACCTTCAAGGAAGAGACAGAAGACCGGTTCCATTTTTGGATCCGGTCTTTTTTTTATGAATAGCCGTCCTTGTGGGCGGCTATTTATTGCGAGTGCTGCGTCACACGAAAAAAGATGATTATTTTCTGAGCCTTTTCAAAAAAGGACAACCTGAGCGCCCACCACTTTCAGTTACGCCCTCTGATTCCTTCCTGCTTTCCTGCCTTCCTCATTAAAACTACATTCTCCCATGCCTCTAGAATCCCGCCGTAAAATGCGCAGCCGAAGAGGATCCAATAAGGAATGCAGGAATTTCTTTGCCAGTTTCCCACCCATTTCCGCAGTTCTGATTCCGGGCGTAACTGAAAGTGGTGGGCAGGATTATTTTTGAACTGGGTGGCGAAGATTCTACATCCCCAACGGGGATGTAGACGACACCGCCGCCGCCCGCATAAAACTCCAAAGCCTCTATCCTTCAATCCGAAGGGTGACGCAGCACTAGTGCTCTGGCTTTAGAGGGCTTACACCTCCATGCTCAAGCGCAGGGAAGCGGACATGGCGGCATCGTTATCGAGGGAGATTAGGAATGCCTCGATTTCGGAAAGGAGCGTGTCGCATTGGCGGCTCCACTTCTCTTGGCCGCGTAGGATCAGAGTGCTTTCACGGAGATCCGTGAAATGGATCTGCTCTGCACCGGCTTCACGCAGGGCGAGGAGTTCGGCGCGTAATGTTTCGAAAAAAGCGAGCTCGAAGCCGTTACCAGCTTTCTTGGCCGCAGAGATCAGTGAGACCGTAACTGGAGGCGCAAGAGGTTCGAGTTTTTCCGCGATACGCTCACAACCCATTTGGGTGAGCATTTTCCGCATCCGTTCGAACAGATCTTCAAGGAGGAGGAGGCGCAGTGGGCACTTGTTTTCCAAATACAGTTCTACGCCGTTGCATACCTCGGTCACCAGTGGGAAATCCTCATTGTCAGCGGCTTTTGCTGCGCGTCTGAGCGCGTCTTCAAGCCAAGTGGTATCGTAATCGAGCACCTGGTGGGTGCCGATTTGGAGAGCGGGACGGTTGCCGATAAATGAGATCACTTTGGATGGGTTACTGTTGGTAGTGGGTGGCTGGTTGTGGTTCGGGACAGGGTGGTGAATTTTTTATTAGGGAGCTATTCCTTGAATAGTCTCCTCTGGAAAGTATCGCGCGCGGAGCGGCGGGAGAGGGACTGGATCTCCGCGATGAATTCGTTGACGTTTTCGAACTGGCGGTAAACCGAAACGTAGCGCACGTAAGCGACCGGATCGATCTGGTGAAGCTTGTCCATTACCTTCGCGCCTATCGATGCGGAAGGTACTTCGCTGAGATGGTCTTTGTGAAGATCTGTTAGGATTTCCTCCACCGCGCGGTCGAGGCGCTCCATCGAGACCGGGCGCTTCTCGCATGCCTTGATCAGGCCGCCCATGAGCTTCTCGCGGTTGAGCGATTCCCGTGCCCCGTCGCGCTTGACGACGCGTAGCTCGGTGCGCTCGATCTGCTCGTAGGTCGTGTAGCGGTAGCCACATTTCAGGCATTCCCTGCGACGACGAATCGTCGTCCCATCTTTCGAGGAGCGCGAGTCGAGGACTTTGTCTTTGAGGGAACCGCATTGGACGCAACGCATAGGTAGAAACGTGAAACAATGCATCACAGCATACTGCAAGATATGGCACCGTCAACGCAAAAACTACGGCATATTTAGTAGTTGGGCGCCGAATGTATGGAAATCCTTCATGTTAGTTTTTAGAAAAACAGGCGGGAACTAGGCAATCTCCATGCACTGTAATCAAGTCCCCCAGACCTTCACTTCAGCCTTTGTTATCCAAATATTTCCACTGGCCTTTGAATCGCTTGAAGCGGGACTTCTCGTGGAGTTTGTTGCGTTCGCCCTCGATGAAATACTCGGCGATGAACTCGACCTTGCCAGTCTTGTCCTCCGGGCCGCCCTTTGACGAACCGACGATGGTGAGGAAGCTCCAGTCCACCTCGTGAATTCCACCTTCTAGTTCTTCTTTCATGCCGGGGCGGCGTTTATCGGGATGGGTGCTGCCAACGAGGAACTCCGCGTTGCGGAAAAAATACGCGCTGTATCTCGCACGCATTAGATGGAGAGCGGTCTCGGGGTTTGCCCTACCGTAGTGAAAGGGCATGCAGCAGTCCGCGTAACTGGCTCGGCTTTTGCAGGGGCACAGGCCGACTTCCCTCTCGCGTGGGACCTTCTCGATATTTTCGTTCATTGTGAGGGTTTCCTACCGAGTCCAAATTCGCTGCTAACCGTAACGATTTTTTCGTTTTCGAAATGGACTTCGATGAATTTCGAGGAGGCGAAAGGCTTGCCATTTTCATCGGTCAAGGTCGCGATCTTCTTTTTGGTGGCTACGTCGAACACATCTGGGGTGTGGTTGTATCCGTATTTCCCGTCGAGTGAAAAACAAACCCAACCGTGGCCACCCATGCTCAGATCGATGTGCCCGGTTTGCTTTGGCGGGGAAACAGTGGCGTCAAAGGTGTAGATGCGCTTCCCGCCCTGGTCGGAAATCCAGAGCTGCGATTCATCCGGAGTCAGCCCGGCTCCGTGTGTCCTGCGTGGGATTTTTTCTCGGGTATCCGGGTTGATAGCGAAGACGCGGTGAACGGCTTTTGCTTGCTCAAGATCGACGACATCGAAACCTGCGTGGTCGCCGAGGCAGACATAGGCAGTGGTGTTTTGACTGTTCACCGTGAAAGGAAACACACCGACTTCGCCGACAGGTTCGATGGTTTTCAGAAGGTCTCCCGTGGTGGCATCGAGCTGCGAGAGCCGGGTGGCGGTGCCGAGATACACGAATTTCCCGTCGAGGCTGGCGATGCTGTTGTGCGCCTGCGGGCCGATGGGGATTTGCTTGAGGAGTTCGCCGTTCTCCGGATTGATCGCGAGGAAGCCGCTGTTGTCACCCTTGAACCAGAAACCGGTGGGGGCGTAGATCGTTTTCCCGTCTGGCGTAATACAGGCGCGATCACAGCCTGCGGGAAACTGCTTGTCCCAAACGACCTTGTCCGTTTCCAGATCAAAGCACCCGAGCCGACGGTTCGTGGTGGAGTAGTAGAGGTGCTTCGTGGTGGTGCACCCGGTCAGCCCGCGGAGACCTTCTTTGAAAATTGGGATCTCAATGCGGCGGACAAACTTGTGTCCGTTGTCGATATCGAAGACCAAAAGCCCTTTCCCTGAAATCCCCTGGACCTGCGCGCCATCCGGTGATGCGCAGTAGAGGAAGCGCCGGACTTCCGCATTCGCAGAGGGTATGCAGAGAGCTAGCGCGGCGAGGAGGGATTTCACGGAGTATTATTTGTAGAGATGCTCTTCAACACATTCTCCGGAAGATTCGCAGAATTGATCCATGTCTGGGCGGCTGGTTTATCCTTTTCGAGCCATGCTTTGAGGCTGCGCTCATACATCCGGTTCTGGCTGCCAGCATTTTCTATCAGGCCGATCTGGTTGATTGCCACTTCGGGTGCATCGTCAAAGGATCTCCAGATAAAATGCTGCACCATGCGGTCGTCAATGTCCTCCGGATAGCTGTTCATCAGGTTGGCGGCGGACTGTGGATTTTCTTGTGATTGGATGTTCACAAGTCCACGCAAGGCGCGAGACCGAGCATCGCCTTTGGGGAGACTTTCAAAAGAGGTTTTGGCGGAGGCCATGTCTTTCTTCGCCCATTCTTCGTAAACGTCATCCACACTGCTAGTGGAGGCGTCACCGAGGTTCGCCATCAGCCATGTTGCGGTTGCTTCGGGATCGTCTTTAGCTATGGATTTGGCGAGGCGGGCGATCGCTCCGTCCTTCAGTCGGTCGTCGCCGAGGTCATCGATCCAGCCTTTCACTGCCTCTGTTCCCATCTGCATTAGGTGGGGCAGCATCGCAGCGAGAGCCTGGCCACGCTCGCGGCTGAAGGGGAGATCACTGAGAAGTTCGGTGGCGCGGGTTGGGTTGGTTTCTACAATCCCCCGGATGATCCCGACCATGTATGGATTCGCATCGTCGCCCTCGTGGTTCGCCTTCGCCCATGCAATGGCGGATTCCGGATCGCGGCTGGTCCATGCGGTGAGTACGGTTCCCGTCGCCATTCCGCCACGGGTGTTTTCCTTGGTGTAGGCAAGTGCGGCGGTGGGATCGAGCTCCGCCCATGCGGTGAGTAGCATCGCGTATTCGCCCATACGTGCCTCGGTCACACCAAGGCTGCGGAAGCGAGCTACGGCATCCTCGAACTCTTCGGGAGCCAATGAATCGATCCACGAAAGCATGGCACGTCCGCGGTCGAGAGCATTTTCTCCACGGATGATATCTTCCATGTTGGTGAGACGTTCGTCAAAGCTGGCTTCCGAGCGGCCTTCGCCCATACGAGCGCGGGTGGCTGCGCTGCGCCCATCCCCGCTACGGTTTCCCGTCATGCGTTCGGTGGCTACTTGGTCGGCACGGCTGAGTAGCTTGTCGGATTCAGTGGGTGAGCTTTGGCTATGGGAAACTTTCCCAGCCACAAATCCTGCGATGCCTACGGCCAGACAGGTCGCTCCAACGCTCGTGTAATTCCATTTCATGATGTCTTGATATTGCCTCACATGGAAGCGTTCGCAACGATTGATTTCGTCTGTGATCTTGCAACCCGCCCCTAGCCTGCGATAGTAACTGGATGAAAAAGCTATTTTGTTTGATTCCGGTTCTGGCCATCGCTTCCTGTCAACCTGAGGCGGAAAAACCTGCCGCCGCGGATCAAGAATCCGCTCCCGAGGCTCCCGCCGACCCCGCCATCGATGTTTCAAAACCGGATTCTCTCGTCGGTAAGCCACTCGCCAAAGTAAAGGCTGCCTGCGACGCGGCAGAAGTCATCCACCGCGTGGTCGAGATTGACGGCCAACCCCAGATTATCACCATGGACTTCAGGACGGAGCGCCTGAATTTCGCCGTGAAAGACGGCGTGATCATCAAAGTGACGACAGGTTAATCCCGCTTCAGTTTCGGAATCGAGGCCAGCAAGCGCTTCGTGTATTCGTCCTGCGGATTGTGAAAAACCTCCTCAGCCGTGCCGATTTCCACGATTTTCCCCTCGTACATCACCGCGATCCTGTCTGCGATGTAGTGGACTACTCCGAGGTCGTGGGAAATGAAGATCATCGTCAGCCCGAGATCGCGCTGGAGGTCTTTGAGGAGATTGAGGATCTGGGATTGGATGGAAACATCGAGGGCTGAGAGCGGCTCGTCCGCGATGATCAGTTTTGGCTCCGGAGCGAGCGCACGGGCGATCGCGATGCGTTGCCGCTGCCCTCCGGAAAACTCATGCGGGTAGCGTTTCATCTGCGAGGCATCGAGGCCGACGGTGGACATCAGATCGACCACTTTTTTCTCCAGCTCCGCCCCTTTCATGCCGCGGTGGCGCTGCCGCACGGCCTCCGCGATGGTTGAGAAAACGGTCATCCGCGGATTCAGGGAGGCGTAGGGATCCTGGAAAACCATTTGGAAATCCAAGCGCCGTTTTCGCACTTCGGAATGGCTGAGTGCGGTGACGTTTTCACCGTTAAGAATCACCGCCCCGGAAGTTGGCGGAATGAGTTGCATCAGCGTCCGTGACAAAGTCGATTTCCCGCAACCTGACTCACCCACCAGCCCGAGGATCTCTCCCTTCTGGATTTCTATGCTCACCCCGTCTACCGCTTTAATGGTTTCTGCGCGCGACGAGAGCATCCCCCCTGATTTTTTTACGAAATGCTTCTCCAGATCCTTGATTTCTAAATAGGCCACGGGGCGAAGTGAAGCACCCCGGCGGCGATGCCGCAACGAAGTTCAGCGAAAGTGGAAAGGAACGACTACATCCTCCTGGCGGGAAAGCACGCGAAGCGAAATGGCTGAGGTTGCGGAGCAAAGATCGTTCAGCTCCTCTTTAGAAAAGGGCGGGGCCGATATTTTACCCAACTAAAGAGGACAGCGATGCCGAAGAGGGTGTAGCAGAGGCCGAAGACCCAGGGGGCGGCCTGGAAGAAGAGCACTTGGTGCAGCCAGTGGGCGATGAAGCTGCCGCCGTAGGTGTTGTTGTCGCCGCCTTTTTCCCTAAAGTGGTTTTCCAAAATCGTGAGCGGGCAGATGATTCCAAGCCATGCCTGGATGACTACGAGGGCGATGGCTCCAAGGTGGGCGGAGCGGAACCATGGGTTGCGTATCCATTTCCAGTGGCAAAATCCGCCGCAGAGGATGGCGAGGAGGCCAAAGACAACAAACATCACAAAGCTGACGTGCAGGATGAGGACGAGATCCGCGAAAAAGCGATAGGTGTTCGTGTTCATCGTTGCTGATAGTGGGGGTTCTCCAGATGTCCGCGATACAAAAAAGGAATGCGCGGAACTCAAGGTGATATTGGCGCGCAGGGGAGCAACTAGGAACGCAGTAATTCAATCTCCCGCTGGATATTTATGCGCGCCTGGGCTTCAAGACCCGCGAACTTTTCGGTCACGAAAATCGGGTGAAGCAGGAATTTTTCTAGGACAGAAATCCTGCCTTTGATGAAGTCCGGCGCAGGCACGATGGCATACTCCTTCCGGATGTCCGTTCGGTATTGTTCGTATTCCTCCGGCAGGGAGCCGAGTATGGACAAATCGATATCGACGAGGAGATTTTCATCGCCTTCTCCAGACCGTGGGCGTTTGGGATCGGTTGCAAGAATGAGCCGTGGGACTTCCTGACCGAGGCTAGGGGTAATAAGCTTTCCAAAACACTCCGTGAAAAGCTCCGCGCTCCCAGCTTCATTGTCGCGAGCAAGGGGATCGTAGATGGCATCGTGGAACCAGATCGCGAGTTCAATGGCATCGCTATGGAGAGCTAAGCGATCCATGTGGGAAAGCATACGGTCAAGATGGGTGAGATTGTGGTAGTGGCGGTAGCTCCCGGAATAGCTGGCGGCGAGTATTTCCCAAGCGGATGCTGCGGCGGTCTGGTTGATTCCGACGCGGGCGCAGCTTTTTTGGAAACGGGATTGGGTGGCGTTAGTCATTGTAGGCAGTGGGGCGCTCGTTGAGAAATCGTCCGCACGGGCGGCGATGGGAATCTTTCCCAGGGAAAATGTAACGGAAAGCCTCCTTTTTACCGACAATGTTGCCAAGCGCGGGCATTTCAGATGAGACTGCCCGCGAACGCATGACCCAGCTCCTACTTGAACCCGCCCGCCGATCTGGATGTGAAGATCTTCCCGCAGTTAGTGAGTTACTCAAGGAGGCCGCGCAACGCCAGCGCTCCCCTATTGATGACCTGCTTGATGCGAACGTCCTTGATGAGGAAAATTACCTTCGTGAACTGGCCGCTGATCTCGATCTTCCTTGGCTCGCGAGCATTCCCATGGAGGAAAACACCCTTCCGCTGCGTGATGCATGCGGCCCCCGTGTCGCCCTGAAGCACCGGCTTCTTCCAGTGGCTATCGAAGGGGAAGGGGATGAAAGAACCCTCCTGCTTGCCACCTTCGATCCCTTCAACCTCGTCGCCCACCAGGCCGCCGCGCAGGAGTTGGACATGCCTTTCGAGTGGTGTATGGCTTCGCGAAAACGCATCCACGAAGCGCTCCGTCGTCTCTATGGGGTAGGTGCGGACACTTTCGAGCAGATTCTCGATGGCCGCGATCTCGACTACGACCAGCTCTCCGATTCCGAAGACGAGGCGAACGTGATCGACGAGGACGAGGACGAGGAGGCCAGCGTGGTGAAATTCGTCAATCAGATCATCCGCGAAGCCCTCGACCAACGCGCCACCGACATCCACGTCGAGCCTCTCGCCAGCAACCTCCGCATCCGCTACCGTATCGATGGACTGCTTCTGGAGATCGCCGTGCCGGAAAATATCAAGGCGCTGCAAAGCTCGGTCATCGCCCGTTTGAAAATCATGGCCCGCCTCGACATTGCCGAGCGCCGGGTGCCGCAGGACGGCCGAATCAACCTCCAGTTCGAAGGTGCGACCATCGACGTCCGGGTTGCTACCGTCCCCACCGTCGAGGGCGAAAGCGTTTCCCTACGTCTCCTCAACCAGGAGAAATTCAACCTCGCAAAGCTCGCGATGGAGCCATTCGTCCGGGAGAAAATCGAGACCCTCCTGCACCTCCCCAACGGCATCATCCTGATCACCGGTCCCACCGGTTCGGGAAAATCGACCAGCCTCTATTCTTTCCTCAGCGAGGTGAACCGCCCGGATCAGCGCATCGTCACAGTGGAAGACCCGGTGGAGAACAAGCTACCCGGCGTCATGCAGATCGCGGTGAAATCCGAGATCGGCCTCACCTTTGCCGCCGCCCTCCGTTCCATCCTCCGCGCCGACCCGAACGTGGTCATGATCGGGGAAATCCGGGATCTTGAGACTGCGGAAATCGCGATCCGCGCCTCCCTCACCGGCCACTTGGTGTTCTCTACCCTTCACACCAACGATGCCATGGGCGGCATCTCGCGTCTCGTCGATATGGGAGTGGAGCCCTTCCTCGTCTCCGCCGCCGTCCGCGCCTTTCTTGCCCAACGCCTCGTCCGCCGCCTTTGCGCTCACTGCAAGGTGCCCCGTGAAATTTCCGCGCAGGACATCATCGACCTAGAAATTCCGCAGGATATTGCTGGCCAGATTTACGCACCGGCAGGCTGCGACAAATGCCGCATGACAGGCTTCTCCGGCCGTCTTGCCATCTACGAGGTCGTCATCCTCACCCAGAAAATGCAGGACCTCGTCGCCCACTCCCGCCCAATCGCGGAGTTGAAAGCGCAGGCAAATCGCGACGGCTACATCCCCATGCGCACCTATGGCTGGCACAAGGTCATGCAGGGCGAGACGACGATTGAGGAAGTCATTTCCGTGACGTCTTCGGATATTGGTGGCGGTGAATAACGAATTGACGGATATCCAATGTAGATCCAAAGTACTGTCATGAAAGTCAAACTTGCCAAATGGGGAAACAGCCTCGCAGTTCGTATTCCGGCTCCGATTGCTGCCGATGCCTCGTTGAGCGCTGGAAGCACGTTTGAGGTTACGGTTGCCAGTGGACGAATCCAACTCAGCCCTATCGAATGCGAACCCACACTTGAAGAACTCGTTTCCCAGATCACGCCCGAGAATCGGCATGAGGAGACCGATTGGGGAACAGCAACCGGCAACGAAGTATGGTAGCGAAAACAAAATGTCCTGATCGTGGGGACATAGGCTGGCTCTCGCTGGATCCACAGACTGGCAGGGAGCAAACCGGGAGGCGTCCTGTGATTTGTCTGACGCCTGCCTCTTATAATCGAAAGTCGGGTTTGGCGGTCATTTGCCCGATCACTTCGAAAGCAAAGGGATACCCTTTTGAAGTGACTATCGTTGCCGCGAAAGGCATTGATGGTGTAGTCTTGGCGGATCAGGTGAGGTCACTGGATTGGAGCAAGAGAGACTTTGAAAGAATCGGAAAATGCAGTGAACCGCAGATGTCAGCCATATTGGCCCGAGCAGTGGTGTTACTCGGAATATAGAACTCCCCATGCCCTATTTCTCCTACAAAGCCCTCGCCACTAACGGCACCGTCGCGACCGGTGAGATCGAAGCATCGGACCGCCCGGAAGCGCTTCGTGTTCTGGACAAGCGCGGATTGCAGCCGGTGAACCTTAAAGAATCTTCGCGAGCGGCTTCGGTGAAGTCCCCAAAGAAAAAGGAAGCGACCGTTCCGAAGCGGAAGGAGAAATCCTCGGAGTCCAATGATGAAATCCCGGACGGGCCGCTGAAGCTGAAACGGGCGGAGGTGATTCTTTTCACCGAGGAGCTTTCCGACATGCTCGGCGCGGGCTTGCAGCTGGAGCCGGCGCTCAAATCCATGGAGAATCGGCAAGAACTCGGCAGCTTGAAAGCCGTTTCCCAGAGGATTCGAACGATCGTGCGGGACGGGGTGAACTTCTCGGTTGCGCTGAAAAAAGTCAGTCCAAGCTTCGGCCCCTTGTATTGCTCGTTGGCGGCTGCGGGAGAGGCCTCGGGTGCCTTGGACACAATCCTAAAGCGTCAGGCGCATTACCTGAAAACTCTCGCCGAGCTTCAGAGTCGCCTGATCCTTGCGATGATCTATCCGGCTTTCCTTGTTCTGGTAGGACTCGGCGTGGGTGTCGTTTTCATCACCACTCTCATTCCACAGCTCACTGAGTTGATAAAGAGCACCCCCGGCGGAAAAATCCCATGGGCGATCGGGCTGATGATGGGCTTCGCGGATTTCGTGAAAAGCTGGTGGATCGTTGTGACCCTTGCGCTCATCGGAGCGTTCCTATTTTTCAAGGCATGGAAGGATAACGAGGCAAACAAGCCGAAGTGGGACGAGATGAAACTTACGATGCCTCTAGTAGGTGCGGTCATTTCCTCACGTTTCTACGTTCAGTTTCTTGAAACGATGGCGAACCTCGTAGGCAACGGCTTGCCCCTGCTGCGTGCACTAGAGCTTTCTCGTGATGCCACCCAGAACCTTTCCCTTCGGCGGCAGCTGAATGGTGTGATCGACCAAGTTGGCGATGGTCGGGCGTTTTCCAAGGCAATGATTCGTTCCGGAACTTTCCCGCCACTGTTGATCGATATGATTTCTGTGGGTGAGCAAACGGGGAAAATCGACCAGTCCCTGCGCCGTGCCGCCGAGCGTTACGACAAGGAACTCGACAAGGATCTCCAGCGCATCATGGCGCTCATTATGCCGACGGTGCTGATCCTGATGGCTCTTCTCATCGGCTCTTTCGCCTATCTGATGATCACCGCCATCTTCCAGACCATCTCAAACCTCGGGCAGTGAAAACGGATACAGTGCATGTGGAGGTTTTGTTGCGGAGCTACTGTGAACTGACCGGACGGGATCTTGTGGAGCCGGGTGACGATCAGGCGAAACGTTTGGACGAAGCTCCTTTTTTCGTGGCGAGTCACGGGATGGAAGATGATCCGGTATTGGATTACGGAAACCGCTGTGCCCTGCAGCTGTTCGAGATGAAGTGGGAGGATTTTGTGAAAACCCCTTCCCGTCTCACGGCGGAAGCTCCGAACCGTGCCGAACGACAGCGGCTTTTAGAACGGGTGACGGAGCACGGGTTCATCGACGACTACTCCGGTGTCCGGATCTCCGCGAAGGGGAAGCGCTTTCGCATTCGGAATGCTACGGTCTGGAATTTGACCGATGAGGCTGGCCAGAAGATCGGCCAGGCTGCGACGTTCTCGGAATGGGAATATTTGTAAGGGCAGGAACCGCGATTTAGAAATCGCGACAACCTCGGCAAACTACCGGAAATGCTCGTCCCCGTTGCAGGCGTGGTTTCTAAACCACGGTTCCTTTCGCCTGCGGCGGGCTACAACGCCTTGATCGCGTCCATGATCCGCTTGGTGAGAGCTTCGTAGCCTTCCTTTCCGGTGTAGGATTTGAGCTCTCTAGGGGAAAGGATGATGGGTTCGCCTACAGCAACGGTGATGCGTTCAAAGCGAATTTTTCCAGAGCCGCGGGGGAGGGCTTTGTCGGCACCGGAAATGCGGACGGGCTGTATGGGGACTCCGGCTTTTACAGCGATGAGGCCGACGCCTGCAGCGGCTTCTCCAATTTCACCATCGAGGGTGCGGGCACCTTCGGGAAAGACAAGAACCCGCCAGCCTCCCTTAAGCTTGCGGATGACGGTTTTCATCGAGGACATGTCAGGCCTATCCTGATCGACGGGGACGGCATTCCACTGCGGGTATACCCATTTGGCAGGGCCTTTGAAGAGGGTTTTGCGGGCGAAGAAGACCATCTCATCTTTGTAGAGATTCCCGATGAGCGGGGGATCGAGGAAGCTCTGATGATTCGATGCGATGAGGACGGGGCCGGAGGTGATGAGATTTTCCATGCCCTCCAGCCGAAGACCGAAAATGGTGCGGTAGGCAGCGCCAAAGGACATCCAGCCGAGCCAGTACATCCAGCGCATCCAGCCACGTGTTTCGCCTTCGGGGAGTCGCGGGTTTTTCTTTTCCTGCATGGGAAAGCCTTGTTTTTTCAGGGTTTCGATTGCTGCCGCTATGGCTCCTTCAATGGAGAGGTTCGAGGTATCGATCTTGGTGGCACCGTCGGCGACTTTTAGAGGTGCTGTGGTGCGGGAGCTGTCGGCGGCGTCGCGTTTTTCGACGGAGTCGATCTCGCCGTCATCGGAGCGGCGGCTGTTGCGGACGGACGGGTCTGCATCGATGTAGATTTTGAAAGGGGTGTCTGGGAAAACGACGGAGCCAATGTCCCGGCCCTCCATGACGACGTGGGTCTTTTTTAGGTAATCGCGCTGGATTCCGACGAGTTTTTCCCGTACTTCCGGGATGGCCGAGATGGTGGAGACGTTGGCGTTGATTTCGGGCTCGCGGAGGAATGGGGTGGGATCCGTCCCATTGATGGTGATGGTGGAAAAGGTGCCGTCATGGCTGCAGACGATCTCCATTTTTTGTAAGGAGGCGATGACCGCTCCCTTATCCTTGGGATCAATTTTCTCCGAAAGGGTTTTCCAAGTTACCGCCCGGTACATTGCACCGGAATTCACCATGACGATTCCAAGACGCTCCGCCAAGGCTCGCGCCATGGTGCTTTTTCCGGAGGCTGCGGGACCGTCTATAGCGATGGAGTGATGGGTCATTTTAGATGGTGGGCAGGGTGAAATGCTCGGGATTGGAGCGCTCGTGTCGGATCGCATTGAGGTGTTCTGCGAAGCCGGGGTAGGAGGTGTTGATGCAGTCTGCGCCGTGGATGACGGTCTCGCCGCTGGCAAATAGTCCGGCAATGGCGAAGGCCATGGCGATGCGGTGATCGCCGTGGGATTCTATCTGGGCACCTTTGAGTTTCTTGCAGCCGTGGACGATCATGCCGTCTTCGAACTCTTCCACATCGACTCCCATTTTCCGTAAATTCTCGACCGTGGTGGTGATGCGGTCGGTTTCCTTGACGCGGAGTTCGCGGGCGTTGCGGATGTGGGTTTCGCCTTTTGCAAGAGCGGCGGCGACTGCGATGACTGGGATCTCGTCGATGAGATTCGGGATTTCCTCGGGGAGGAGAGTGGTGCCTTTCAGTGGAGCGCCGTGAATTTCGATGTTGCCGATTGGCTCGCCACCGCTGCTGTGGACGGTCTCGGTCATGTGCGCGCCCATGCGGCTGAGAACCTTGAGAATGGCGGTGCGGGTCGGGTTCAGGCCGACGTCTTTGAGGAGTAGGCGGGAGCCGTTCTTAGCGGCGGCTGCGACGAGCCAGAACGCGGCGGAAGAAATGTCGCCTGGCACCGCGAAGTCGCAGGATTCGGGCGTCTGGCAGCCGGCCATGGTGATTTTGTTACCATCGGTGCGAATGGAAACGCGGAATTTGCTGAGCATACGCTCGGTGTGATCCCGGGTGGTGGATGGCTGGGTGACAGTGGTAATGCCTTCGGCGAACATGCCGGCGAGGAGCACGGCGCTTTTCACCTGGGCGGATGCGACGGGCATCTCGTAGTTGATGGGCTGGAGCTTGCTGCCGTGAATTTTCAGTGGGGCGCAGCCGGCTTTTTCGCCGAGGGTCTCGAGGTTGGCTCCCATTTCTTTAAGCGGCTTGGTAATGCGACCCATGGGGCGGGAGGAGAGTGAGGCGTCGCCGAAAAGCTCTGTGGTGAATTCCTGGCCGGCGAGCAGCCCTGCGAGCAGGCGCATGCCGGTGCCGGAGTTCCCACAGTCGATGGGTGCTTCGGGGGCGGAGAGCTTCATGGACTGGCCGTGGATGCGGAGGCGGGTGGGGCCGTAGCCTTCGAGTTCTTCGAGGATGTCGAATTTCGCGCCTAGCGAGCGCATTGCTTTGAGCGTGTTCAGGCAGTCTTCACTGGGGAGGAAATTGGAAATCTCGCAAGTGCCGTTGGATAGTCCGCCGAATATGGCGGCACGGTGGGAGATGCTCTTGTCTCCGGGGACGCTGAACTCCGCATGGAGTGAGGAGATGGCTTTGACGCTGAGGATGGACATAAAAAATATTTTTCCCCGTGCGGGGTTGTTTTACGGGATGCCGGGGAGGGTGTCGCGGAGTTCTTTCGCGCTAGCCAGCCACTTGCGGACAAGTTCTTGATCCGGCTTTTCGAGAGAGGCAAGAAGATCACGCAGTCCGGCGATGGTTTCGTGGATGGCTGGGATGACGGCTTCGCGGTTTTCGGTGAGGATTTCCGCCCACATTTCGGGGTTTCCTGAGGCGATGCGGGTGGTATCGCGCAGTCCGCCACCTCCGAAGAGGCCGCGATCGGGGTTTTCCAAGGCGACCTGTGCTCCGGCTGCGGCGATGACGTGGGGCAGGTGACTGATCCGGGCAACGAGGTTATCGTGCTCGGAGGCCGAAAACCAGGAAATGCGGCAGCCGAGGGACTGCCAGAAGATCTCGAGGCGTTCGCAGAGGGAATCGGAGGCGCGGGAGTCGTTGGTGAGTAGGCAGGCGGCTTTGTCGAAAAGGCCGGATTTGGCGGAAACGAGGCCGTTTTGCTCGGAACCGGCCATTGGGTGGCTACCGATGAAAGGGTTGCCACTTTTTTCTAAAACAGCAGCCAAAGAGGAGTGCGGTGCCTGTTTCACCGAGCCGACATCGGTGACGAGGCAGTCTGTGGGCAGTCCTGCGGCGATAGCAGCTTCAAGCAGGGCGGGCATGGCACCGACTGGAACGGCGAGGATGAGGAGGTCGGATTGACCTACTGCTTCTGCGAGATTCGAGGTGGCGTTTTCAAGCCCGAGTTCAAGTGCGGGCGCGACGGCGGTGGGCTTGCGGAACCAGATCCGGACTTCGGTTTTCCCCTGAAGAGCGAGCGCGATGGAGCCACCGAGGAGGCCTCCTCCCAGGATGCTGACTCTTTTGAAGGACTGGTTCATGAAAAAGACCGA
Source organism: Akkermansiaceae bacterium (assembly GCA_905182475.1). GTDB lineage: Bacteria > Verrucomicrobiota > Verrucomicrobiia > Verrucomicrobiales > Akkermansiaceae > Luteolibacter. Next base: position 1,605 of record CAJJBR010000139.1, on the reverse strand, counting down.
ACCCAAGGGGTTGGACCCGGCCGTGGGAAAATTTCTGAAGTTATTCCGAGATCGTCAGCTTACGGCACGCGGAAGTATTTCTTCTCGGAGGCCGGGTAGGTCGGATCCTGAACCAAGGTGCCGCTGGGGATGTCACGCACGTCCACGAGCTTCTGGTTGTAAGGGCTGAAGACGAAGCCTTCTTTACCTGGAACCGGGTTAGCGAAGGCGTAATCCTTACTTTTTGGATCTTTCGGCTTTGGAGAAGTGGTTCCGGGGTCGTTGTTCCTTTTGGCAAGGTCCTCTTTTTTCTTCTCTTCGCGCTCTGTCATGCGATCGCGCTGCTCTTTGATTTTTTGCTGATCCTGACTGGTGATGTCGGTGTTCTCAGCAGTTTGGCCGGAACCACGGGGGCTGCGCAGGCCATCCGAAAGCGGATAGCAGGATGCGAGTGCGAGGCAGCCGAATACTGGCAGGGCAAAGAGAAAATTGAATTTCATGGTGATATGGGGATGACGTTGGTGGTAGTTCCGGCGCAGCTCAATAATTCACCGCTGCGAATTACAACTATGATGGAGAATAGCCAGCCGTCAAGCAGGGTCATTCATAGAGTGCAATTTGGTTTCAACATTTAAAAGAAAAAATCCCGGTCGGAACCATGTCCGACCGGGATCACTAACAAAACTACTGCCAGATTAGAATCTCCAGACTACGTCCAGAGTGAGGCGATCTTCCATAATGCCGTCGTCCTCCGGTGTAAGTGGGATTTCGTAGGCAATACCGAGATCGACGCCTTGCGCAATCCGGGAGCGGAATCCTACGGCTGCGGTGACCAAGTCGCGGTTCGTGCCGGAGTTAGAAGCTCCGAAGTTCAGAAGATCCGAGCCTTCGAAGGTTGCTACAGCAGGAACTGCGCCGCCAGCTTGGGCGTTGAAAGCAAGCTTGCCATCTCCCGGGCTGAGCACGTGCTGCCAGTTGAGTTCCACAAGTGGAATAAACCATGGTGTGACCTCGTAGCTGGCGTGTGCACTGACGAATGAGCTGGAGGACTGTTCGTCACTGACGGCGAAGCGCCCACCAACTGCACCTGCCAGCTGGAAATCGTCCCACATTTTCAATCCGGAGAGGATCAAGTTTACCATGCCGTCGCCTTGGCCTTGGAAAGCGTCGTCATTTCCGGTTGGAAGCTCAAGAACGGCAGTTCCGCTGAGAACGAACTCATTTACAGGATCGTAGATGAATGCGTATTTCAGGCCTGCTCCGAGTTTTGCGAAACCGGATTCGCTCGTCCAGAGTGCTGCGTTACCTGCATTGATGTCCACAAATCCGTCCTTGGTCGCCACGATGGAGAGTCGCTCGTTAATTGCGAACTCAAGTTGAAGCGCGTAGATCTGTACGTCTCCGCCCATCGGAAGATTAGCCAGCGTGGTCATTCGCGTCAGGTTAAGGCTATGATCCTTGATTCCACGGGGGATTTTCTGGCTCTCTTGTCTCGGCTTACGTGTCTGGGATCGGGATCGAAGTGGGCTAACTGACAGAAGTTCGGCAATTTGATGAGGTGCAAAGTAAGGATGTCGTAGAGTCTTTCATAACTCACCCGCGCTCTCCCGAGCCGCTCCGATGTCA
>CAJJBR010000138.1 GCA_905182475.1 Akkermansiaceae bacterium | reverse complement strand
GGAAACTGCTCTCATCGAACCATTCATACTTTACAGCTTGGCAATGCCACTGCTGGTAGCAAAACTTTCGGCTTCCACGCCAAGGTGTTGCAAGGCGGCCAGATAGACGTTGTTGCGGTTGTCAGCTCCATTAAACTTAATGTGTTTGCCATGCTCAAATCCACCGCCGGCGACAATGACCGGGTTATTCGTGCAGCCGTGAGGGCCTTCTACCTTATTGATACTCAGCGAACTGGTGACCAAACAAACCGTCTGATCCAGCAAGGTCCCCCCCGTTTTCGTCTTCGTGGCTTGAAGTTTGCCTAAAAAACGAGCCGTTTGCATCATGTAGGCTTGGTCAGCCTCGATATTTTTCAGATAGCCCTCTGCGTTCTTCACTTGATGAGAATCGGTATGATGACCCAGCCAATTCCACTCCGCATACACATTCGCCACTCGGGTGACGTCATATTTGAAGGCCAGAAAGAGCAAATCCAGATTCGCTGAACGATCATTAAAATACGGACACTCCAAAATCTTTTTCGAATACTCGCTCAGGCCGTCTGTCTCGAACTTGACGTTCTCAGGATAAGGCACTTCGACATGTTTTTGACTCAACCAGCGTTCAGATCGTTGGATCGACTTTTCAGATTCACGCAGACTGGAGAAGTATTCATCCAATTTGGTGCGATCCTCCTGAGAAACTTGCTTCATCAAGCCCTTCGCTTCTTCTCGGGTCGCATCCAACATCGACTTTTTAAGCGCCAGGAATTCGGCCCGCTTTTTTCTGTCGACTTTGCCAAATATGGTTTCGAACAAAATCTGCTGGTTGGTGATTGGAGAAACGGCTAAACCACCCTTCCAAGAGACACCATAGGAATTCCTCTGTTCAACGACCAAGTTTCGAATGCGCGTGTCATTACCGATGTGAGCGGCAGCAATTTCGTCAACCGAATCTTTAATGAACTGGGGATTTGTGTGATCAGCATATTCAGCAAAAGCGTACATCGTGCTTTCATGGTCCCCGTAGTTCTTTAAATTCGTACAGAGAGTGAAATGCTTCTTTAGTTTTTCCAGTGGCTGGAAAGTAGAAGAGCTCTGATAGTCCTTGCCCGTCGATGTCGGGAAATTATCGGAACACATGCCATTGCCCAGATTCATACAAAACAAACGATTCGCTTTCCCAGCATCATCGCCCGCGGCCTCTTGACCAAAGCTTTCCAAAGCAGGCAACATCAAAAAACAACCCGCTGACTTTAAAACCTTTCGCCGGTTCATAGGGGCACCCGTCGGTTTTTGAATTGATCTCATCACCTGTAATACTCCCTAGATCGGGCAATTTGGTCAAATTATTTTGCCTGGCGGTTTCAAGAGGCTGAAAATGGCCCCTATACGCTGTTCTACAGCGAGTTACGTCGATTGTCAGCATTGACCTTCCGACCAAACCCCTGACACCCAAGGCCGAAGGGCTTCGTCCGAAAAAATGCTTCTTTTGCTTGCTCCCTGGTTGCTAGGAGTTCTGTCAAACTTCGGTTGAAGGATAGAGGCGTTGGAGTTTTATGCGGGTGGCGGCGGTGTCGTCTACATCCCCAAAGGGGATACGGATTTCAGTCCGGGGTTTCTCCTTCGCCAAGGCTACGGGAGGACAAGTGGCGCAACGCAGTAAAGGCTACCCCGGGACAACTGCACCAAAAATATTCCACAACCCCGTTGGGGTTGGGATATCCGGGGGGTGGGAGTTCCCAAGGTAGCCTCAGACATCCTGAACTACCTATGAAGGTATAGGATGCGTGGGCAGGGGAGAGCAAAAACATTGATCCCGTTCTGGAGGTTCATTCGACCAAAATCCACCAAGCAGGCGTAGCCCCTCGTGCCTTCCAAGCCGTCCCGGCTTTGGCGGTTTGGCGCGAGCCTTTCGCCATTCCGCACATAAGCTGGTGAGCAGATCGGCAACGCCGATGCCATTCAGATTTCATCTCGTCGGTGACCCCGAATGTTCCGCTTGTGCGACCGGGGCGAGTGCGGAAATCGCTTCGATTCCTTCGAGCCACGCCTGAGCCATTTCATCAGACATGGCCGTCGATGGGTGGACGGCGTTGTCGGCATGTGTGCCTGGTCTGACGGAAGTGGGGTCGTTGGGATCGCTCAAGAATATCGTAAAGAGGTCAACGGTGGAAACATTGGCCCCTGCCGCTGCGTAGGTCGGCACGAGCGTTTCCCGAATGTAGGTGTTGAAGGCGTGGACCGACTTGTTTTGGGAGTCATGTCCGGCGGCAATGGGTATGATCTGGGCAACAATGAGATGAGCATCGGGCGCTTGAGTAACGATCTTGCCAACCAAGTTGCTCAAATCCGCCGGACTCTTAGCATTCCTCTGATTGGTGCCGATCATCAGCAAGATGACATCAGGTTTATGGACTTTGATCCTGTCCCTGACAATACCGTCGATGCCCCCGATGGTCCAACCGCCGTAGCCTTCGTGGCCGTCCTGGCCTAAGTCGCGAAGGTCCAATTTCGGCTTGTAGGTGCCACCGCGTGTCGGGTCACCGTATTTGCTGACCCATGGCTCAGGCGAGCCTCCGACGAATGTGAAATCGTAGCCGGCCTTGGTCAGGCGTGTGTATAGCCCACTGCGGTAGCCAAACTCGAAATCCACGGTCCAATGAGGATTGTCAGTGTAGCCCGCTGTGATCGAATCGCCCAGCGGCATGATGCGAAGTTTGTCAGCTTTTACGCTACCGCAGGTTGCCAAAAGGCCGATGACGGCGGCGAACGCAAGGGTGCAGGGCTGGTTTGTTCGTAGAGATGGAAATATTATGGGGCGACTCCTCTGTTACTTGCTTGGAAATTCATGCGTGGAAAGTTGGACAAACATGTGAATTGTAAAAGATGCTGATCCTTATGCGCGTCTGCGGCGCGGCGGCTCGATGCGGGTGCTTCCAGCGAAGTTGAAGCGGCTACTTGGGTTTGACGGCGAAATACGAACCCGCGACAACCCGCTCGGCGAGCAGCACGTTGACTGCGACTTCGCGTCCCGATTCCTGATGGGAAGGATCGCCTCCACCGAAGTCCCAGACCCAGCCTTTGTATTTTCCGGCCTTGGCCTTCAGAACCAGGCCCTGCTTTGTCAGGATCAGGTCCCAGTAAGAGTTTTTGGTCACTTTCTCCGAGAGCCGGAGCGCGGGAACGACGGTGAGATTGGGACCCTCCGGGCGGGCTTTGGCACTGTCGTCGCGGCCGATCACCCAGCCTTTGTATTTTCCGCCGGTGGCGGCGACGAGATACCCATGCTTGGTTTCGACGAATTGCCAGTAAGAGGAGTCCCGCGCCTTGCTCGCCAGTGAGATTCCATCGGCGACAGCGACACCCTCGAGCTTGGCCTCTTTGGCCTTCTCGGTGACGTCGATGAACCATCCCTTGAACCGGGACACCACCGGGCTGAGGCTGCGCGGCTTGCTGGCACTCTCGGCTTTTACCTCGGCTACCAGCTTGGTCTTGTCCATTTCCCGCAAACCTTTGATGAAGGCGTCATGTCCGGCGCTCGGCTTGTCGTCATCGGCGAGTGCGGAGAGCGGCGAGGCGACGCCAATGATGGAAAGGAGGGCGACGAGGGTGACGAGGTGCGTTGGGGATTTCATAGGAATTTGTTTATGTTGTGGGGCGCTTGGGGGCGCCGTTGAGTGGTTCGCAGAGGGGTGAAAGGAGTTGATCATTGCAATGGCTAGCCCTTTGTCGCCAATTCCTTGATGGTCGCGCGGACTTGCGCAAGTTTCGGCTTCATCTTTTCGCTGAGCACCGCGCGCTTTTTCAGTTCGGCGTCAGAATCGGAAATGGGCAAGGCCTTGGATTCGCGGAGCATGTGCTCCCAGAGTTCAAATCGTTCGGGCGAGAGTTTCTTGAGCTCTCCCTTCATGCCTTTGCCGACTGCGGAATCGATGCAGTATGCGTAAAGCCGCGCGAACTCGGCTTGGTCCTCGGGATTGGCCTTATTGCCATAGCGCGAGACGTCGATGTTGTCTGCTTTGACGGCTTCGGCCCATCGGTCGAGGATATCCTTCTCCGCACTGCGGGCGCGTTGTTCGAGGACGTGTCCCGCTTCGTGCGCAATGACGCTGGCGGCGCGATCGCCTTTCAGGGGGATCATGTTGAGATAGGCCTGTCCGCCGTGCGCCGCGGCACCGCCGAGCGTTTTGTAAAATGCCAGTCCGGCCTTCTTGTCTTCGGACACGACCTCCAAGGCGCGACGGTAAGCGATCGGAATTCGCTCGGCATTGGCCAGGGCCGTTTCGAGCTTGAGGTTCGCCGAATCTTCGATCGTGACTTTGAATTTACTCTGACCAAGGCGGATCCACCATTGTTTGCCGGGCTGCTTGTTGTTGGTCATCTTCATTTCGACCGGCCCGGAAACGACGCTCGCTTTCTGGAGATTGCACGACCCCATGTCCTGCATGATGGGAGCAAAGATGCTGTAGAGCATTTGGCGCTGCGGCGGTTTGGCTTCGGCCTCCCCGTGCGCCAGGGATGTGCAAAAAGCGGCCAATAAAAATGCGTGTTTTGTCATATTGATGGTTTGATAATTTGATGGAGATGCGGGGAATCGCGCGGGCGCCGATGTCCCACCAAGAAGCCTACGCTTGTCGGCAGGACATCATTTCACTGCTTCGCATTTTGTCCAACCGATTACTGCTAGGAATTTGTTTTTGAGGTGGGGAGCTTGAGGTCGCCGTTGACGGGATCGGAGAGGGGGCTTCGCCCGCCCAGGAGGGGGGAGGGCGTTGATGTTTTGTGTTCATTGTAGTTTTACGTTCGTTTTCCAAGCTGGGTCGCATGGCGGCTCGGACCCTGAGGATGGTGTGGGGGGCGGAAGGAGGGGGGTGTTGACTTCAATTTCATGGTGCCATTCATACATACGGCGGCGCATAATACTTGGAGTATGACGACTTCTTTGTGTCGAATTGCGACCCGGGAACCTGCTTCGCTGAAAACGTTGGGGACCGCTCATCCCCGCAAGGCAGCAGCTCTGGTGTCTCAGACCCTCATCAAATCTAGAAGAAGCGCACCCCAGCTCTACCAAAGTGACTTTGCCGACCTTCCGGCCCAACTCAATCGCTCTTTGCCCGGGCCGTCTGCAATTTCACGGGCCCCAACAGACCCGCCGGATCGAGTGGCGTATTGGGGGCAAACCACTGATCGCGAAACAGCGACCATGCGACGCGTTTTTCGACAGGCAGCGACGCATCGCCGATCAGTCGATTGCGCCAGGTGTTGGTAACCGCAACGGTCAAGCGGTTCTCGCCCGACTGCAAGGCATCGGTCACCTCGACGACAAACGGTGGTCGCCAGAGTGTGCCAAGCTTCTTTCCGTTCAGGGACACTTCGGCCAAATTGGCGACCTGACCGAGGTCGAGAAACAGCCGGTCACCGTTCGGGATCGTCCCCACGGTGAATTGACAACTGTAGGTAGCCGTTCCCGAGAAGTGCTTCACGCCGAAGTTCTCGTGCTCGCTGAGCGAACGCAATTCATCCAGTTCGATCCGTTGTGGCGCGCCGCGCTTCAGAGGGAAGGCCACGGACCAAGGGCCGTTGATCACTTGCGTTTCGGGTAAATCGCGGGCCGAGATGCTCTCGGTCTTGCCAGACTGGTGGGTAAGTTTCCAAGTCCCTTGGCTCGAAGCCCAGGCTCGACCGTCTTCGATCCAAAGCGGCGGCAGACTGGCCGACGGGGATTCCGCTTCCAACGGAGCTACCGTTGCCACCGCATCGGCTTTGTCTGCGGCACGTCGAAAGACCACAAAGATCGAACCGGCCGGGGCGAAGCGGATCGGCACCACGGTGCGGCCATTTTCCACTCTCCACACACCCGCATCGAGTATCGTTCCACCGGCGGCGTCCCACAACTCGGGCACGCGACCGGCAGTGCGAAAGGCAACCTCGACGTTGCGCGATTGCCTAAGTTGATTGGACAAGAAGTAGATGTCCGCTTCGTCGGTTCGGCGATGGTTCCAGACCAGCGGCGGCGAGGTGTATTCCATACGGGGGTGAGAAATAGGAGTCAAATCCGCGCCGACAAACTCGACGTCGGCGGCCAAACCAAGCTCGTCGAGAACTTCCTCCACGGTAGCGTCGCCGCGCACCGACTTCCACGAGTCGGCAACAATCTCGCGAACTTTCCCATCGGCACTTGGATAATCGCTGAGGCTTATCGACCGCGTCGGCTTGGGGCCAATCATCGGCACCCCGGCCTGGGCCAACTCACCGATCTTCGCGGCAAGCTGCGGCGTCATGCGGTCTGTCGAGGGGAGGACTAACAACCGGTACGACATGCCGTCGGGCATCACCAGTCGCCCGTCCTTGGCCGCGGCTCGCGTTAGCAGCGCATCGCGGTTGATGCTGCCGAACGAGTAACCTTCCGGTAGCGGCACGGGCAAGTCCCTTCGCAAAAACGATCGGGTCGGTAGCTCCTCGCCGGTGAAATAGCAAACGTCTACGACAGGCAAGCCCTGCTGAAGCATGGCCGAGCAACGCCGCACGTAATCCATCCATGCCTTGCCTGGTTTGTGCCAAGTCTGAGTGCCACTGAAAAAAGTGCCGATCATTTCCAGTGTCACGCCGGGTGCCGGTTTTTCCGGGAAGGCCTGATGGGCCCACACGTGAAGGATGAACCGGTTGATGCCTTTGGCCATGTTGAAATCGCCCATAGGCTTGAGCAAGTAAGGGTCTTCGTTCCAACGCATCGGGATCTGCGTGAAGGCCTCGGCCCCGATGATTCGTTTGCCGTAGATATGGCCTCCGGAGATGGCGTCGGCGATGTCGTTCGGTTTGTCCTGGTTGACTCCGTTGAGCCAGAACTCGCCCATGGGAAAATCGGTGTATTTGAAGTGCTGCATGCCGTCGGACATCATCGTCGGCGCAATACCCTCGGCGCTCAGGGCCGCGCCCTGCTCGCGACCGAGTCTTGCAAGTGGTTCGTAGAAGTGATCACAAACCAGATCAGCGATCGTTCGACGCAGGTCGTAAAGAAACCGCTCGGACTGCTCGGCCGATCCAATCGGCACGCCGCTCATCGTCGGCAGCCACATCAGGGGATCGTAGCCGCGCCGCTTGGTGAACTCGGCTCGAAACAGCGGCGACCAGTTCTGGCTGGTGGCTTCCCAACTGTCGGTGTGGTTGATCCACATCGCCTTGCCGGCCAGTTCGGGACCAACCCGCTTTAGCGCTGCGCCGAACCAACCGTTGAACTGCAGCTCGGCGGCCTTGGGGTTGAACTTATCGCATTCCAAGCCCGAACCGGTGCCACCCGGGCCATTACGGACACCGGTGGTGGTGTAGCCGATTCGCTGGATCGTCCATCGTCCCGGCGGCGGGGTCCAGCGCAGCGTGCCGTCGGCGTCCATCTTGTCGGTGAGGTCGACGATGGTTTCGGGCTTCACGCACAACTCAGTCGGGCACTGTGATTCGCTTGTCCACTGGGCCCGGCGCCAGCGGAAACCGGCCTTGCCCAGCCAGTGGTGAATGCTCGCTTGCGAGCGAAGTTCAATATGTTGGGCACTGAGGCGGTCTCGATTGCGAACTTTCGTTCCTTCGCGATTCTCCGAGTGAGGTGGCGTGTCGGAGCGGTCGAATACGAAACGGAAGAACCGCGAGGTGGTGGGCTCGATGGCGTGCGTGGCGCCGTAGCCGTCGTCCTGCCAACCGTGAAATTCGGTCGGCTCCAACCGGCCCAGCGAGCGAAAGATTTTGCCGTCATTGCTGACCAACATTTTGACGCGATGCAATTGAAAGGCCGATCGCTGGCCCGGCGACATCTTGATTGATCGGCAGGTAAACGGCTCGGAGAACTCGTACTGGATCCAACCCTCGGCCGGTAGGTCAAGCGGCTTCTCCGCACCGGTGACCAGCGCTTGCGGATCGAAGTCGGGGAGGTTTGTCGTGGCCTTGGGCTTAAGTTGGGTGGAAGTGACGCCCGTTCCTTCCAGCGCGGGATAGGCCAGCACGGCGATGTCGCGGTAGTAGTCCTCCCGCGAGGTCGGCTGAGCGAGTTTGGCTTCGTGTGGTTTGCCGCCTTCGATGGTCTGCGAAGTCGTCACCACTTCCTGCATCGACATTTCCGGAGTAATCCACGGTCCACCGGCCAAGGCCCAACCGTCGCAAGCGTTCATGGCCAGGCGCATGCCCAGCCGATCGGCTTCCTTGGTGGCATGAACGACCAGATCCCACCAATGCTCGGACAAGGGGTTGGCCGGCGGTTTGGCGAGGGTCTTGTCTCCCTCGTGCCCGATGGGCATCAGATAGGCTCCACCAATGCCGCTTTGGGCCATCGCTTCGAGGTCCTTGGTGATCCCGTCGCGCGTGGCGTTCGCCTGCATCCAATACCAATAGACCCAGGGCCTCGCCGAAAATGGCGGGTTGGCGAAATCGCCTGCCGAATCTTCGGCGGCTGTCCGCGACGGCGCGGCCAAAACGGCCGCAAATAGGACCAAACCAAACCATGCTCTTCGAATTACCATGTTGTCTCCTGATGAAGTATCCCAATATCACTCCGAAGCATGGTATCCGCGCCATGTCCACACGAGTGTGTCCGCTAATGTTTTCTCGAACACGCTGCGTTGACAATGTCCGGTGGCACGACTGAAGACGAAGCGGTAGTTGTAGCCCTTGGCTTTGAGTGCCTTGGCGGTGCGGTGGTTGGCCATCACCCAATTGTGATGGGTTTCTTCCGGGCCCTTGGAGCCGTTATCATTTTCGGAAACATGAGTAAAGATACGCAGAGGTTTCTTCTCGGTATTTTCAATCAGTTTCATGCTGGAGTGGTATTCCCAGGCGCCGAGAGGGTATTTGGTTTCGTCAGGTGCGTCATCATCCTGTTGATCCACGAAGGTCCCTGAGTAGGTAATGATACGGCGAAACAAGTCGGGACGAAACCAGCCCATGGACAGGGCGGCCGCCCCCCCAGAACTGCAGCCCATGGTGGCCTTGCCCCATGGATTTTCTGTGAAGGCAATGTTGGGAAAGGCAGCTTTGATCCCCTCATTGTTGAGAACGGCCGGCAGGACTTCGTCATTGATGAAACGGGCGAAGCGATCGGACATGGTATCGTATTCGAGACCACGTTCACTGTTCTTGCCATCGTTGCCACCATTTTGAACGGCAATCGCAATGAAGGCGGGCAAGCTGCGGTTCGGATCTTTTGATAGCGTCAGATTATCCAATGCGTTGCGCACCAGGTTGAAGCGACTGGTGCGCACCAGGTCGTGGCGACTGGGACCGTCATGGGTGACGAGAATGGGCGCCTTGGTGCCGTCTTTGTAGGCGGCCGGCACATAGACAAAAATTTTCCTCTCTGCTCGCACCGGCTTCTTTTCCGGTTCGAGTGTGGCATCGTCGCCGCGAAAAATCTTACTGTCCGCCAGACGCATCGAAAATTCAAAGTTCTGGCCCTTGGGATTCCCCTGGTCCGTCAGGTCGGGATCAATCTTGTAATCCGGCCCCACCGTGTGATTGCCATCGCCATCCGTTCCGGGATTCTCGGTGTAAACTTCGGCAGCACCCGCAGTAAGGATGCCCATGCCGATGAGAATAAACGAGCGCACACATGGAGCCCAGATTGTAAGGTAACGCGGTCGATACATAGGGCAGTGTTTACATCACCAGAACGGTGCCATGACAAGCTCTTAAGCCAGTGCCATTGATCACGCCGAGCAGCGCCCCGGTTTCGAATCGCCTTTTCAGATCAACCGAAGCCCTGTCGTAGTTAAGGAAAAGGGTAATGTTCTCGGTATCCTTTTTCCGCAGCGCGGGAACCGTTTTTTGCAGAAACTCGCTGGGTCTGGAATTTGCCGCCGTGTATTCCTTGAGAGCCCGGCTTGCGCCGTTCTTCTCCCACGGCTGGCCGATATAGAAGGTCGTCCCGGCGTTGTGCTTTAACGCGTAATCGATACCGCGCTGGTAGTCTTCAAAGGCGCTGTTCGTGGAGTCCTAGTAGGTCATCCCCAAAAAGGTTATCCCCAAAACTTTGGATTTTTTGCCCTCGCAAGATCGGATTTTTTTGGTATATTTTGCGTAGTATATCCCAACCTTCCCGACTGTTAATGGAGCGAATCCCACAGAAAACGACCTTGCCCGAACTCGTGCTCGCCCGCCTGCGCGAAGGAATCAGCGCGGGGGAATAGAAGGGGACTCTGCCGGTAGAGCGTGTGTTGAGTGAGACTCTACAGGTGAGTCGGCAAACGCTGCGTCTCGCGATCGCGCAACTCAGGAACGAAGGCTGGCTCGAGGTCGTCGGCAAACGCACTTTGATTCAGCGTCGCCGCTCGCGCCCCAAAGCCGAGGTGATGAGCACACGTCGAATCATCTTTTTAAGCCCGCATTCGTTGGAGAGCTTAACGACTTTGGGATTGTTCGTCTACGGGGAGTTGAGTCGGAAATTATCCCCATTGGGCGCAACCATCTAGATCTAAACCATTTCTGCGTTCTCACACCTGAATGTCAAGGGCTACCTCGATAAATTGGTCGTCAAATCGCGCGCCGATGCCTGGGTGTTGCACCGCAGCCCACTAGAAGTCCAACGCTACTTCCAGGCACTGGGCACGCCTGCCGTTCTGTTTGGCAACGCCCACAAGAGCATTTCAATCCCGGCCCTGAACATCGAATACGCCGCAACTCTAAAGCACTGCATGAATAAGCTAGTCGGACTAGGTCACTCGACGGATCGGATTGTCCTCGTGGTTCCCGCGACCCGCCTTGCGGGCAATATCGAAATCGAAGCCGCATTCCTCGAGCGGGCCGGAAATTGCATATTGCGTTACGACGAACAATCGGAGAACGCCCCTGAACTTCTCAGCCGCGCCCTGTCGAGTGCGAAAAAACCCACGGCCTTTATCGCCCTACGCACCAGCATCGCCACAAAATTTCACTGGCTTCTCCAACATCGGCACTCGCTCTCACTGCCGCGCGACATCTCGCTCGCCTGTCTCGAAGACTCCCTGTATATGGAGCACCTCGTTCCTCAGATCACACGCTATCACATCGATAGCTCCAAGATCGCCCATTTCATCTTCACCGCCCTCAGCAGACAGCTCTCTTCAGGGATCATCAAAAACTGGAGCCACCGTCCGCTAATTCCGAAGTTGATCCCAGGGAGCACCGTGGGCGAGGCACCGGAGAACAATTGAAGATTCGTGCTAGTGCCCTGTCACACTTCGTTTGAAGGATAGAGGCGTTGGATTTTTATGCGGGTGGCGGCGGTGGCGTCTACATCCCCAAAGGGGATACGGATTTAAGTCCGGGTTTGGCGCAACGCAGTGGAGCCTACCCCGGGAGAACGGCACCAAAAAATTCCACAACCCCAACGGGGTTGCGTCCGAGCCTGGAAATTCAACGGATATTTCATGGCCCAATCCCTGTCGCGAATCCTGATCCACACAGTTTATTCCAGCAAAGACCGCTGTCCTTTCCTCCGCGATCCGGAATTCCGGGGCGAGACCCTCGCCTATCTCGCAGGTTGCGCGAAAGCCCTAGTGTTCTGAAAACCTTAATCTAACGGATGGGTGAAGGCGATTTTTTGATAAGGAATGCAGGAAAAGAATCTCCTATCCATTTCTGCTTTCCTGCCTTCCTCATTTAACCTCTCTTTTCCATTTGAAATGGATCGTGACTACCTGATCAAACCGTCAAATTAGGTTTTCCTGACCACTAGAATCGATAGCTCCGCCCCGTTGGTCGATTGTGATAGGATTTCCTACGCCTCCACCAGCCCCACGCTGGCTTGCGAGCAACGCCGCGCCTCCTGCATGTCACCCGCAGCGAACGTCTCTATCATCTGTAGGTAGATGGCAGAGACGGAGATAGAGGGACACGGAAATTAAATCTTCTCTCAAATAAGAATGGAGCGAGATGCCTTGGGATGTGTGCTCCGGATGCTGGTCAGCAGGATGCAGCCCCTCCTTGGCTTAGACAGCCACTGCTTCAAGAATATCCGCGACAGGCGGCCTTGGAGGCGCGCATTCGACACCGCGCAACGACATCAGCGTGCCATTCTGGACAGACCCCGCGTATCCCTTCAAACGAAAGGACATCATTCCATCTTGCTCCACCGGAACCTGCCGTGGGTAGCGCTGAACTCCGTTGAGGCTTCGTTTCAGCCTCGTGGGTTTAGGGTAGAGGCGTATTTGGTAGCACGGCGTTTTCGGGATACTTGCCGTTGAATACGTGCATCTGATCTTCGGTTTCTTCTTTGACGAAGGACTCGTCGACATTGCCGTCTTTTCCGGTGACGCGTTTGATGTCGAGGTCTAGGTGCTCGGCTAGGAAGGGGTAGGCGGCGCGGCGTTTGGATTCGCCGTAGTCGTGGCCTTCATCTGCGAAGTGGGCGTTCTGGACTTTGTCCTCAACGCTGTGGAGGGCGTAGATTTTTTGGACAAAAGGGAATTCGACTTTGGGCGTGTTTACGGTCCAGTCTTTGCCGTTGGAAACCATGAGTTGGGGTCTCGGGGCGCAGAGGGCGGCGATCTCGACATTGTTGGTTATGTGGTCGGGTCCCCAATGGATGGGCATGCCGCTTTCGCAGGCGCAGCCGCCGAAGAAGTGGGCGGAGACCTGGCAAACCGGGACGGAGACTTTGACACGCTCGTCGATGGCGGAGAGGACAAAGGTCTGGGTGCCGCCGCCGGAGCAGCCGGTCATGCCAATGCGTTCGGGATCGACCTCGGGGAGGGATTGGAGGAAATCGAGGGCGCGGGTACTGTTCCAGGTGTGGAGGCGGAGGATCTCGGGGGTTTTCCCATGGTCCCAGCCGCCGGCTTTGGAATCGCCGTACCCGATCATGTCGTACAGATAGACGGCAGCGCCCATTTTGGCCAAAACAGCGCAGCGGGCCTGGCGGTTGAAGTCGAAGCGGCCACCGTGACCGTGAGGGCAGAGGATGCCGGCCAGCTTCCCTTTGAAATCGGTGGGGAGATAGAGGGTGCCGGTAACGTAAAAGCCGGGCGAACTTTCGATCGCGACGTTTTCTGCGGTGTAGCCGTCGTAGCTGCGCTTTTTGACGTAGATGGGATTGAGCGGGGTGCGCTCGGGGAAGTCGGTGAGCTTCGCTCCGGCGAGGATGCCGGCTTTGACGATGGCTTTGCGTTTTTCCCAGGCTTCGAGATCGGGGACGGAGGCGAGGATGGCATCGAGCTCGGCTTTGGCGGCATCGGGTTTGTGGGCATGGCCGACGCGGAGTTGGGGATTCTCTTCGGCGCTGGCGATGAAGGGGAACGTGAAGGTGAAGGTGAAGAGTATCGATGTGAGGAAGAGTTTCATTGCGGATTGCGGATTGCGGACTATTTATTGCTCGGAGATTCCTTTTTGAAAAGCCTAAGCGCCTGTAAGGCGGGGCAGAGGGGGGGGCACAAAAATATCTATATTAAGGGAACCAAATATGAATCGCACGATCAATTTCGCAATCACAATCGCCGTCTGCTTGCTGGTGGTTGTCGGACAGGCTCGGGCCGAGGTGAAGATCCCCTCGATCTTCAGTGACAACATGGTCTTGCAGCGCGATGTCCCGCTGAGGGTGTGGGGTCAGGCCGCCGCCGGCGAGAAAGTTACCGTCAGCATCGACGACGCCAGTGGTTCCACAACGGCCGACGAGAAAGGCGCCTGGGCGGTCAAGCTCCCGGCGATGAAATGCGTGCCCGGCCAGACCGGTGCGACGATGACGATTCAGGGAACCAACACGATCACGGTGAAGAACATTCTGATCGGCGAAGTCTGGATCGGTTCGGGACAGTCGAACATGGAGTTTGAACTCGGCAAGAGCCTTCACGGGAAGGACGCCATCGCCAAATCAGACTTGCCCAACATCCGCCTGTATCACGTACCGAGGACCAAGAACTGGTATCCCAACAAAGACGTCGACGCCGCATGGAAGGTCTGCTCGCCCGAGACATCGCCAAAATTCTCGGCGGTGCTGTACTACTTCGGAAAACGTCTGCATGACGAGTTGAAGGTCCCCATCGGCCTGATCAACGCATCCTGGGGGGGCACGGCGATCGAGCCGTGGACCGCGACCAACGAGGAGAGGACACACGTCGGGATTTACTACAATGGGATGATCGCCCCGCTCCAGCCGTTCGCCATTCGAGGTGTCGCCTGGTACCAGGGGGAAACGAATGTTTTCGCGGGCAATGGATTCAATTACTACGACAAGACCAAACACCTGATCGAGAGTTGGCGGAAGACATTTCAAAACGACAAACTCTCATTCCACATGGTGCAACTCGCGCCATGGGGCGGAGGCTACGGCGGGGGCCAGCTGCCCGCGCTGTGGGAGGCCCAGGTCGCGAGTCTGAAAATTCCCGACACGGGGCTGGTCGTCACCACCGACCTGGTGGACGACATCAAAGATATCCACCCCCGCAACAAGGCACCCGTCGGCAATCGCCTGGCGTTGTGGGCACTGGCCAAGGATTACGGCCGCAAGGATCTGGCCTATTCCGGTCCGCTCTACAAGTCGATGAAGGTCGAAGGCAACAGTATCCGCGTGAGCTTCGCCCATGTCTGCGGAGGACTGCTTGCCCGCGACAAAAAGGAACTGACCGAGTTTCAGATCGCCGGTGCCGACGGGAAGTTCGTGGCCGCCAAAGCCGCCATCGACGGAGAGACCGTGCTGGTCTCGGCTGAAGGCGTGGCGGCTCCGAAAAACGTGCGGTTCGGATGGCGAAGTGTTGCAAACCCCAACCTGATGAACCAAGTCAAACTCCCGGCCTCACCGTTTCAGACCGACAACTGGCGGGGTGGTACGGGCGAGTAACCGCCGAGGCAGCACCCGTCACCTTAGCCACCCTGCAGTTGATCTGCTCGAAGAAATTGGACTTCTGAAACAGCCTCTTACGCGATGATGTCTTTAACGACGTGACCATGGACATCGGTGAGGCGGAAGTCGCGACCTTGGAATCGGTAGGTGAGGCGCTCGTGATCGAAGCCTAGCAAGTGCAGCAAAGTCGCGTTGAGATCGTGGACGTGGACTGGATTTTCGGTGACGTTGAATCCGAAGTCGTCGGTCGCTCCGTGGACGTGACCGCCTTTGACGCCACCACCGGCGAGAAACATCGTGAAGGCTCGATTGTGGTGGTCGCGACCATTGCTGCCTTGAGCCATGGGTGTGCGGCCGAATTCGCCGCCCCAGATGACGAGAGTGTCTTTGAGCAAGTCGCGGTCCTTGAGGTCTTGGATCAGAGCGGCGACGGGCTGGTCGGTGTCTTGGCAGTTTTTAGGGAGCTGTTTGTCCAGGCCGCCGTGTTGGTCCCAAGCTTCATGGAAAAGCTGAACGAAGCGGACGTCGCGCTCAACCAGTCGGCGGGCTATTAGGCAGTTGCGAGCGAAGTTCGATTCTTTGATGTTTGTGATGTTGTAGGCATCGAGGGTCGCTTGGGATTCCGAACCGAGGTCCATGAGTTCCGGGGCGCTGGTTTGGAGCCGATAGGCGGTCTCGTAAGCTTGGATACGCGATGCAGTCTCCGGATCGGAGATACTGGTCATGGTCTGCTGGTTGAGCTGCTTGAGGGCGTCGAGTGAACTGCGTTGGGTCTGGGCGTCGTATCCTTTTGGATTGGAAAGGTAGAGGATGGGGTCGCCTTTGCCTCGAAAGGGAACGCCGTTGTAAATGGTCGGAAGGAATCCGCATCCATAGTTGCTGGCCCCGGCGCTGGTGCCTTTGGCACTGCTGAGGACGACGTATCCAGGAAGGTCTTCGGTTTCGCAGCCAAGTCCGTAGAGACTCCAGGCTCCGAGGCTGGGTCGGCCGAATTGCGAATGACCGGTGTTGAGCATGAGTTGCGCAGGGGCGTGGTTGACCGCATCGGTCTGCATGGATTTGATGAAGCAGAGGTCGTCAACGTGTTTGGCGATATTGGGCAGGAGTTCGCTGAGCTCGATGCCGCTTTGGCCGTGCCGGTTGAACTTGAATTTCGTGCCGAGCAGAGCGGACTTGGGATTGATGAAGGCGGCGCGATAGCCTTCGAGCAATTCGGCGGGAGGCAGTTCGCCGTCACGTTTAATCAGTTCTTGTTTGTGATCGAAAAGATCGAGGTGGCTGGGGGCGCCGGCTTGGAATATGTAGATGACGCGTTTCGCTTTCGCGGCGAAGTGCGGCAGCCGCGCGGCGAGTGGATTGGCGGGAGCGTTTCTCAGCTCTTCGCGGGCGAGCAGCGAGTTCAGGGCGAGCCCTGCCATGCCGACACCGCAATTGCGGAGAAACCAGCGACGCGATTGGATCGATGCAAATTCATTTTTGAGTTCGTGATGCATGATGTCTAGTTTTTGTTAAGCGTTTCGTCCAGGTTGAGCAATACGCGCGATGCGATGGTCCAGCAGGCAAGGTCGCGTGGAGTGGTTGCGGCTGGAAGTTCGGGCGGATTGTCGGGATCGATGAAGGCGATTTCACGGGTGCTGATCCATCCTTCGGAGAGGCGATTGCGTTGTTCTTCGAGTAGGCCGAGCAGTATTTTGGTGTCTGCTTTGCTGGCGGGACGTCCGGTTGCGAGGAGGTAGCCGTAGTTGATTCTGGATACGTCGTTGTCGCCTCCTTCTTTTAGTATTCTCAATCCCATTCCTTGGGCGGCTTCGACGAAGACGGGTTCGTTGAGCGATGTCAGAGCGGAGAGTGGTGTATTGGAAAGGATGCGACGGACGCAGGAAGCATCGGCGTTAGGAGCATCGAAGGAGCTGAGCGCGGGATCGGGCATGGCGCGCTTGCGGAAGATGTAGAGCGAGCGCCGGTAGCGTTGTTGGTCGGTGGCGACGAGCCAGTATTCAAGGGGATCGAAATTGTCTTTGAGCATGCTTTCCGGGACCGGCGGGAATACGCTGGGACCGCCGATTTGCAGATTGAGCAAACCGGAAGCGGCGAGCGCGATGTCGCGAACGACTTCGGCATCGGCTCGGAATCGGGGGCCTCTGGCGAGGAGCGTGTTTCGCGGGTCTTTCTCCGTTAGGTCGGGACGGAGATCGGAGCTTTGCTGATAAGTCTCACTTGAGAGAATAGATTTGATGAGATGTTTTTGGCTCCAGCCAGCCTCCGTGAAATCGACGGCGAGCCAATCGAGCAATTCGAGGTGATCAGGCATGGGAGCTCGAGTGCCGAAGTCTTCGGGAGTCGTTACGATCCCTTGGCCAAAGAGAGCTTGCCAGATGCGGTTGACCTGAACTCGAGCGGTGAGCGGGGCGTCTTCATTCGTAGCCCAGTGAGCGAGGTCGAGGCGGGTCGGGTTTTCGATTGGCAATGGGTTGAGTATTGCGGGGACTTGTCGCTCGACGATGTGCGTGGGGCTATCCCATGAACCGCGCTCGAGGAGGCGGGTTATACGGGCGAATTCGGGATCGGTCTCGGCAGAGTGTAAGACACTGGTTTTCGCCTCAGGAAAACTGGCTTCGAGGGCGGCGATTTTCGTATTCAGTTGTTTGAGATCTTCCTGGCTTTGGCGCCAGGCTCGAAAGATCGCAAGGCGATCTTCATGGGAGCGATCGGCTCTCGGCTTCTGCATCGCGAGGATTGCAGCATGATCGTAAGCGGGTGCCAGCGGATTGGCAGCATTGGTCAGGGCGAGTCTGAATCGACCGATTTGTTGGTTGCGTAAGCCGCCGTTGTTGCCGCCGTGTTGCTTCGTGAATCGGACCCGCAATTGGCTGCCTTGCGGCAATGCGAGCGGTTCCTTGAAAGCGACTGAGGCGCTCGATGGCGCGTGCCTCAGAATCGGGCCTCGATCGGGGCTCCAAGCGGTTTTAACGTCGCCGTCGATCAGGAACTCAGCGGGTCCGACACGCCGTTGATCGTTATCTTTTTGAAAATATTCGGGCAGTTTGCGCGATTCGAAATCGAAATCGGCGGTGGCGTTTTCCAGCTCGACGCGAGTCCATTTCGTTTCGTTGGGCCATTTCCGTGAAACTTCCCATTCGCTGATCGCGAAAGTTCCCCAGTAGCTGCGACCGGGACCGCTAAACGGAAGGTCTTTGTGGAGCAAGGCCTCGAATCGCATGCCGGTGGCCATGTCGAATTGGGTTTCACCTTCAATCTTCGCGACGCCGCCGGTAGAGGGATGGCCTAGAATGAGGATGCTGTGGTCAGCGAGTTCTTCTGGATGGTTGAGGCCTCCCTCCCATTCTTGGATGTCGGTGTCCCAAGTGGTCCAATTCGTAGCGGCGGCTTTTTGCTTTGCTTCCCATTCGGCGAGTTCGGATTGCCAGTTGGGGCGTTGGGATTTGATTTCCTGTTCCAGCGTTTCGATTTTACCCCGGACCGACTGGATGGTTTCGGTTTGCTCGTCGCTGTAGACCCAGGATTTCGCTTCGTAGGTGTCATTGAAAAAGGAGAACAGCCCGAAGTATTCGTCATGGCTGATGGGGTCGAACTTATGCGTGTGGCACTGGGCGCATTGCAGTGTGAGTCCAATCGTCGCTTTTCCGAAGCAGTCGATGCGGTCGAAAATGCCTTCGAGGCGGAATTGCTCGGTGATGATGGCGCCTTCTTCGTTGACCATGCCGTTGCGCATGAATCCGCTGGCGATGAGTTGGTCTTGAGTGCGGTTGGGGATGAGATCGCCGGCGAGCTGTTCGATGAGAAACTGGTCGTAGGGCATGTCGGCGTTGAGCGCATTGACGACCCAGTCGCGATAGATCCATTGTTCGCGAGGTTTGTCCTTTTCGAAACCATTGGTGTCAGCATAGCGCGC
Organism: Akkermansiaceae bacterium; assembly: GCA_905182475.1. Classification (GTDB taxonomy): domain Bacteria; phylum Verrucomicrobiota; class Verrucomicrobiia; order Verrucomicrobiales; family Akkermansiaceae; genus Luteolibacter. Next base: position 706 of record CAJJBR010000138.1, on the reverse strand, counting down.
GACATCGAGCCATTGGCGGGACCATTTTTCGCCGAAGGCCGGTCGGCTCATGAGTTCGTCGATCAGAGCGTTAATACTCGATTGGGGCTTGGCGCGGTAAGCGTTGACGAAGGTTTCAATTTCTTGAGGGCTGGGAGGGAGTCCAATGAGATCGAGATGGATGCGCCGAATAAGCGTGTGGGGTGATGCGCTCGCGGAGTGCTTGAGGCCGGCTTCTTTAAGACGCTTTCGAACGAAGGCATCAATCGGGTGTTTGGCGATGGAAGGCGGCTCGGCTTTCTCGGGCTTGCTGAAGGCCCAGTGCGCTTCGTATTTCCCGCCTTGCTCGATCCATTTTTCGAGTAGTTTCTTTTCGGCTTTGGAAAGGAACTTCTTGGACTTCGGAGGCGGCATTTGCTCGTCTTCGTCGTCGGACTGGATGAGGTAAACCAGATCGCTTGCGTCGGGATCTCCAGGCACGATGGCAATCGATCCTTTGCGATCGGCATACGCGTCTTCGGCGATGTCGAGGCGAAGCTTGGCTTCGCGGGACTCTTTGTCCGGACCATGGCACTGGAAGCACTTGCCGGATAAAATCGGCAAGATTTCACGCCTGTAATCGATGCTCGGTTCTGCCGCGAGCAAGAGGGTCGGGGTTAGGATTAGGGCTGTGATCAATGCGTGGCGTGACATGGGGCGATGAGTGAAGTTGGAGCCTAATATCGGG
>CAJJBR010000137.1 GCA_905182475.1 Akkermansiaceae bacterium | reverse complement strand
GACCTCATCACCCGCGGTCTGCTCTGGTCCTGCGACAAGCTTGCTGGCGATGGCACTCCCAAGCCTGGCTACGCGCCCACAGCGGCAACGAAATAGGCGGCAGACCGGGATGCCCCCCCCACCAACCCGCGCCCGACAGGCGGCCAGGGGCGCCGGGGTCAGAAAGGGACTTTCCTCGCAATGGGTGGCGTTCTTTCACGTATGCCGCTAGACCTATGCCAACAACCCCCTTTCACCCCTCTGCTATCCCCTCAACGGCGGCCTCAAGCCGCCTCAAGCCGCCTCACCTCAAAAGCAAATTCCTAGCAGCCAGAAAAGAAACCGATGAAAAGTCCACACTCCAACGACTATTTGCCATAAACCTTGCCGCAAAAGCGACCATCTTTGCGTTGACTACTCTTTGCGCGCTTGAGCACGCCATGGCGGATGAGAGCAAGCAGTTTGATAACTTCGAGTCCTACGCCGGGACGGGTATGACCAGCCTCACAGGCCTCTTCGGTGGGTGTCTGGTATTTCATTTTTGAGGATGGCGAGTGCCGTCCCCGTGATCGGGTGAAGGGGCGGTCTGGAATCACCAGAGAGCGCGTGGCGAAGGTGCAGCGAGAGGGTGGAGACTTGAGTGAGGCCGAGTTGTTGAGGTGTCGAGCGAGGTATTTTGTGGATGGCCTGGTGATCGGGAGTGCGAGCTTTGTGAATCAGGTGTTCGCGTGGTCGAGAGGGTATTTTGGCAAGACCCGCCGAAGTGGGACCCGTCGGATGCGCGGAGTGGAGACCACGCTCTGCACGATGCGAGATCTGCAGAAAGACGCCGTGGTTCCGTAGGGAAGGCCGGGAGGGGTTGAGAGATCATCGGGAAGAAACCCGGGGGAGAGGCTCCAAAAGTGGAGAGAGGCGAAGCTGTGCACGTCGCACAGAATTTCGGGGGATCTGAGCAGTGGAGGGCATATGTTGACCACGTTTTGGGGGGCAAGGAGCTCCGTGCAATCAAACATGAAGAGCGCCCGCTCCGCAGAATGATCGGACAAGAGCTACGCCGCCACTGGACTAGATAATTTTCTTAGTTGGTCTGTCCCCTGGTTTGGGAAAATCAATCTTTCTCGCCATCCGCTTGCTCGGGCTTGGCGGCTTGAGCGTTAACCGCAGATAGACTCGTGCCGTCGAGCGGTCGGTAGCGGAAGTGGCTGAAACGGGCTTGGCCTTTGCCGGTGGTGAACAAGCCGGGGCGAACCGCGTGCCAGCCACCCAGCGCGTTGTGGTGGGTGCTGGATATCTCCAGGCTGGGCTGAATGATTTGCCAATCGCCAGCGGAATCCTTGTAGTAAAAACGAATGTCCTGCTTGTCGTTGACGATACGCAGTTCAACCTTCTTACGGTCGATCTTCGGCTCGGCGGTCCATCCATAACGCTTGATCGTCTTCTGGATTCGCCGGACTACGCCGTCGCTGGAGATCGCCATGCCGACATAAACTTCCGGCGAAAAGAAGAGCACCAGTCCGGCCGTGGTGCCACCGTCGACTTCGACCTCCGTTTCGATCTCGTATGCCCGATCCAGCGGCATGACACACAAGGGCATGCTGTCGCCGGCGTGGGTGCCGGCCGCTTTGAGTGTTAGCGACCCCTCGGCCAGTTTGAAACGTTTGGGGTCGTAGTGGCGGTGGAACTGCCACTGAATACCCAACTTGTCGGAGTCGAACTCATCGGCCAGTGGCATCTCGATCTTCACCGCTTTGTCCCAACCCTCGGGCCAGCGGTCGGCCACTTTGAACCAGCCGTCCTCGGTCCATTCGATCGGTTCGATCAGCGTAGCGCGACCCAGCGAGGCGAAGCCGTTTCGCCAGCCGTGCAATACGCAGAACCAGTTTCCTCGCGGTCCTTCGACCAGCGTACCGTGCCCCTTTGACCACCACGTTTCGTCCCGGTCCCAGGTGCGGATGATCGGATTGTGCGGCGAGTTCTCCCACGGCCCAAGCGGTCCGCGAGATCTGGCTGATACGACCATGTGGCTGGTAGCCGGGCCGGCCGTGCCGCCTTGGGCACTGGTCAGATAATACCAATCGCCGCGTTTGTTAAGTTTGGGCGACTCCAGGCAGGGACATTCGATGGGCCAGTCGGCGGGAATGGGCCAACCCTTGTAGACCTTCTTCGGCTCGGTGACGGTTCGCAGCCCGTCGGACGAAAGTTCCGCCGCCCGACCGCCGGAGAGATGCACGTATCGTTTGCCCTCCTTGTCGACCACGTGACCCGGGTCGATATGCTTCACACTGAGCGACTTCGGCGCCGACCAGGGCCCCTTGGGGTGCTTGGCCGTGACGACGAAGTTCCCGCCCGAGGCCGGATAGTAGATATAGAAAAGACCATCGTGCTTGATCATTTCGGGTGCCCAGATCGAGCCTTGGTGATTGACCACGGCGCGAGAGATAGGCCGCCAGGTTTGCAGGTCCTTCGAGTGCCACACGAGCAGCCCCGGTTGGTAGTCGAAGCTGGAATGGGTCATGTAGTAATCGTCGCCGTCCTTAACGATCGACGGATCGGCCCAATTGCCAATCAGCAGGGGTTTGGCTGTCGTCGGCCGCGCGGCGACGGATGCAATCTCCTCGGCCACGGCGGTCGTAGCGCACGCAACGGAGAAAGTGCCAATTACGAGAAATGCGGAACAAAGATTGCGGCAGTACATGAACCACCATCCTCAGGTTCAGATTCAGGTTCAAGCACAGAAAGAGCTCAGTCAGGAATGCCGCTGCAATAAGCGGTTTTTCGGCGACCGAGCGCGGCCGCGAAAAAGGGGGGTGTTAATAATTCAAGGGTTGTCCCCGACTGCCGTCTTTTTCATCGCTGCCTGGGCGGTTTTAATATTCTCGTTAAGCTTTTCGATTTTGGGTTTCATCTGCTTGTTGCGTTCGATGATCTTTTCCAGTTCGGCGTCGAAATCAACGTTCGGCGCCGGAGCGGCCTCCTGGGCGTCCATGGCCTTGGAGAGAACCAGCATTTGCTCCCACAGGGCGTAGCGGTATGGCGAGGCGGCTCTAAGTCGGGCCTGGTCCGCCGGAGTGTTGCCCAGGCATATCGCGTAGATCCGGGCGAATTCGGCCTGGTCTTCGTGGATGGGCCCGTTCCCGTAATTCGAGACCGATATGTTGTCGTGAGTTTTGGCGACCCCGTTTTTCCACAAGATGTTCTCGTCCGTGTCACGCGCACGTTGTTCCAGCACGTGCCCGGCCTCGTGGATCAGGGTCCGGACCGGGGCGCGCGGTATGATCCTCAGGAAATGTTGCGTTCCCTGTCCTGTCGCCCGGCCGCGCAGGGAGTCGTATACGGACAGGCCCAGTTTCCCTTCTTCCGAAACGACCTCAAGGCAACGGCGATAAGCCGGGGGCATCTTTTCGACTTTTTCCAGGGTCTTGGCGATCGTCGTTTGGGCTTTGTCTTCGATCGTGACTTTGAACCTGGATTCTCCCAGGGCGATCTCCCACGTCTTGCCGGGCGTTTTTTCCTTTTTGTTTTCTATGGGCATCTTGACCGCGGTCGGGCCAGCGATGATTTTGGCTTTTTCCTTATTGTTCTTGCCCATGGTCTTGGCCAGCGGGCCGAAGATTTTGTCGAGCTGCGGTTGCGGTTTGGCGCCGGAAAGTTCGAGCATTTTTTCCCACAGGGCGAATCGCCCGGGGGCGAGTTTCTGGAGATCCTTCAATTTACCGCGTCCCAGCGAGTGGTCGATGCAAAACGCATAGAGTCGGGCGAATTCGGCCAGATCCTCGTGATTGACCTGATTGCCGTAGTTTGAGACGTCGATATTGTCTGCCTTGGCGGCCTGGGCCCATTTGTTCAGGAGTTCCTTGTCCGTATTACGAGCGCGTTGTTCGAGGATGTGTCCGGCTTCGTGAACAATCACACTGGCGGCGCGAGCAGGTTTCAGGGGGATCATGTTGAGGTAGCTTTGCCCACCGTGCGCCGCGGCTCCGCCGAGCGTTTTGTAGAAAGCCAATCCGGCCTTTTTGTCCTCGGACACGACCTCCAGAGCCCGACGGTAGGCGACGGGAATTCGCTCGGCATAGGTCAGGGCGGTTGCGAGCTTGAGCTCCGACACATCTTCGATCGTCACCTTGAAATCGCTCTGGCCGAGACGGATGCGCCATTGCTTGCCCGGCTTCTTGTTATTGGCCATCTTCATCTCGACCGGTCCGGAAACGACGGTTGCTTTCTGGAGGTTACTTGCGCCGATATCCTTCATGATCGGCGCAAAGATCTTGAAGAGCATCTGTCGCGGCGGGGGGGGGAGACGTTCTTTTTTCGCGTCCTTTTTTGCCTCCTGGGCCACGGTGGTCGCGGTCAGAACAGTAACAGCCAAAAGAGCTGTCAGGTAGGGTGAAACTTTGAATTTTGTTGTCAGCATCGGGTGATTTTTTCTGTGTGGTAATGTCCCTGGTCGCCTGTCCTGTAGTTCGACATGCGACGGATAGGCTATTGGTTTTTCGATTTGGTGAACGTATGCTGACGGGGAGTAGTATTCAAGGGATTAGGCTAAAGATTATGGGGAAACGGCAAGGCAGGCGGACTGCTGTGCCTTTGCCTCTTCAGCCGCTAAAAAGCGACGGGCCTGAATGGCACATAGTTAAGAGCCTCCATCGTTGATTTTCTGTTGGGAAATTGCTTTTGAGGTGGGAGCTTGGGGGCGGCGTTGAGGGGATAGGCGTGCCGGTCGAAGCCTTGGCGAAGACTGGAGAGGGGGGAAGAAGTTTGCTAGTGCCGAGTGATTTGACGGCGGGTTTGATTTTATTGGCCGTCTATGTCCGCTGCGCTCCCGTTGTGATCAGGAGAAGAGCGCTTACGCTGTCTGCTCTTTGCATTGAACCCGATAAATCCATTCCCTAAAGGTCGCTCTTTTGAAGAGTCGTGCCAGCGTATTCCGCGATGGGGAACGTGTGATTGAGCGCAGTGAAAAGCAGATGGCGTGACGCGAGTGGGTTTGCTCTGCAGGTTTGTTTTTGCCCGATTGCCGATAGGACGAATGACGAAAAATGTTAAGATTTATCACCTGGTACCATTTCCACACCGTCCGAAGCAGGCGGGCGAGCCCGTAGGGTTCGAGCTCGGCTGACTGCTTCGGCGGATGTCCGGAAGATGCCTAGAATGGTATCTCCATGGTGCCATGAAAAAATCCAAAGCAAATCAATCCGTCTATCGCAACCAGAACTCCCTTATCCGCGCCCTCTTCGAGCGTGCCGGAAGTGCCAGGAAAGTTCTCTGCGTCGCCCTCGACTACGCCAAGCGCAAGCACGTCGCCCTGATCTGCGACGGCAACGGTGACGTTCTCAAATCCTCCTTTCCCGTCGAGAACAACACGGCTGGCATCGAGCATCTGATTAAGGAAATTTCCGCTACCGCCCGCCATCGGAAAATCCCCCAAAACCAGATCATCCTCGGCGGCGAAGACGAGGCTGCTTACGGCGCAACGCCCTCGAGCTGCGTGCCGAAGCCGCCCTGCTGCTAGCCGCCACCCCTTACGTCATGCTCACCAGCATACCCGGCATCGGCTTTGTCCTCGCAGCCGGCCTCGCCGGGGAACTCGGCGAACCATCCAGCCTCTCAAGGCTCGACTCCCTCTGCGCCTACGCCGGCATCGTCCCGCGCACCTTCCAGAGCGGTGGTCCGGACTCGCCCGCAATCCAAGGCCACGCCAGCCCGCGCTGCAACCGCATCCTCAAAGATCGGACTGTCCAGAGTGCCCAGAAAACCCACCTTTACGGCCCGCCCGAACTCAAGGATCGCATCACCCGTTGGAACGCCGAGGGCAGGCACGGCCTCTTCGCCGCAGCCCGCCACAACCTCCGCCTGGCCAGCGCACTGGTGAAAAACAAAATCCCCTACCTCGCTCCCGAAGGCCGGGGACGCCACGCCACCCCCGCTCAGATCGAGACCGCCAACCAAGCCACCTGGGCCATCCTCCTGAAGAAATGGCGCACCATCAGCGGCGATCCCGATCTGATCCTCGACCAGGTTCACCCGCTGGGCTACTGGCGCAAACTCATGCTCGAAATCCACGGTATCGACCTGCCCGGACGGCTATGAGAAACCACCTTCCCACAACCCGCGATCCGAAGGGCGGACCCGGGCGAATGCCGGAATGAACAAACGGGGACGGGGCGACCGGATGGCTCATGCAGCACCGCCGCACGCAAGTGACGGCTTGGGTCAGGATGCCAAACCATCGGTCGACCCCGATCCGACCCGGAGTGATGACTCCGGGACGGACCATAGCTTAAAGATACTTCGCCCCGGCAGCAATGCCAAGGGCACGTACACCAGGTCGCCAGGCAAAAGGGGCGGGGCGCAAAACGGGAAAACCCGTGACGCGCCACCCGGTGGTTGCCACCACCCGCACCCGTTTCCACCCGTTCATACCGCAACGTCCGAACTGCCGGGAAGATCCCAAAGCAGACAGGCCAGAAAATCGAATCCTCCGATCTGGCACGATCCCTTGCGTCCAAAAACTGACCTCTCAAAAAACTAAAAAAACCACTTGATCCTCTCTGATACTCCTGACCCCAATTACAATTGCTGCAGGAATTAGCTTTTGCGTGGGGCGCTTGAGAGAGGCTTTGAAGGGATCGCAGAGGGGAGGGAAAGGGGGTGTGTTCGTCTTATAACAGTCCCTTCGCGATGAAGGCTTCGAGCTGTTTCCGTTCGGCCTCGGACAGCGCCGTCTTGTAGAGGAAGACATCGCCGATCTGGCCGTTGAAGGTGGTATAGCCGTCGGGGCCGTTACAGCCTATGGTAATCGCCTTGGCATACCCACCGGCGACACCGGGAACAAGCTGGTTCATCGGATAGCCTGAATGGCCCGACTGGGCTTTTTGGCCGTTGGCATAGAGCACATACGAACCGTCGGGTTGAACGATCAAGCTGAGAATGGTGATCTGTCCGTCGGGCGCGCCGGCTTTGAGTGTTTCGACGTCGTCGTTTCTCTTGGCTTTGCCTGCGCCGCCGTTACTTCGCACAAAGAACTCGCCGTTTTTATTTTTGATGCCCACCGACAGCCGGTCGTAGAAGACGTTGACGAGTGAGCCGCCACCGCCGTTGAGGGCACTGCGCTCCGGGCGGGCCACCACTACGATGCTGGCTCCCTTGCAGGGAATTGCTTCGTCGTAAGATCCTACGTGAAACCGTTGCGCATAGGCAGTTCGGGTATCTGCATACTTCTTGCCATCGATCGTCTTGACGCTTGGCTCGCCGAGCGCGGCGAATTGCTTGCCCTTCGGGGCGTAGGCAGGCCAGCCGGTGCATTTGCCGGGCGCAGGCAGTTGCTTGGCAAGACCGGCGAAGATCAGTTGCTCGGGACGCGGGATGCTACCGCTGAGGATGCTGTCACTGCGGAACGTTGCCGCAATACGATGGCTCGCCGTCACGTTGGTGAACGTGTGGGTGTCGAGCTTGCCTGCGTCCTTGCCATCGACCGTGACGCCGGCAATCGAATAGCCGGGCAGCGGTGTGATTTTGTAGGATGCGTTCTCGCCGCGATTCACCACCTGCGTGCCGCCGGGGGTGATGTTGCCGCCATAGCCGGCTGAGGCGGCGATGGTGCAGACGAAGGATACGTCGAGAGCGTGGCTCGCGCGGATGTTGTCGAAGGTGACACGCTCGCGTGGACCCATCAGGACGCCGTCCACGGTCACGACTGCGCGGTTGCCGGGCTCGGGCACGATGGAGAAACTCACGGACTCGCCCTGCGTGGCTGCTGCTTTGCCGGATGGCGTGACGCGTCCTCCGCCGCCGGCGGCCACCGTGAGCGCATACGACGGTGCGGTTTTCGTGAAGGTGGCGGCGATGGTGTGATTCCCCTCCAGCGGATCGAAGGTGTAATGGCTCATCGACCCGACCGAAACGCCGTCGACCTTCACGTCCTGAACATAATACCCGGCCTCGGGGGTGATCGTGTAGAGGACCGTGTCAGCGGGCAGATACGACTCGCTACCGGACGGCGAAATCGTTCCGCCACTGCCGGCGGAGGCAGCGATGCTGTGCTGCTTGGTCACGTCTTCAACGTGGAAGGGCGCAGCGGGCAGACCGCCCTTGTTGTACAGGTTCGCGCCCTCCGGGTTCTGCCAGCAGGCGTAGGACACTTTGTGCGGCGCGGCTACGTCCGGCGAAGACAAGACAACCGTGTCGCCCTTGATCACCGCCTCGGCGACGTGCCACTTGCCGTCCGCACCGGCGATGGAGAATCGCTGCAATTGCCCGTCGGGCACTTCCTCGGTTGGTTCATACCATTTTTTCAAGCCGACCATCAGTCCGCCGCCAAGATGATCGAAGTTGCACATCACGGTGTTTCCGGCAACCGCGACGTTTCGCAGAACCGGCCCGCTGGTGACCAGGCTGGAGCGGCCATACTCATTCTTGAGAGCCCACAGCGCCAGGCGCTCGCCCACGTCCTGTTTGTTCTCCGGGTGGTATCCACCCCAGCTCTCTTTCGAGACACCGATGTCCATGGCCGACGCGCAGCCGGAGTGGGGCAGGGCCATCGCTTTGACCTGCTGCAACCGGGTATCTGCATCCCAACCGCCGCCGGAGATCAGCACGGGCTCCACGGTTGGCCGCAGCTTGCCGTAGTTCGCGATCATCACGAAATAGAAGGCTAGGTCGTCCTGTCCCCAGACCCGCTTCCACCCCTGGATCAGTGCCTTCATCTTGAGGTAGTAGCTGTCTGGCGATTGGACGTTGAGTTCACTATTTTCGCCCTGATACCACAGCACGCCACGCGCAGCGTAAGGAGCCAGCGGCGCGACGCAGCCGTTGAAGAACGAGGAGGTATGGTCGGTATAGGGACGATGCTTCAGCAGCGGATGCAGCGCGGGGATGTCGCCCAGGCCTTCCTTCGCCAACCACAACTCGATTCGCGTTCCACCCACCGATGCGAGTATCAAACCAATCGGCACTTCGCTCTTCAGTTCCTGCTGGAGCTTGCGTGCGAAGTAGAATCCTGCCGCGGTGAAGCGAGGCGCTGCAGTTGGTGTGCAGACCACCCACTTCCGGCTGTTGGGCAGTTCCTGGCTGGGTTCATCCGCCTTGCTTCTGGTGGAGGTGAAATGGCGAATCCCCGGGAAGTTGGCCGAGGCGACGTCTTGCGGACGCTTGCATGCGCTCAAGACCATCTCCATGTTCGACTGACCGCTACAGATCCAGACGTCGCCGAGCAGCACGTCCTTGAGAGCAATCGTATTGGTACCTGTAACCGTCATGCTCTGGCCGGTCGCGTTGACCGTCATGGGCGGGAGATTCACCAGCCAGCGTCCTGCCATGTTGGCCTTTGTCGAGACCGTCTTTCCTCCCAAGGTGACCGTGACGGCCTCACCCGGTGAGGCTGTCCCATACACCGGCACGGGCCGGTCACGCTGTAGCACCATGTGGTCGGTGAAGACACCGGACAGTTGGACTTCTGCCTGGGCGGTCAATGCCGCCAGCAGGACAATAGCGAAATATGCGCTTACTCGTTTCATCAATGTTTTTCCCCGGGCGGGCCCGGGAGGGTGGCTCCTTGAGGGCGTCGCTGAGGAGATCGGAGAGGGGTGATATATCCAGCCGTCGAAAACCGACTGAGGTCAGTCGTCTCCGGCGTAACTCACTCTGAGATGTCAGCTGGCTATTTCTTGTCCAGCATTTTGATTTTGAAGTCTTTGAATTGGAGCGTCATGGTGTGACCGCCGTGCATTTGAAGACCGATGACTCCGTCTTTGCAGGCCTTGGGGCTATTGTCGATCATCTCGGTAGTGACCAGGCCGTTGATGCTGTAAGTGATGTGGTTGCCATCAGCGACGACAACGGCGTCGTTCCATTCTCCGATTGGCTTGATCACGGCTTTGATTTCGGCGTCAGTCTTATCGAGTAGTGTGCTGGTGCGCTTGTTCTCCGCATCCCAGACAGTCTTTTCGCCGCGTTTGCTCATGATGCCGCGACCGCCAGCGACGCCGCCTTCGTCATAGATGATACCGGTGTAGCCATTGCCTGCATCGATATCTGCCTGGTAACCTCCGACGTGGAACATCTTGGGCTTGTCGATCTTGCCTCGGATCTGCAAGCCAGAGTTGCCGCCGGGAGTGACCCATTTGAATTTGTAGCGGATTTCGAAGTTGGCGAATTTCTCAGGATTGTGTTTCGAGCTGAGTAGAATCAAATTTGTTTGCTTGGAGTTCTCCTTGGTTTCGGTGCACTGGATCGCGCCATCAACGACGCTCCAGTATCCTTCCATACCTTCCCAGCCGGTGAGATCCTTGCCGTTGAAGAGTGAGATCCAGCCGTCGGCGTCGGCGGCGGGAATTTCGGATTTGGTGTTTTCCTGGGCGATGCCTGCTGTCGACAGAATTCCGATCGTTAACAAGGCGCAAAATGTAGGGGACGTTTTCATAAGTAGTTTGCTTTTAGGTTTATCATTCAGTGTTCTTTACTGCTTGGCTTACTTTTCTAGATTGGCCAATCGGCAAGAGTGCTTATCATTGTAAAGGCTCTCCCAACTGATCTGAGAATTTATAAAATTCGGCAGAGAGTATCGGCCTGAATCAGGGAGACGAGCGATTCGCGACAAGGGTATTTTGCGAGGGCCCAGAGCGCAAGGCGATTACTCGATCAAACTTATTCAGCGGATGGATATCGCTCCACTGTGCGGTGTCAAATGTCCCGTTCTTCATCGCACTAGCCGTCATCGGGGCAAGCGACACGTGCCATCGGATGGCGACTTCTCTACGAATTTCACCTTCCTGGAT
>CAJJBR010000136.1 GCA_905182475.1 Akkermansiaceae bacterium | reverse complement strand
CGAAAAGGTCTTGGAGTTCTGGAGTCATTCTGCGGGAAAGCTAGAGCCTCCAGACTTTTCCGGAAAGGAAAACGGAAAGGAAAACGGAAAGGAAAACGGGAAAGAAAGCGGTTAGAATGATTCGTCGAAGGATTTCTCTCCAATCACCCAGTTCTCGGCGAAAACGCGGGAGATCTGGAACTGGCGCTTTCCGGCATCGGGAAAGGAGGTGATTTCTAGAGTGGCGCGGTGGAGATGCTCGTCGGACTCCAGTAGCTTTTGCATCGCTCGGAATTGCGGACTTTCGCGTTTCGCGTAGGCGTAGAGGATTTCTTCAGTGTCCGGGGAAGCTAGGGTGTATGCTTGCCAGATGGTGTCTTCGGAGAAAATTCCTTTATAGTAGTGATCCAGTGCGACGAATACCCGCACGGTGGAGAGCGAAGATTTTCCGGCTAGAATGCTCTCCCAATCGGCTGAGACAGCACGGATATAGGAATCAAAGTCGATCCTCCATTCACGGTCAGGTTGCGGGACGAGTTGGGCAAGCCGGTTGACCGAGCGGCCGTCCTTTTCCATATGGACGACGACTTGGTTCATCAAACTGCCATTTGCAAAAGCAGTGCCGAGCCAGTCAGTTTTGGAAACGGTTCCCTCCTGGGCTTCGAGTTCCTCGAGAATGCGGATCACATCTTCGGGCTTTTTGTCCAAGGGGAGTTTGAAGAATTCGGTTACGTCCTCCGGATTGCGGTTCGAAAGAGCAGAGGTGACAAATTCTAGCGAAACCTTCTCGCTGGGAGTTTCCGTATCAAGTTCGCTGTCGTCTGAGAAAATCTTTTCCAAATCCGGTGTGTCCGGTGCGAGTTTGACGATCTTTTTCGATGCGAGAGCGAGGCTCCTGAAGTGTGAGACCAGGAAAAACATCACGATTCCAACCGAGATGACGGCGAACACTATGGACCATTTCATGATGATCCGTTTTCTCCTCCGCTTGCGACCGGCAGAGGTGAGCCCCCCTCGCTTTTTGGTCGTTCCGGACTGGGGGGATCTGAGCACACGCCCGAGATTAGGAGCTTCACCGATCTTTCGAACGGATTTTTCTCCGGGCTTGCTTGTGACGTCTCTATCCATTGCGAAGACCTCGCGACTAAGGTGTCAAAGTGACCGAATAAAGATTGTAGTGGTCTGAAGGGCTGAAGAGCCAACCGGCATCGCGGTTCACGGTCTCGTATCCTGTAAGCTTGAAAACAGGAAGGAATTGATTGCTGTTCGGGTCGTAGGCTTCTTGCCCAGTATAGTTGCCGCGGATCTTGTATTCGTGATTGTTGTCGAAGGCGAATTTCGCACCTGCAGGTTCGTTTTCCGGAAGTCGGTCTGGGTTGCGTTTGCTGGATTCGTCGAAAATTACCAGCTTTGCACGGCTGGCGGACTGCCGTGGCTGTCGGAGGTAGCCCCAGAAACGAGTTTTTTTCACATGGTAGCGGCGCCCGTAAAAGAAGTTGCCGGTCGGTTCGTTGGCGATGGTTGCGTTACGCTCCGCTTGGGTCGGGCCACCCATGTTCGGTGGGCCGCCTCCGGAGGATCCTGCGCATTGGCAGAGAAAATAGCAGAAGCCCGAGATCAGCGCCCATTTCAGTTTTAACATGGGTTGTTTTATCCTCGCGGGAGGGGAGAGGTAAATGCCGAAACTTCGGAAATCGACGATCTCGCGATCTCAGGTCAATTCTTTCTCAATGTTCGGAGGGCTCGCCGGACGATGTGGGCGGTGTCCTTGGTGGGGGATTCCTTTTCCCAGCGATCGCAGGTATTCCGGACGAGATCTGGGGTAGATTTGCTAGCGTCGTTGAGCCAGTTTCCGACAGAGAGGCGGACGTAGTTGGATGGATCGGATTTCAACGGCTCAAGGAGCGCGATGCCGGGCGAGGGATCGTCTTTGAGCGCTTGGACGTGGCGGCACCAAACGCCGCGGGGGCGAGTGAGCTCGGATGCGAAACGGCGGATGTGGTCGTCGGGATCAAGGGCAAATAACTTGAGTATGGCCAAGGTCTCCGCTTGTTTTTCGATGAATTGCTCCCTCAACGCCAGCCATGCGATCTCCGGGACGGCCATATTGGTATCCGCTGCGTAAGGGCGGATGAGTTCGAATTTTTCCGCTAGAGAAAGGCTAGGGTGCAAGCCGATGAGGTAGCCTCCCCATGCGCGGGCGGAATCGGAAATTTCCCCGAGGAGGAGTGTGGAGGCCGCCGTCACATCATTTTTTGTGGTGAAAATTCCTGTTAGGAACTTACCAATCGCCGCGATCTTTTTCGGAGCTGTGGCGGGTGCCTCCTCTTTGAAATGCCTTTTGAGGGCAGGGAGGTGCTGCTGCCAGCCGAGCTTTTTGAAAACCACTTCCGCGAGCGCAAGCTGATCGATCACCAGCCACTCGCAGAGATTTACGCTTTCGATTTTTCCCGAGTTGAGAAGCTTTAGCACATCCCCGGGCACTGAGGCGGTATTGCGCGCTCCGGTGCGGTTGAGGATGTGTTCGGGGGTCATGAAATCAGGTTCTTCAAGCGCTCGCAGACTTCCACCACGTTTTCGCGGGAGTTGAATGCGGAGATGCGGAAGTAGCCTTCGCCTGCGGAGCCGAAGCCGGAGCCGGGGGTGATGACGACTTGAGCTTCTTGGAGCATCTTGTCGAACATCTGCCATGAGCTGACGCCTTCCGGGCAGCCGACCCAGACGTAAGGTGCATTTTCGCCGCCAAAGACGCGGAGTCCGAGGGATTCGCAGGCTTCACGGAGGAGTTTCGCATTTTCCATGTAGTGGGAAATGAGGGTGGATACCTGCTCTTTTCCTTCGGGAGAAAAGATGGCGGCCGCGCCTTTTTGGACGGGGTAGGAGGCGCCGTTGAACTTCGTGGAGTGACGGCGGGACCAGAGCTGGTGGATGGAAATGTCCGAGCCATCGTCCGCTTTGCCAGTGAGTGATTTAGGAATGACTGTGTAAGCGCAGCGCACTCCGGTGAAGCCGCCGTTTTTCGAGAAAGAGCGAAATTCGATCGCGCATTCCTTCGCTCCTTCGATCTCGAAGATGGAGTGAGGGACGTCAGCATCTTGGATAAAGGCCTCGTAGGCGGCGTCGAAGAGGATGATTGCGTTGTTGGCTTTCGCATACTCTACCCATTTCGTGAGTTGCTCGCGGGTTGCGGTGGCTCCGGTGGGGTTGTTGGGGAAGCAGAGGTAGATCAGGTCGGCTTTTTCCGACGGTACGTCGGCGACGAAGTTGTTTTCCGCCGTGCAGGGCATGTAAAGGAGTCCGGCGTAGGCACCGTTTTCGTCCGCCTCACCGGTGTTTCCGGCCATGACGTTGGTATCTACATATACGGGGTAAACCGGATCGGTGATGGCGATGGTGTTGCCTTTTCCGAAGATATCGAGAATGTTCCCGCTGTCGCATTTCGAACCGTCAGAGATGAAAATTTCGTCAGCGGAAATGCCGAGATCAGCGAACTGGTTTTCCACGATTGCCTGGCGGAGGAACTCGTAGCCCTGCTCCGGGCCGTAGCCTTTGAAGGTAGTGCGGTCGCCCTGCTCATCGACGGCGGCATGCATCGCAACGCGGACGGCGGAGGGAAGCGGCTCGGTCACATCGCCGATGCCGCAACGGATGATGCGGGCGGCCTTGTCCGGAGCGGATTCGGTGTAAGCCTTCACACGGCGACCGATCTCCGGGAAGAGGTAGCCTGCTTTAAGTTTGAGGAAATTCGAATTGATTGTTGCCATGCCGGAGGGTTTAGGCGCGGGAGGCGCGTGGGGCAAGTGCGAGATTAGATTTTTGAAAAGGTGAAGCGGAGTGTTGCCTTCCGGTCACGAAATTTCTGCAAGGACTGCTCCCGGACAATAATGCCGTTCGATCCGCGTGGGGAAAACGATTCCAAGTTCCCAAGAACAATCCTTACGATCTAATCAAGCATGTGGCGGAGGAAATTTTAGCTGAGTGGGATTCCGAATTTATCAAAAACCTGCGTGACCTCATTCTTGACCGGGTGGTCGTCTGTCGGAAGTCCATGATCCTCGGCAAATGATGCGGATTGCAAATCCCCGTCTCCCGGCTAGAGCTTGTGCGTGAAGAGTTGGGAAACGGCGATTGAGGTTCTATCGGATGCGGTGAAAGCCGGCGTAGAGGAGTTTGTTGTTTGTGGCGGGGCGAGAAATGCGGTGTTGCTGGAAGTGCTTTCCCAGATGGAAGGTGCGGGGAAGGTGCGGGTCTGGAGTCATTTTGAGGAAAGGTCGGCGGGGTTTTTTGCCCTCGGGCGGACGATGGAGAGCGGGAGGCCCTGTGCCGTGGTTGTGACTAGTGGGACCGCAGTGGCGGAGCTTTTGCCGGCGGTTATCGAAGGGTTTTACCAAGCGAGACCGCTGGTGCTGATTACGGCAGACAGGCCGGAGTCGTTTCGTGGCAGCGGTGCCCCGCAGGCGGTGGAGCAAATTGGAATTTTCTCGGAATATGCCTGTCTGAATCTGGAAATGTGGGACGGGATGCGCCCCCTGCATCTGAATGTGGAGTTGGAGGAATCTTTTGAGATCGGAGTCGGGGATTTCTCCGATCTGGCGGCAGGAGATTTTTGTGTGGATTTCGGGCGGCCGAATGTCGGCGCGCTCGCAAGATGGATTCGGGAACCTTCGATGCGCGGACTGGTGTTGATGATTGGTGAGTTGGAGCCATACGAGCAGGAAGAGATCTTCCATTTCTGCGAAGCCTTGGCCGTTCCCGTGGTTCCGGAGGCGACGAGTGGTCTCCGCGAAGCTCTCCAGCATCTTGTTCTCGTAGGTGCGGAGAGCATATTGAAAGAGAATCCTCCCTCGAAAATCCTCCGCCTTGGCGGGGTGCCGAGCGGGCGTTTCTGGCGGGATCTTGAGGATTTGCCGAAAGTCGATGTCTGGTCGGTGTGTAGCAACGGGTTGCGTGGACTGGGGCGTGAGGCGAATGTTTTGAGAGGATCGCTGGACAGGGTCATCCCCGCAGTTGGGGATGTGGAGAAAATCGGCGATGTCTCGGATCTTCTCGAAGGAGTCGAAGGACGCGGCCAGAAAATCGAGGAGGCACTCGAAACCTTTCCCGACAGCGAACCAGGCTGGATGAGGACGCTTTCCGTTTTCGCATCAATTGGGCAAAGCGTGTATCTCGGGAACAGCCTGCCCATCCGCGAGTGGAACACATTTGCTCAGTGGGAAAGACCAGTGCAGATCGTCCGCGCGAACCGTGGTGCGAATGGCATTGACGGCCAGATCAGCTCTTGGCTTGGGGCAAGCGCGACGGAAGAAAACGCCTGGGGCATATTCGGCGATCTCACCGCCCTCTACGATCTCGCCGGACTAAAAATGCTGGGTCAGGTGGAATGCCGGGGACGGGTGATGGTGGTGATCAACAACAACGGTGGGCAGATTTTTTCCCGGGTGCCACGGCTCGAATCCATGGGCGAAGGGGCGAAAAAATGGATGGCTGCGGAGACCCCGGCTGATTTCGAAGCGGTCGCGAAACTGTGGGGCATGAATTATATCAAAGTCACCCGCGCGGATGAATTTGACGGAGTGGAAGACACGGAACGTGCGGTTTTGGTCGAAGTAGTGCCGGATTCCACCCAAACTACCCGTTTTTTGGAGCTTTTTGACCGCCGTTAGGCTAATGATTCCGGGCAGGGCGAAAATTTACCTTGGAGGTTTGGCCTCTGCCTTTCTACCCTACGCGTCCCGAGATTTACCATTATGGCACAAAAAGACTTCACGATCCTGAACAAACTTGGAATCCACGCCCGTCCGGCGGCGCAATTCGTCAAGATGGCGAACCGCTTCAAATCCGACATTATGGTCGAAAAGGACGGCGAGGAAGTTGATGGAAAGAGCATCATGGGTCTCATGATGCTCGCGGCAGGCCATGGATCGGTCATCGGGGTCAGCGCCGAGGGCGAGGACGAGGAAGCGGCTCTCGAAGCGATCGGCGATCTGATCGGCCGGAAGTTCGAGGAGGATTGATTTTTCCAGAAAGATTTTATGTTAAAAATTACGATTCTATCCGGGGACGGCATTGGTCCCGAGGTAATGGTTCAGGCGCTGCGCGTGCTTGATGCGGTTGAAGAAAAATTCGGTTTCAAGGTCGAGCGCTCCGAGCATTTGGTCGGCGGTGCGGCAATCGACGACGGCGGCCACCCGCTGCCTCCGGAAACGGTTGCGGCCAGCGAGGCTGCGAACGCGATCCTCTTCGGCTCCGTCGGTGGCCCGAAGTGGGAGAGCCTCCCTCCGGACATCCAGCCGGAACGCGGGGCCTTGCTTCCCCTGCGGAAACACTTCGGTCTCTTCGCCAACCTCCGCCCCGGCGTCTGCCTTCCCGCGCTGACCGATGCGTCGCCAGTGAAACAGGAACTCATCAAGGACGGCTTCGATGTCCTCTGCGTCCGCGAACTCACCGGCGGTGTCTATTTTGGCACTCCGAAAGGCCGCCACGAAGAGAATGGCGAGCCTGTCGCTCTCGACACGATGATCTACAAGAAGAGCGAGATCGAGCGCATCGCGCGCATCGCTTTCACCGCCGCAATGGGTCGCAAGAAACAACTTCTCTCCGTGGACAAGGCAAACGTCCTCGCCTCCTCCGTGCTGTGGCGTGAGACAGTGAATGAAATCGCCAAGGAATTTCCCGAAGTGGAACTCTCCCACATGTATGTCGATAACGCCGCGATGCAGCTCATCCGCCGCCCTGGTTCCTTCGACGTGCTGGTCACGGAAAACCTCTTCGGCGACATCCTTTCCGATGAAATGGCAATGATCTCCGGCTCGCTCGGAATGCTCCCATCCGCCTCCCTTGGCCAGCAAAAGGATGACGGCCTTTACTTCGGCCTCTACGAGCCTTCCGGTGGTTCGGCACCCGACATCGCTGGACAAGGCATCGCAAACCCAATTGCTCAAGTGCTTTCCCTCGCCATGCTACTACGTTTCTCCTTAGGGAAGACAGAAGCAGCAGACGCCATCGAAGCGGGCGTCTCGAAGGCGATTGCCGAGGGTTTCCGCACCGGCGACATCGCCACCGGAAAAGACGGCGAGCAAAAGGTAGGCACCGCCGCAATGGGCGATGCCATCATCGCACGTCTGTGAAATTCCAAATTCCAAATTTCAAATTTCAAATCTCAAGAAGGCTTGGTCTGACAGGGCTCGCCCTGCTGCTTCCCTGCTGCGTTTTCCAGTCGCCCACCGATGATCTCACGATCCGCACCCCTGGCACGTGGGTTGCGGCATCCAGCGGGATCGAGAGGAAAATTTCCACCGGCTGGCTCGATGAATTCAGTGATAGGGGATTGAAGCGTAGCGTGAATAAGGCCCTTGCCCACAACCGCTCCTTGAAAGCCGCTTCCGCGCGTCTCCGTGAAGCAAAGGAATCGACCATCATTACCCGTGCGAACCAGCTTCCGAGCTTGGATATCGGTGGGCGTGGAAGCGTTTCGGACGGCTCCGCCATCCCAAGGTCACAAGGCTACGGCCTCAACCTCGCGGCCTCTTGGGAACCGGATCTCTGGGGTCGCCTGCGCGATCTCACCCGCGCCGCCGAAGCCGATGAACGTGCGGCCATCGAAGATTTCCGGGGAGCACGCCTGTCCCTCGCAGCGAACGCAGCCAAGACCTACACGAACCTCGTCTCCTCCGAGCAGGAAGTGGATCTCGCGAAATTCACCCTCGAGTCCTTCCAGAAAAACCTCCGCATCATCGAGCGCAACTACAAGGCCACCGGTGAGGGTGCGCTGGATATCCAGTTCGCTCGCACCAACGTATCCTCCGCCCAGCGCGCACTCGAAGCTCGCTCGCTGGATCGTGAAAATGCCGCCCGCACTCTCGAAGTTCTGCAAGGCAGTTACCCCGGCGGTCAGTCCCGCAGCGCAAGTGACCTCCCGGATCTCCCTGGTTCCATTCCCGCAGGCATCCCTGCCGATCTCATTGAGCGTCGTCCGGATCTCGCTGTCGCACGGGCAAGGCTTTTCGCCTCCTCGAAACGGGCGGATGCCGCCAGAAAAAACCTCCTCCCCGGCTTTTCACTCACCGGCTCAAGCGGCAGCGCCGGTGCCCGTTTCAGCGATCTTCTCAATACAGACTTCCTCATCTCGACCATCGCCGGAAGAGTGGATCAAGTGCTCTTCGACGGAGGCGGACTCGCCGCCCAAGCACGCGGCTCGCTCGCCAGGAACGACCGATTGGTGAACGAGTATGCGCAACTCGCGCTTGAGGCCTTCCGCGAAGTCGAGGCCACCCTTGCCGCCGACCGATCCTTAGCCATCCAGGAAAAATTCCTCCGCAACGAAGTTGCGCAAGCTAGCCTCGCCGAGAAACAGGCAGAGCGCGACTACGCCGAGGGTATCAACCCGAACATCCTCTCCGTCTTGGAAGCACAGCGCCGCGCCAACAACGCCCGCGCCTCCATCATCCGGCTGAAAAACCAGCGCCTCCAGAACCGCTTCGACCTACACCTAGCACTTGGCGGTGATTTTCGCACGGAGCCGAAGTGATTTCCTGAATAGATCTTGAAGCCGGACGTGACCTTCTCGTTCGGGCAAATCCGGGCGAGATCTGGGACGTAAAATTGCCGGAGTAGGTGTATCTATTTACGAAAACTTACTCAGGCTCGGTGATCTTGATTTTCTCGTCCTTGTGCTTTGCTAGCAGGGCATCGAGCCGTGGTTCGATCTCGGCCTTGCTGCCCATGACCATCCAATATCGGTATTCCAAGGTTGATTGTGGGCCTAGTTTGACCGTGCCAATTGGAGCCAGATGCATGCATGGGGAGTCTGTCGGTTTTGCTTTCGGGTTGTATTTTCCGTGAGGTCCGAAGTTCCAATGCTGGTCGGCGGTAGGACTGAATACGGCGATGCCCTGTCCGTTGTCCGCGAAGCAGCCCATGATGTTGAGTTTTGGATGGGCACGTCCCCAAGGGGGGCCGGGTGGCTGTTTCACCGTCTCCCATTTGCCATCGCCGAGATACATTTCGACGTTGCGGAATTTGCTGGTGAAGTAGCATGCCGGGAGTTCCTGATGCCGGGGAACTGCTTCCCCCCATCTATCGTTTTTGCTCCGTTTGCAGATCAGGCGGTTGCGAACCTGGACGACGTTCGGCATGGCCTGCACAAATTCGGTGCTTTGCTCCATCACCGCTTCGGCTTCCTCGTCGGGCATGTCCCATAATTTCGGAATGGTCTCGGCATAGAGCCTTTTGCCGTCGATCTTTTGGAATTTAGTCACTCTCGCCCATGACATCACACCGCCTCCCTGGATGGGATTCCAAGACCACGGGCTCCAGCTTTTGGATTGGCCGTCCTTTTTTCGATCAAGAGTTTTGCCGGCGTAATAGGATTGCTGGAGGAGTCGGCCGGGGTCGTGGATGTTGATGATATTTACAGGATTTTTTTTCCATGAAATCCAGGTGACCGCCGCCCCCATGGAGCGATCAATTGCGATCTTCACCACTTGGTTGTCGATATAGAGCAGATCCTGCTTTGGCCTTTCTGGTTTCGCCTCCAAGGAAATCACCAAAAGCAAGAGCAGGGCTGAAATTTTGATTCGAAAGGAACCGATATTGAAGTTCATTGGAAACGAATATTCACAGCTGCGATATTGAGACAACCATCAATGTATGCTGCAGGCTTTCGCCTCCAAGCCTTTCGGTGTCGGCGAAGGGGATTAGCCCTGTTCTTCCGAACCTGCCTTCGGACTCCGCGGCCAGGTGATCTTCGTCTCATCGTTGTCAGATTTTTTCCTGCGCCACACTTGTGCGAGATCCGGGCGCTGTTGGGAAAATACGGTGAAGACGTGTTCTGCGAAACCGGAGCCTGCTTCCGAGTAGAGACGGAAGGAATTTTCCCGGGTGAAGAGCATGAGTGTGACCCCAAGCTCCGCAATGGGATCAAGCCCTTCTCCTTCCTTTTGTCCGAATGCCTGGAGAACAAATCCTGAAATTAGAAAACCAACCAAGGCGGAAGTCGGAACTGCTGGGCGAGCAGTCCGAAGAAGAAAGCAACGGCGATGAGGATGGCATCCATGGATGGCTGAGGGAAGCTGGCAGCGTGCCTTTTCCTGCGATCCGGATAGTTTCCTTGATGTTTCCTGCCAATCCAACCCGATTCTCTCGTGTTACTTTTGGAAATGCACGAAGCAGCCTTTTTTGTTTCCCACGATGATTTCTGGTTTGCCGTCCTTGTTGATGTCGGTTGCCATGACTTGGCAACCGATTCCGCTGTCGTCGTCGATGATTTCCGCGGTGTAGGAGGCCTTGCCTTCTTCTCTGGTGAGATAGAACGCATAGAGGACGGCGGGCTCGTTCGGTTCGGGATCGCCTTTTGATCCGTGTGCCCAGAAACGTTTTCCGGTGACGATGTCCATCGTGCCATCGCCGTTGAGGTCGGCTAGGTCGATGGCGTGTGGTTGGGAGAAAGCGACTCCGGTGGAGCCTTTTTCTTTGGGAGTGTCGGTGAGGAGGTGTTTTGTGAAAGTTCCGTCTTCGTTTTGCTCGAACCAAGCGAGGCCGAATTCGTGGGCGGCGAGGGAGGTGATGATGTCCGTGCGTTTGTCCGCGTTTACATCGTAGCCATACATCTGTGCCCCGCCTTTTCCGAAATCGACAGGATGGAATTTCCAGTGGGACGTTTCATCCCAGTTGGCGGGTTGCTCCCACCAGCCCTTGGCTTCAAAGATGTCGGTGAGGCCGTCTCCATTGATGTCACCGTGGCCGATACCATGCGTGAAACGCTGGCGGGCTTTCTTGTCCACCGGGGAAACGGCGTGCCATTTCCATACGGCCGAAGGATTGGCAGGATCGAAAGTCGCATAGCCAATGGTCCCTTCGGACATGCAGAGTAGGTCGGGTCGTTTGTCGCCGTTGATATCGGCAAACATGGGGGACTCATTGTCGGTGATCGCAAGCGAGGTGTGGCGTTTCCATTCGCCGTCTTCTTTGCCGGGATTCTCATACCAGAAGGTTTCCTTTCCCGGAAAGCCGCAGACGATGTAATCGGGGATGCCATCGCCACTGAGGTCGTGGGTGAAGGAGATGAAATTGTCGGAGTAGGTGTTCTTCGTGCCGAGCCCCCCCTCGAAGCCTTCGAGCTTTTCATCACCGGCCTGAAAACTCTTAGTTGCGGGATAGATCGTATGAGTCGTTTTGAAATCTGGCCCTTCAAACCAGTATGGCCCTGAGAGAACATCCGTCTCCCCGTCGCCGTTCACATCCGCCGAGCAAGCCCCCTCTGACCAGAAATAGCGGGAGAGTTGTTGTTTCTCCCATTTACCCGTGAGGGCGGGTGGATTGGTGGAAATAATCGCAGCAACAGCAACAGCGCCGGTGACGAGGAAGAGAGGAAGGGTGACGGGTTTCATGGCTTTTAAAGAGTCAAAGGCGGGAAGGTCAAAGGTCAGAATCCGTAGGCACTCTGGAGAAATTGGCAAGAGAAAATCGAAGCCGGAATGCTCGTTAGAAGAAGGACGCCAACCAACTGCCAGGTGGTTCTACGAAAGTGAACTCCTATTCCGATTAGAACGGAATTCAAAATTAGCAAACCGAACGCGGGAATGAAACTGGCTATCAAAATGAACTCGTAACTTTCCCAATCAAGATCGCAGACGCGTCCTTGTCCCTCACGCGCACAACCAATAGTACCCGCGACAAAGGGAACGCTAGCTGAGAATGTGACAACCAGCAGCCAGATATAAGCAGGCGCGGGTTTTATTACATTACGGAGTGTTGAAAACGCGACTCCGGGCTCTTCCTTGGAGTTTAGAATTTAATGCGTCACATCCCAGCGCAGGATGCGACCCCACTTGCTCCACTCGGTGGTGACGACATTGCCGTCCTTATCGAAAGTGGCACCGTGTGGAGAGGTCGTGACTCCTTCACGCCAGTTTTCGGGGGCGACTTTATTGGTGTTGAACTCCTTGGGGTTGTCGTTTGCGCCGAGGCGTTTGAAGACTTTTCCTTCTTTGTCGAGAATGGTGATGCCGCTGGCTAGTTGGGCGACGGCAGCGAGGTCACCATGGAAATCGACGGTGCAAGGACGGGCGACGCCGGTGGCGAATACGCTGAGGAAATTGCCTTTGAGATCGAGGTGAACGAGGCGGTCGTTGGAGCGGTCGCAAACCAGAACGCGGGCGGGATCATAACGGGTGTCGAAAGCGAACTTGTGGGCGGTCTTGAATTTCCAAGGCTCGCCTTTGCCTGCGACTGTGCTTTTGAACTTTCCGTCCTTGTCGAAGATGAAAATCCGGTCGGAGCGATATCCGTCGATGATCCAGATGTCGCCGTTCGGAGCGCGATCCGCATGGGTAAGTGCGAACTTGGTTCCGATTTCTTCAGGAAATGCCGAGAGTGGGATTTCGAGAAGGACTTCGCCGTCCGTGCCGAGTTTGAGGAATGCGGTTTTTGGGTCGCCGACGCAGGCTGCGTAGAGGATGTCCTTGCCATCTTCCTGCACGATGGTGAAGCCGTGGTGGTTGTTGCGGGCGTTGGGGAGGTTGCGGAGGTATTCGCCTTTCGGGGAGTAAATCTGGATACCACTTTTGTCACCACCGACGATGGAAACGTAGAACAGGCCTTTGGAATCGACATCGATTTCGCCGTGTGAGTCACCGACGTGCTCGAGACCCTCGGGGGTGTTGAGCCAGTCTTTCTTGTGATGATATTCGTGTGCGGTGGCGATGGTCGCGAGTGCGGCGAGGAGTAGGATTGGTTTCATGTGGTTTGTAATGTGTGGGCAGGTTGCCTAGGGCGGGTGCGCCTTGGAAGTCAAATTAGGCGCATTTTGGGCAAGTGCCGAAAAACTCAAGCTCGTGATACAGCCCTTTGTAGCCGGTTTTTTCACGGATCTCGTCTTCAAGGTCATGGACGGGGCAGGGGGCTTTGATCGCTTCGATTGTTCCGCAGCCGGTGCAGATCAGATAATCGCTGTGTTTCCCCGGTTGGAGGAGGGTGAAATAGGCGGCGCGCTCGTGGAGGCCGAGCCGGCGGAGGATTCCGTGCTCGGTGAGGCGTTGGAGGAGACGGTATACCGTGGCCTTGTCGCACTGATCGGCGAGACGCGGGGATGCGGCAAGCTCGGCGAGGGTCATTGGTCGGTCGGACTCGACCAGGGTTGCCAGCAATTCTTCCAATGCCTTGGTGCGGCGCAGGCCTAGATCGCGGCAGCGGGCTATAACTTTTGGGACGATTTCTTTCGGCATGGGCTTAGAAAAGTTTCGCCTGGGAATCTTCTGGTTTCAAGGCTGGAGGTGGGGCTCCGATTTTTACGTAAGCAGCAGGCATGGCGACGCGGCCGCGCGGGGTGCGCTGGACGAAGCCTTGCATGATGAGGAAAGGCTCGTGGACTTCCTCGAGGGTGGCGGCGTCCTCGCCACATGCGACGGCGAGGGTATTCAGGCCGACGGGGCCGCCGCCGAATTTGTAGATCATTACCTCGAGAAGGCGCTTGTCCATTTCATCGAGGCCATCGGAATCGATCTCGATCATGGCGAGGGCTGCTGCGGAGTTTTCCTGGTCGATGATACCTGCACCACGGACTTGGGCGTAGTCCCGAACCCAGCGGAGCAAGGCGTTGGCAACACGCGGGGTGCCACGAGAGCGGGCGGCGATTTCGATGGCGCCTTCTCGGTGGATTTCCACTTCGAGGAGTCCGGCGGATCGCTCAATGATATCTGCAAGCTGCTCCTTGTTATAATAGTCGAGACGGTTGATGAGTCCGAAACGGGAGCGCAGCGGGGCGGTGAGCATCCCGGAGCGGGTGGTCGCGCCGACAAGGGTGAAGCGAGGGAGATTGATCTGGATGGAGCGGGCGGAGGGGCCGGAATCGATGATGATGTCCAGCCGGTAGTCCTCCATTGCGGGGTAGAGATATTCCTCGATGGCGGGGTGGAGGCGGTGGATCTCATCGATGAAAAGGATGTCGCCCTTCTGGATGTTCGTGAGAATGCCTGCGAGATCGCCCGCTTTTTCGATCTGCGGTCCGGAGGTGGTGTGCATCTGGGTGCCGGCTGCGCTTGCAATTAGGTTTGCCAGGGTTGTTTTTCCCAGGCCGGGAGGGCCGGAGAGGAGAACGTGGTCGAGGACGTCGCCGCGCTGCTTCGCCGCTTCTAGCATCAGGAGAACCCGCTCCTTTACCTTTTCCTGCCCGATGAACTCGGAGAACGCAGGTGGTCGCAGCGAGACATCGAAGGTTGTCGGCGGGGCTTCGGTGGTTTGTTGGTAGAAATTTTCTGGCATGGAAGGTTGGGGAATTTCTACCGCAAAGACGCGAAGGCGCAAAGGCTGGGGTTATGGAAGTTTTTGAGATGTTTCCTAGGGCTCATGATTCCGGCTGGTTACGCATGAAATCGGCAGTTTGTTTGAAGAAGGAATCGAGAAAAACGCGGGCGAACGAAGGGACTTTGATTTCATCCATGGCCTCGCCCATCAGTTTGAGCCAACGGTCACGCTCCGCGATACCGATCTTGAACGGTGCGTGGCGCATCCGCAGGCGCGGGTGACCACGTTTTTCGATGTATTCGTTGGATGCGCCGAGGCGGAAGAGCATGAAACTAGCAAGTCGTTCTTCCGAGCCTTCCCAATCATCGGCGGGATACATTGGGCTCATGAGCTCGTCGGTGCGGACGCGGCGGTAGAAAGCGGCGACCATTGCGCGTATGCCGGCTTCGCCGCAGGCTTTGATCACATCTTGTTCAGTGGGAGTCATTTCGTTAGTTGGAACGCGGACTTTCGTCCGCAAGTGTTTGGCTGCGGACGAAAGTCCGCGCTCCGTTACATCCCCGCCTCGGAAAGTCTGTCGGCCATTTCGTGCTTCATGAGCTCGTCGGTTACTTCGCCTAGGGCGCCGCTCATGATGCCATCGAGATTGTGGGAGGTGAAGCCGATGCGGTGATCGGTGCAGCGGCTTTGCGGAAAGTTATAGGTGCGGATCTTTTCCGACCTGTCCCCCGATCCGATGAGCGACCTGCGGTTCTCCGAATACTCCGACATCTGCTCCTGAAGCTTCTGCTCGTAGAGGCGCGAACGCATGATCTGGAGAGCCATTTCTTTGTTCTTGGTCTGGGAGCGCCCGTGTTCGCAACGGACGTATAGCCCGGTGGGAAGGTGGAAAATCTGCACGGCGGAATCCGTCGTATTTACGTGCTGTCCGCCCGCGCCACCCGCGCGACAGACCTCGATCCGGAGGTCGTTCGGATTCATATCCACATCGATCTCCTCCGCCTCCGGCATCACCGCGACGGTGATCGTAGAGGTATGGATGCGACCCTGCGTCTCCGTAGCCGGGACACGTTGCACGCGGTGCACACCGGACTCGTATTTCATGTGGCGGAAAACCTCGTCGCCCGTGACTTTCAGAATTACTTCTTTAAAGCCGCCCACCTCGGAAGGCGAACTCTCCAGGTGCTCCGTCTTCCAGCCCTTGGTATCTGCATAACGTTGGTAAAGGCGCATGACTTCCCCGGCGAAAAGCGAAGCCTCGTCACCACCCGCGCCCGCACGGATTTCCACAAGCGCGTCTCTATCCTCGTTCGGATCCGCAGGGAGCAAGGCGTATTGCATGTCCTCACGGTATTTTACCAGGGCAGTCTCCAGCTCGGGGATCTCCATCTCCGCCATCTCCGCCATCTCCGGATCATCCGATCTCGCAAGCTCTTGGTTCTCCACAAGCTGCGTCTCCGTCGATTGCAAGGTGTCCCAAAGCTCAAGTGTCTGCTGCAGCTTGCGGTGCTCCCGCAGGATCTCCGTCGCCCGCTTCGGGTCGTCAAAAAGATTGGGGTTGCCCACCGCCTCCTCCAGTTCACGGAAGCGTTCCTTGCGTTTGGCGATGAGTTGCGAGTAATCCACGGGGTGTTGAAACTTTAAATTTTAAACTCTAAATCTCAAAGTAGAGAAGAGCGGGGAAGATTCCTAACTCGAATCCCCAGCGCTGTCCAATGCTGCGTTGGATCAGCTCCGAAGAGAGGAAGCATAGAGCTGACCTTGTTGCCATCCACCGGAGTGAAATAGGCGGAGTAGATCATTTCGTTGGCCAACGCGTTATACCATCCGCATTTGTGATTTTCCCCTGGCTCCGATTTGCCGGTCCGGCTCTCCTGCAAGGACGGCGCTCCGCAGCTTCGTAGGATTTCTCAGAGGCTGCGCATGGTTTCCGATCCTTTTGCAAAAATGCCTGATCTGTGTATTGAGTATTCATTGACTGGATTGCCCGGGCTTAAAATAACTTAATGAAAAATATGAACAACCGTTCCACTATACTCGCCGGAATCGACTTCTCGGAATCTTCACCTCTCGTGCTGCGGCATGCGATCCATGCGGCCGAGGCGTGTGGTGGGCAGGTGTTGGCGGTGCATGTCCTCGACAAAGGGATGCGGGAACATCGGGAAGTGAGTGGAATGGGGAATTCCGGTTTTGAGTTGCTCAAAGTGCAGGCGAAGGAACGCTTCGCGGGGCTGCTGGCAGGCAGTGAGGGCGATGTGGAGGTGCAGTTTTGAGCATTGAGCATTGAATTTTAGGTCTTCCTCGCTGTAGGCGAGATGCAACAACAGCATGGGGCTCTAGCCCCATGAACTTCCCAAACCAAGCCCATGCGTGCTGAATGCACGCGGGAAATACGCAACCATCCACCGTGCCTACAGCACGGGCATTGCCTGGAACATGGTTCATGGGGCTAGAGCCCCATGCTGTTGTTGTGGCCTGCCTACAGTAGATTTTTCACAAGAGGTGAAGCGCGGCGGTATAGAAGACAGGGAATTAACTCGTGCGATGGGCTCGGAGGTGAAGGGTATATGATATCAGGGGTGGAGATTCACCTACTCCACATGACCCTGTATTGCTGAGTGCGTAAAGGTTTCTGCGATTGTGCCGATGGCGATTCCGACGAGGTAGCAGAGGAGGTCTGATTTGAGGAAGCCGGCTCCGAGGAGGATGCGAGGGCGTAGAGGGAGCGGTGGCGGTGTATGGGGAACCTTGGTTTTGCTGGAGGCGGGACGCCTCTTTCACGGCCTGCCGCGAGACGCGGCAGCTACGCCGCAAAGCGCCAACGCCCTCTGAGTGGGAGACTTTAGCCAGTTTCGGACGCATCCGGGCTGAGAACTATCCGCTTGTCCGGTTCGGAGGGGGGAGGGGCGCAAACGTTGAATCAAAATGTTCACCGGGCCCGTCATTCGAATTCTTGGCTCAGTAAGCCGCATGAACATACAGCCCCACGTAGATCAGGAGCGCTAAAGCAGAATCAAACCAATGGCATGGAGGGTGACTTCCAATGGTCTCGATGTAGTGCTTTTTTCACTTTTTCCAGCGGTCAGTGTATTCGTCACCCCTCCCCAGTGGGTATCGGTTTTGGTTCGGTCAGTCGATTGTGAATGACATTGGTTCGCAGCTACCTCGTCGCGATAAGCTGGGAGGTGAAGCCTTTGAGATAGGAGGTTTCGGGAATGGTGATGAGGATGGGGTGGTCGGGGCGCTGGGTGTGCTCGGCGACTAGGCGGAGGGATTTTTTGGCATCGACGGAGGCGGAGGCTATGTTCTCTAGGAAGAGGCTGCGGGAGGCGTGATGGGAGCAGCAGAAGGTGGAGAGGAGGCCGTCCCTTTCTAGTAGCTTGAGGGCGCGGAGGTGAATTTCCTTATACCCGCGCATCGCGTCCATGAGGGTTTTCTTGTTTTTCGTGAAGCTCGGCGGATCGAGGATGATGAGGTCGTATTCCGGTTCGGCTGCTTTGAGAAAATCGAAGACGTTGGCCTCGATGACTTCGATTTCAAGGCCGTTGAGTTCGGCGTTTTTCCTGGCAGCGGCACAGGCGGAGGAGGAGATATCCACGGCGGTGACTTTGGCGGCACCGGCTTTCGCGCAGGCGAGGGCGAAGCCGCCCTGGTTGGTGAAGCAGTCGAGGACGCGCAGGCCTTTGGAGAGTTTCGCGATTTCCTGGTGAGCTTGGAGTTGGTCGAGGTAGAGGCCGGTTTTCTGGCCGTCGATGAGGTCGATCTCGTAGGTGAGGCCGTTTGCTTCGACAGTGAATGAGCCGGGGCTTTCTCCGTGGATGAGCTCGATGCATTGCTCCATGCCCTCGGCCTTACGGGAGGGGGAGTCGTTGCGGAGGGTGATGGACTGCGGGGAAAGGACGGCGACCAGGGCGTCGCGGATGATGTCCTTGCGCATGTCCATTGCGAGGGTGGTGGTCTGGACGCAGAGGTGGTCTCCGTATCGATCTACGATGAGACCGGGGATACCATCGGACTCAGACCAGACAATGCGGCAGAGGGTTTCATCGAGGCCTTCGATTTCGGAGCGGAGATTGATGGCTTGCTGGATGCGGCGGGTGAAGAAATCGAGATCGAGATCCTGGCGGCGGCGAGAAAAGCGGCGGGCGACGATCTGGGAGGCGGGATTGTAGATCGCGGAGCCGAGGGGGCGGTCGCGGAAATCTTTAAGTGTAATGACATCCCCGGGCTGGGGATTGCCGAAGGCTTTCTTGATTTCTGAAGCGTAGACCCACTCGTGGCCGTGAAAGATTCTGGCGCGAGGAGCGATGATGAGGCCGGGCATGGTGTAACTCTCAACTTTCAAAATTCAAACTTCAAGGAAGATGTCTGGAAGATAGTGGCTAGTGCCGAGTGATCAGTGGGAGACTTGAGTTTGCGGATAAGGACGCAGTAGGCAGTGCTCTTCATTGAGAGTTGGAATTTGAATTTTGAGATTTCTCGAAGATGAGCAGGTGCTGCCAAGGGAGGCCGGGTTTATTTTCTAGGAAGGTAAAGCCTAGTGCTTCGTATTCCTTGATGGCTTGGGCTTCGGTCATTTTGTGGAGGGTTTTGATGGGGACGTCAGGGTCTTCGGCGCGGTATTCGAGGAGATAGATTTTTCCGCCGGGTTTGAGGGCTTTGTGGAGAGACTGGAGCATTTCGGCTGGGTGGGAGAATTCGTGATAGGCATCGACCATTAGAGCGGCATCGAGGGTATTTTCGGGGAGTTCTACGGATTCGATGGTGCCTGGGTGGGGGTGGACGTTTGTGATGGAGAGCTTTGCGGCTTTGTCCCTGAGGTAGCGGAGCATTTCCGGCTGGATATCGATGGCGATGACCTGCCCTTCCGGGACGAGGGGGGAGATGCGGAAGCTGTAGTAGCCGGAGCCGGCTCCGATATCGGCGATGACGGTGTCTGGAGCGAGTTCGAGGAGGGCGATAGCTTTGGATGGTGCTTCTTCCTTTTCTCGTTCGGTGCGTTCGAGCCAGCCGATGCCGGGGTGACCCATGACGTGGGAAATTTCGCGACCCATGAAGATTTTCCCGATGCCATCCTTGGATGGTGAGGCGGTTGTGTATGGGGGGATTTCGGGAGCTTCGGGAGCTTGGAGTGCTTCGGGAAGAATCTCGACAGGTGGCGAACCTGCGTTCGACATTCCTTGTTTTATGGTCACTCCGTTACGGAGAAAGACGAGGGGAATGAGAAGCAGCCCGAGAAGGATGATGGGGATTAGGACGAGGTATTTGTTTTTCATGTGGGAAAGTTTAAACGGTTCAACCGACTATGACATATGGGAATAAGAAATCCATGGGTAACGATGAGGAAAAAAACCGGTTTCGGAGGAGTTTGTCAGGGAGCTGACGAGCCATCAAACGAGCATGCTTGCGTACATCCGCTCGCTGGCACCGGAGGAAGGGTCTTTCCATTCGTCGAACTGGTCAGGAATGAGTTTATTCAAGGATGGAAAAGAGATCTTGTTTTTCGGCGATTCCTACGGGGATGAGGAAGCGTGGTCGCTCGACCTGAAGCAGGGCGAGCCGGTGATTCTTCCAGAAACGCTTCTGCCGGGTGCACGGAAAGTGACGATGCGCTACGACGCTGCACGGGGCAGGTGATCTTGCACGAGGGAGGTCTTCCGTTGGGCGCTCCGTTTTGTAGGGGTTGGCTGAATTCGGGGCAAACTTTCGACGAGATTCGGTTGGGTGCTGCCTATGGTGCCGCAATCGCTGTGAAGGGTGCGCAAGTCTGGATCAAGCAATGAGTGTTGCATGTCTGCGCTTCATCCGGTTTCCGTGGTAAGAGGTTGACCCGACAAGACCACGGGATTAGTGTTCTACTAATTCGTCGTTGAACAACGGCATCGATCTAGTGGTTACCGAATACCCCATAAGAGTAGGAAATTTTGAAGGTTTCAGTTGGATTCGCTGCGAGGGCAAAGGTTCGTTTTTGAACAGTCCGGCAGTTAAAGAATTTGGGGAAACCCGCATCATCGAGGGTGAAAAATGTCTGGTGATGGATCTGGAGGCCTGTACGGGCATGGACTCGACCTTCATGGGGACACTTGCAGGCTTGGCGAGTAGACTTTCCGATAAAAAAGGAATTTTCCAAGTCGCCAACGCGGGGGAGAAGAATAGGAACTCGCTGGAGGATCTGGGTCTTGATTTTTTGATGGAGATCGAGCCGGAGAGCCCCGTCTGGAAGGGCGTAGAGGAAAAGGCAAAGGATTTTTTGCAAACCAAGGTGGCAGGAATGAATTCCGGTACCGAGCTCCATACTCGGCATGTCCTAGAGGCTCATGAGATACTCTCGGATGCGAACGAGGGGAATAGGAAGAAATTTTCTGGGGTTGTCAAAATGCTAGGGAATGAGCTAGCGGAGAAATCCGCAAAGTCCCACTAGATTACTGCAATGGAAAATTCCGCATGGTGGACATTGGGGGTTTCGTTGCTTGTGGGGACGATCTTGCTACTCGCGCTCCGCAACCAGCGCCGCAGGGCAAAACGGATTCGCGCAGCATACCACGAGATGGAGGTCGAAGAGGAACGCATGTTTACTTTTCTTCACGATCTTGGTCTGGCGATTGGTAAGGAACCTACTGATGGCGCCCTTTCGAGGATGATCGTGGACGGAGTCCTGAAAGTGGTGGGTGCGCGGGGCGGGGCGATCTATTACGAGGCGAAAGCCCCGGGTTTCCTCAATCCCGCCTACGTTTCTGATGAATGCCCTCCACTAGTCGCCATCCCCCCTGAAGTGGCTGAGAGAAATAAGACTGATCCTCGTGCCTTGGAAAGCCACCTGCGCCGCGCGCGAGTGGCTATGGACACAGGAATCATCGGGCGGGGCGCTTCTTTAATCGATCCCGTGCACGTGCGCGACGTGAAAAGCCATGAGGCGATGGTGAACCGTCCCGAAGTCTATGTGGATGATGTATCGATGATGATTTCCCCACTAAGTTATGCGGGAACGGATCTCGGGGTGCTTGCGGTGGCGCGTCGTCATGAAGACGGTGATTTTTCGAAGAATGATTTTGCGGTATTCCGCTCGGTGGCAGAGCAGTCGGCTTTTGCAATCGGGAACGCACGCGTCCACCGGGATGCGAATGAGAAGAAGGCGATTGAGGGTGAGTTGAGAAATGCTCGCGAAGTCCAGCGGGTGCTTCTGCCGCAGGAGGATCCCAAGGTTTCTGGTTTCCGGGTGAATGGGACCAACCTCCCAGCAAAGATTATCAGCGGTGATTATTACGATTATATCGAGCTGAACGACGGGAAACTCGGAGTGGTTATTGCGGACGTTTCTGGGAAAGGTGTTCCGGCAGGTCTACTAATGGCGATGTGTCGGAGTCTGTTGCGTGCGGTCGCCATAACCAATGCATCGCCCTCGGCAGTGCTTGCTGCGGTGAACGGCTACCTTTATCCCGATATCCGGGAGGACATGTTCATCAGTCTCATCTACGGTGTTCTCGATCCGGAGACCGGGAGTATGACCTTCGCGAGGGCGGGTCACGAGCCGGCTTTGGTGTATCGGAAAAGCACCGGCACGGTGGAGGTTTCAAAACCCCGTGGTCTGGCAGTCGGTATTGATAGAGGTGGCGTTTTTGAACGGGTGACGAAAGATGAAGTCCTGCCCTTGGAATCTGGGGATTGCGTGCTGCTGTTTACGGATGGGGTGAAGGAGGCGATCAACGCACACGACGAGGAATTCGGCATGGAAAGATTGGCCGATGTTTTCCGAGACGCAGCCAATATGGGTGCAGAAGCGGTTGTCGAAAGAGTGCAAGAAGCTGTCAGTGATTTCACTGGTGACGGCCCGCAGCTTGATGATGTGACGATTGTTGCAATCGAAAAACGGTGAATATTCAAACTTCAAAAATGACTGCAAAAACCAAGATGGGCGAACTGATGGCGGAAATGCCGGGAGCGAGAAGAGCCTTGTTCGCGAAATACCATCTGGGCGGATGCCAGAGCTGCGCGTTTGATGATTCGGAAACTTTGGCAAAACTCTGCGAGCGCGCCGAATTAGATTCGGACGAGGTGCTGGCTCATCTGCTCGCCAGCCACGAGCACGACCTGACCATGCTGCTCGAACCCGCCGAGGTAAAACGCCGTATGGACGCCGGGGAGGAAATCCTGTGGGTGGATGTGCGGACGCGCGAGGAGTTCGAGGCGGTGGAAATCGAAGGTGCGCGATTTTTTAACCCGGAGCTTCAGGAGGAAATTTTCAAATCAAAAGCCGGCGGACTGGTGGTGCTGTATGACCACACCGGCAAATACGTGCTGGATCAGGTCGCGTGGTTCCGTGGGCACGGGGTGGAGAACGCCTTCGGGCTGACGGGCGGGATCGATGCCTGGAGCCAAGAGGTTGACAAGGCGGTGATGAGATATCGGGTGGAGGTTTGAAAATTCAAATCTCAAGTTTCAATGATGAGAACTAGCCGTCGGCTTCAGATCCCGGGCGGGCGATCGCCTGCTTACGGTCCTCCCAATGCGAGGGGGAACTTGTGGGTACGAGTGGCGACCGAAGATCGCCACTACGTTGCCGTTACATTGGTGGGAAAGGCTGTTCGGAGATTTCCCAGTCATCGTTTTTCTCGATGAAGGTTTTCATGGCCCAGTCGTGGGGGAAGAGGGCGGTGAGCCAGCCGTTGGGATCGCGGGCGAGGGCGGTGCCCATGGAGAGGGCGGGGCGGACTTCGGGGGCGAGCGGGTCGCCTTGCTTGGGTTTCAGCCAGCGGGCGATGGACCAGTCGGCGGGTTCAACGCGGGTCTCGGCGGCGTATTCTCCCTCTAGACGGTGCTGGAGAACTTCGAACTGGAGCGGGCCAACGGCTCCGAGAAGGACGCTGGAGGATGGCCCGGCGCTGTCTAGGAGTTGGAATTCGGAGGCGACGCCTTCTTTCAGGAGTTGATCGAGGCCGGACTGGAAGCGCTTGTATTTCGCGGTGGATTTGTTGGTGAGATATGAAAAGCACTCCGGCGGGAAACGCGGGATTTCGTCGAATTTCACTTCCGGGGAGGTGGCGAGGGTGTCGCCGATGAGGAGGTCGTAATTTCCGACTAAGCCGACGACATCCCCTGCGAAGGCGTCATCCACAGTTTCGCGGTCGCGGGCGAAAAGGCGCTGGGAATTTGCGAGGCGGACGTTTTCGCCGGTGCGGGTGTTGAAGACATTCATGTCCCGTTCGAACTGGCCGGAGACGATGCGGATGAAGGCGACCCGATCTCGGTGCTTCGGGTTCATGTTCGCCTGGATCTTGAAAACGAAGGCGGAGAATTCCTTTGAGGCTGGGTTGACGTCTTGGTCATCACTTTTCCTGGGAATGGGCGGAGGGGAAAGCTCGAGGAAACGGTCGAGTAGGAGCTGGACGCCGAAGTTGTTTGCGGCGGATCCGAAGAAAACGGGAGTGAGTTTTCCCGCGAGCACGGCATCGATATCGAAGTCTGCGCCGGCGCCTTCGAGGAGCTCCAGTTCCTCGCAGACCTGGGTGTAGGTGATTTCATCGACCGTGTCTTTGACCGACTGGTCTTCGATGCCGGAGACGTTGACGGGCGCGCGAAAAGAGCCGTGGACGGTGCGCTCGAAGAGGTGGACATTTTTGTTTTCTCTGTCGTAAACGCCCTTGAAGCGAGGGCCGTCGCCTAGCGGCCAGTTCACGGGAAATGCGGCGATGCCGAGGACGGATTCCAGCTCGTCGAGGAGGTCGAGGGTCGGCCGCGCGGGGCGGTCGAGCTTGTTCATGAAGGTGAAAATAGGCACCCCGCGGCGGCGGCAGACTTCGAAGAGTTTCCGCGTCTGAGCTTCGATCCCTTTACCTGCATCGACGACCATGACGGCAGCATCCACTGCGGTGAGCACGCGGTAGGTATCCTCGGAGAAGTCCTTGTGCCCAGGGGTGTCTAGGATGTTGACCACGCAGTCCTTGTATTCGAACTGGAGGACGGTGGAGGAAACGGAGATGCCGCGTTGTTTCTCGAGCTCCATCCAGTCGGAGGTGGTGGAGCGCTGATTTTTCCTTGCGGTGACTGAGCCGGCTAGGTTCAACGCGCCGCCGTAGAGGAGGAATTTCTCCGTGAGGGTGGTTTTGCCGGCATCTGGGTGGGAAATGATCGCGAAGGAACGGCGGCGTTTTACTTCCTTCTCTAGGGCTGGCGACGGGGTGGCGTATGCGGAAAGTGACATGGACGGGCGCGAGGGGATACGCGCTGGCGGGGAAACTTTAAACTCTAAACTTTAAACTCCAAGGAAGTTGGAGATTCGCGGCGTTACGGAAAAAAGGGTCGGCGGGTGCAGGGAGGCTTTCCGTTGCACCCGCCGCCTTTGTTCTGGG
This sequence comes from Akkermansiaceae bacterium, assembly GCA_905182475.1. Lineage (GTDB taxonomy): Bacteria > Verrucomicrobiota > Verrucomicrobiia > Verrucomicrobiales > Akkermansiaceae > Luteolibacter. Next base: position 2,683 of record CAJJBR010000136.1, on the reverse strand, counting down.
GGGAACGTCTGTGCGGTTTCTGGCCGGAAACCCGCGCTGACTAGAGAGTTATGCGCCGTTCTCGTGATATTGGCTATTACGTGATTACGTAGGAAATCTAATTTTCTGGGTTTGCTGATATTTCACATGTATCTGAGGGGGCGAAATGCGCATTGCCAAGGCGTCCCCGGTTAGCTAGCTTCCCACCTCCCGCGAGCGGTTCTTGTCCGCCGGGTAAAACAAACAAAATTTCATTTTGGGATTTCTTGATACCATCAAGCGTTGGCGACTCGCTAAAAAAGGTTTTTCCCTCGGGAAAAAGCGACGAGTTCACGGAGAAAGCGCGACCGTAAGGACTCTTGAGGACAGCCAGTTCGTCAAGCTCGCCCTCTATATCACCTTCGCGGTGGGTTCGGCGGTTCTCGTTCTCAAAGCATCCCCTGCGGATCCATTAAAAGGGTTGCTCTATGGGTTCATACTCGCGTTAACCGCGTTGGCGATGTTCCACGTCGGTCACCAACAGGTTTGCCGACGCAACAGTCGTGTCGTCCTAGTTCTCGGCGGATTGATTGGGCATTTACTCATCGTCAGGCTGGTCATGGTTTTGGCGGATGCGGGCAGTATCGAGGAAACCTACCGCTATCTTTTTGTGCCGTGTGCGCTCGCTCCCATGTTGCACGGGGTTTTGCTCGGTCGTTCGGTCGGAAGTTTTTCGGCGGTATATGTCAGTCTGATAGGAAGCCTGTTGGTTCCCAAGGATGACGTGATAAACTACCTAATTATCAGCCTCGTTGCCGGAATGACTGCCGTCCTTTGCACGGATAAGGTCAGGAAACGGATCAAACTCATTCGCGCTGGGATCTACGTTGGTATCGTGATGGTCATTCTCGCCCTGGCTTTCGGGAAACTGGATGCCATGGGGGTATTCGGACCCGGATCGATGGGTCACCTGCAAATTCTTGGCACTGGCAGCGGGATTGCGTTTGCCACAGCACTGGCCACCGCGATGTTGATTAGCGGTTTCCTCCCGATGTTCGAAGGTGCCTTCCAGCTCACCACGGATATCAGCTGGTTGGAGCTGACCGATCTGAACCACAAGCTTCTAAAGGAAATGCAGCTTGAGGCACCCGGAACATTTCACCACAGCCTCGTAGTCGCCGCGCTTTCCGAAGCTGCTGCGGAAAAAATCGGAGCCAATGCCTCCATGTGCCGCGTCTGCGCCTACTTCCACGATGTGGGAAAACTGAAGAAGCCCGGCTATTTTATCGAAAACCAGGGTGACGGCGGGGAAAATCCTCACGACTCCCTGACGCCAACGATGAGCGCTCTGATCATCACCGCCCACGTCAAGGACGGCATCGACATGGCGGTGAAGCACAAGCTCAATCCCCGCGTCATCGAGGTCATTCAGGAGCACCATGGCGATTCACTCGTGTATTTCTTCTACCGGAAGGCTCAGGAACAGAAAAAAGCCGAGATGGGAAAAGTGGATCGCCGCTTGGAAAATCCAGAGGATCTTCCGAAGGTGGAGGAGAAGAATTTCCGCTACCCCGGGCCGCGCCCAAGCACCAAGGAAAGTGGAATTATCTGCCTTGCAGATACTATCGAAAGCGCCTCCCGCACGCTGCGTAAGCCAACCCCCGCGAAGATCCGCGCATTGGTCGAGGAGCTCGTCCGCGCCAAGATCAACGATGGCCAGCTTGATCGCTGCCCGCTTACCCTTCGCGAGTTAGCATTGGTGAAGGAAAGTTTCGCCAAAACCCTGCGCAGTATGCTTCACAGCCGTATCGACTACCAGAAGCCGGACGACAGGAGCACTTCGAAGCGCCCCTCCGACCTGAGTCGCGACCCACGCTCCCAAACAGGACGTCTCACTAGGGTTTCAGAGAGAAGCGAGTAACGATAGTCCCGGCCAACCATGTCACTCGAAGTCATCATCGGAAACCACCAGGGCGAAATCGAAGTCCCGCTCTCGTGGGCCATCGCGCTCGAGGAGATAGCTGAAATAGCGGCGGGTCTTGCTCTTCAGGCTGCTGCTGAGGAAGATAGCCCTCTTTCACATCTCGCCACGCTGGAAGTCGCCCTCGTCGATGATGAAACCAGCGGACGCGTTCACATGGATTTTATGGAGATCGAAGGCCCCACCGACGTAATCACCTTCCACCACGGCGAAATTGTCATCGGTGCGGAAGTTGCGAAACGCCAGGCCGCCGAATACGGGGAACCACTCGGCCGGGAAATTCTTCGATATTTCATCCACGGCCTGCTCCACCTCGCCGGGCATGAAGATGTAAGCGAAGAGGAGAGGAAAACGATGGAAAGCGCTCAAGAAGAAATTGTCGCCAAGCTCTGGGCGGACGGTCTTGACCAGAAGCTTATTTAGTTTTTCCCGGCGTCGGATAGAGGTTTGCCGGCGATCAGGCCGAGCTCCAAGAGAAAGATGCAGAGCGCGCCCTTAAAAGCGGTGAAGAAGAAAGGTTCTACATCTACCAGCTTCGCAGACCCGCAGACTGCGCCTATGATGAGACCACCGACATGGAGAACGATGCTCTTTCCGGTAATGGCTTCATTAAGGGCTTTTTTCCAGCCACCACCGATGTTCGAACTCGCAACGAGCACCGGCGGCGTATTCACGATTGTCGAAAAGGGCGGGAAAGTCCGTGAGGTCAAAAGGCTGAAAAAAAGAAGTGAGGGGTCAGATCCG
>CAJJBR010000135.1 GCA_905182475.1 Akkermansiaceae bacterium | reverse complement strand
GGGGGGGGAAAGGGGGTTGTCAATCCAGACGTCGGGTGGTTTCGTAGGGCGCATGAGATTCATCGTTCCCATAGTTTTCGCAATCATCGCGGCTGCAACTTTTGCCTGCGCCGCACCGGAGAGCAGGCCAAACGTCATCGTGATGATGGCGGACGATCTGGGATACGGTGATCTCTCTTGCTACGGCAGCGATAAGATCAAGACACCAGTTCTCGACGAGCTCGCGAGTAGTGGCGTTCGGCTGACCAGTTTCTATGCAGGCGCCACCGTTTGCACACCGTCGCGGATGGCGCTGCTGACCGGATGCTATCCGACACGGCTCGGCTGGAGTGGTGGCGTGCTCGGGCACAAAATGAAAACCGACACGGGTCTCGCCCCGGAAGCTCGCACGATGGCCGAGGTGTTCAAGGACGCGGGCTATCGCACCGCGCTCTGTGGTAAATGGCACCTCGGCAGCTCACCTGACCTGGTCCCGAACAAGCAAGGCTTCGATCAGAGCTTCTTCATCAAGATGAGCAACAACCAGACGAAGAAACTCTGGCGCAACGACGAGCTCATCGCGGATCCCTTCGATAACCGGCGGCTCACCGAACAATTTACGCAGGAGGCGATCGGGTTCATCCGCGCTGAGAGCGATGAGCCTTTCTTTCTCTATCTACCGTTTACCGCGCCCCATTTTCCAGCGCAGGCCCACCCGGATTGGAAAGGGAAATCGAACAACGGAGCCTATGGGGATGTGGTCGAAGAACTGGATGCTCGCGTTGGCGAAATTCTCGCAACGCTGCGTGAGCAGAAGATCGAAAAGAACACGCTCGTCGTGTTCCTTTCCGACAACGGGCCTGAGCCCGGGCAGAAAAAATTTGCCACGGCGGCACCTTACCGGGGTTTGAAGTGGAGTTCGCTCGAGGGTGGCACACGAGTTCCCTGCATCGTTTCCTGGCCCGGTGTCGTTCCGCCTGAAACGGTGAGTTCCGGTCTGACTTCCGCCATCGACTTGCTGCCGACGCTGGCTCACGCTGCCGGAGTTACTCCAAAAGGGCAGGGGAGCCATCCGATCGACGGGCTCAATGTTTGGAACACTCTGATCGGGCAAGCGAACTCGGAGCAACACGCCCGCAAAGATCTGTTGTATTGGGAAGGCTGGGCGGCACCGCAGGCGATCCGGGTAGGGAACTGGAAGCTCTACTTCGACGCAGTCAGAGATGTGCCCGGATCCAAAGCTGGACCGGCGCTATTCGATCTAGCGACTGATCGGGCGGAGGAGAAAAACCTCAGTGCTGAGCACCCCGACAGAGTTGCGGAGATGTTGGCACTCGCACGGAAAAGGCTTGGCGCAATCGAGGCTGATCCGATCGAGCTTGGTGGTGCCGATCGAGCCGGTAAGCGATTGGTGCCGAAGACGCCCCGCTGGCTGGAGTGAAATGTGATCGAACTGGCGACTAAAAGTCACCACTATGTCTGCGCTGTTCTACTCCAGCCAAGCCGCGAACAAGCCGATGGCTCGCCGGTGTGCTGAAAAGTTTCGGTCTCGACGAGAAACAGCTCAAGAAGGCTCGCGAGAGCTGGGCGGCGCCTGCGAAGCAAGTGATTTTCAGCTTCCTTATGTCGTCGGGACGCGAGCGTGAGTTGGTGATTTTGAGCGAATCTGACTGGGCTTGAGCAGGGAATGGGTGGAGTCTCCTCGCGCCGAACCGAAACATGCCATCCGCCACGCCTGGTTCCCGAATGAGAAGCTGATGTGGATGGCTGTCGACGGAAAGATCACCGCCGCCGAGTACAAGCAGTTCCTGGCGCGGGTGGAAACGATTCTCGCCGAGACCTCCCCAATCTCCATGCTTGTCGATATCGACGATATGAAGGGAGTGGAACCCGGGGCCATGCTCGCAGACCTCAAGTTTGGACTCACCCACCTCAAGAGCTTCCGCCGCATGGCTTTGGTCGGCGACGAGAAGTGGATCCACGGCCTCGCCAAGATTCCCAATCCCTTTCCGGTCGAAATCAAGGCCTTCGACGAGGATGAGGAATCCGCGGCTTGGGAATGGCTGGGGGAGGGGGACTGATATCCGGGTTCCGGAGGTTCCGCCATACGCTCGCCGGAAGATCGGGCACGGCAGCCATGCCCTGGGGTTATCTTGCTAGTGCTTTTTCTTTGCTCACGCGTTTCGCTTTGATTTTTCCGGCCAGTAAGCGATAAAGGGGATCTTGGATCCGCCGTCCCAGGCGGACATTTTCCAGCCGCGCAAGGGAGCCGCCGAACCCGAGTGATCGCGCGGGATAAACGGTTCATCCTCTCTTCAGAAAAACACAGCCACCGCATGAAAGACTCCGGCGAAAAGCACCAACTCCACTGCGCCCAGCGCGAGGAGGCGGTTCATCCGGGCATCCGCGGGTAAAGTCAGCACTCCCCAGATGATACGCATGCCGATCACGAAGATTGGCAGGCTTGCGAGGCCGAAAAGCGGATCGCCTTTCATCAGCCACACAACTCCCAGCAAAGCGGCAACTTTTACCTCTAGCCAAACGACTATCGCCGCGACCTTTGGGCCGAACTTCACAGCGAGCGTCCGTTTCCCGACCAAGCCATCCTCTTCCCGATCGCGGAAATTGTTCACGGAAATGAGCACTGCCGAGAGTAGGCCTACCTGCCCGCCAAGGAGTGCCGCCTCCACTGGCCAGGTTCCCGTCTGTACGAAAACGGTTCCCATCACTGCAACGAATCCGAAAAACAAGATCACGAAAACTTCCCCCATCCCCCGGTATGCTAGGGGAAACGGCCCGCCGGTGTATCCGTAGGCGAGAAAGAGTGAAGGCAGCCCGATCGCCAGCATGGGCCAGCCTCTTGCGAGGAAAAGAAACACCCCGAAGAATACAGCTGCTGCGAGGAAAGTTCCTCCCAATCCCATCACCTGCCCAAAGCACATTTCCCCCGTCCCGGTCAACCGCCTTGGTCCCGTCCGCCGTTCCCCATCCGCACCTTTTTTCCCGTCCACCGCGTCGTTGAAAAAATTCGTCGCGATCTGGATGCACAGAGCGCCCAGCAAGGTGCAAACCCACAGCCACCAATCGAACGCCCCGGTCAGTTTCCAAGCCAGCACCCCACCGACCCACACCGGCACCACTCCCGCCGCCAAGGTCTTCGGCCTCGCCCCGGACACCACCGCTCTCATCAGTTTTCCAAAAATCATCGTTCGGGAGGAGTGAAAGGCCGAAAGCGTGATCGTGCGAATGGAAAACAAAGGAAAAGAACGCTGTATCGAAAGCCAAGACTTCCAACTAGGGAGGGCACAGAGAACACAAAGCCGGATGGCTAAAATTTCAGAGATCTTATTCCTCTCTCTACGCCCTCTGTGGTCAAAACCAAAAAAATTCTACTTGCCGAACTTCTCTTCCTAGGCGGTTCAAATTCTTCCTCCCACTATCAAAAATCCTCAGCTTGACGTCATGCCACCTGGATGCGGAAAATCAACTTATGGCATGGAGGCTGGATGAAGCGGTGGAACACGGGATGATCGACAACACGGTCGAGGGTACCACCACGGGAAAAATCTGGCTGGTTGGCCGCGACGAGCCGCTGATCCTTTCCCTCAACGGCGACTGCTGGCGGGATCTCGCCGGCACCGTACTGGAGTTCGAAAACCCTGAGCCTTCCACCGATACGGATGCCGTTTCCCTAGATACGGAGCAGACCGGCATCATCGGCGATATGACGGCTTCGCGGAAAGCGCGGGTTCCGGCAATCAGCGATGCCGAGATGGACGAGCACATGCAGCAGGGAATCGAAATTCCCACCAACTGGCAGAACACGCTTTATCTAGAGTGGTTCAGCGAAATTAACGGACGCGTGCTCATCGAGACCACCGGATTCCGGCTGAGTATTTCCTCCCACGAATGGGAAATGGATCAAGACGAAGAAGAAGCCCAGAAGCTCGCAAACCTAGGCGCGATGAGGGATTTCCTCGCCCAGGTAATACGCCGCATCGAGCCCGATCCGGACAAGCCCACCCGCAAAAATAATGTCAGCATCGAGATGAATGAATACGAGTGGGAGGAGCGGCTCAAGGAATCCGACCGCCTGACCGATGCCTACCAGGAGGCTCTGGAGAAATACATGGAGGACACCGATAGCGAACGAAAAGAGGCCTTCGTAATGGGTTGGGACGGGCTACTTGGCTCCATGGCGAACCGTGAGGAAGGGCACGAGGACTACGATGATTTTGATAACGAAGAAGATGAGGAAGGCTCCGGCTCCGAATGGATGTCCGCCGACGACGACGACGAGGAGGAGGAGGAGGAGGATGGTAACTCTTGGGAAGATAGGGAAAGCCATCCACTCCAGAGTATGGCACAGGAAATCGCAATGCGTGCTTTCACTCTCGTTGGCCGCGATGGAAAGCAGGACAGCCCGCAGGAGCGGCTCGTTTCCAATCTCATGCAGGTGAGCGCGAAACTCGCCGGCGTCCTGCATGACAAAGAGGACGATTATGAGCCGGAAGCCGGTTTTATCCTCGCTGTCCTCAAGCGTTGCCTGAGCTGGATCAACGAATCCATCGGAGCCTGTGCGGGACTGATCGACCCAGAGGAAGATCCCGACCAAAAGGCCGCTCTCGAGCACCTGCGGGACGAAATTTTCGACATCAGAGACGGCATCATCGAGATGCGCCGCGAGCTAAAGAAAAGTTGACACTCCGGGCTTGCAGTTTGTATCTTCCGAGCACATTACTTCGCGATGAAAGCAATCCTACTCGGCATCGCAGCCCTCATCGGTTTCGCCCTCTCCTCTTGCAACTCCACCATCGGGCTCGGCCGTGACTTGCGCATCCTCGGATCGGAAATGGAGAAGAAAGCCGATTCTATATACAACGGCTCGAACCATGATAGCAGAGGTGGCAACACCAAAAACTACGGCGGCGCACCAGTTTACTAAGAGGTAGGATTAATATCCGCGCCAGAAGACGAACGCGCAGACCAGAGTTGCGATTCCGTAGGCCAACCCGGCGAAGGAAACGAGCTTCCACCGGCCTTCCGTAGCAGTAACCCATGTCACCGCATCGCGGAAGAGGTAAGGCATGCCGATCCAGAAAAGGGATTTTGTGAGCAGCGCGTAGGCGAAGATCGGCACGAGCAAACGGGTTGTAGGATCTTTCAGGAAAGCGGCCTCAAGTAATGGTGCCGCGATCATCAGACCAAGCACGCCGAGCGCTCGCACAGCGAGGAAGTCTTTCACGCTGATGCATACTGCGATCAAGGAAGCGGGAACCAAAATGCGCAGCAAGGGCTTGACGTTGTTGAACTCCCCGAGATCCAGCTGCAGCGCGCTGAGTTTTCCCATACCACCCGGAGCGATCAGCAACCAGAACCATGCCAGTGCAATCCCGAGGATGATCTGCCCGGCAAGAGGGTTCCGTGGAAATTTTTTCAACCACCCCTGCACCAGCGCAGGTTTCGCGATCATCAGCGCATGTGATCCTACCAGCCAAAGCCCCAGCAGGATACCGGCGGTAAAAAGCGGAATCATTTCATAAGGGTGGCGGGCGTCCATGTGGGCAAGGACTTAGTCCCACAGGCTCACACATTCAAGCGGGAACTGTCTGAGGCGTATGTAACCTCCCGTGCTGGTGAGAAACCTCAGCTATCGTAAAAGAAAAATCAGCGAAATTCAAAGCTTTTCACTGCTGCTGCGATCCGTGAAAGTCCGGGCGCAATGTTGGATATTCGAGTCATACGGGATCAGGCGGAAGAGGTGCGCGAGCGGTTGAAGGCGCGCGGTGGGGAGCATTGGAAGCTGATTGATGAAGTGCTTTCTTGTGATGGGGCGAGGCGTGCTGCGGAGACCGCAAAGCAGGAGCTTCAGAACAAGCGCAAGACGACCTCCAAGCAGATCGGGGTGATGAAATCCAAGGGCGAGGACAGCTCCGCCATCGAGGCGGAAGTCCGCGCGATCAATGAAGAGATTTCCAAACACGACGTGGAGGCGGAGGCCACCAGCGCAAAGCAAACCGAACTTCTCCTGAACATCCCCAACCTTCCCCACGCGGAGTGCCCGGTCGGAGACAGCGAGGAGGCGAATCCCATCGTCCGCGAATGGGGCGAGAAGCCCGAGCTCACCGATCCGAAAGACCATGTCGATCTCGCAACACAACACGGCATGATTTCCTGGGACGATGCGATCCGCATCTCCGGCTCCGGCTTCGCGGTGTATCGCGGAAAAGGCGCGCGGCTGGAGCGGGCGCTCATCAATTTCCTATTAGATACTCAGTCGGACAACGGCTACGAGGAGGTCAACGTGCCGCACCTCGTCCTGCGCGAGTGTATGGAAGGCACAGGGCAGCTCCCAAAATTCGAGGACGACATGTATGGCACCGAGCCCGCGGAAAGCGATGGCCGCAACACCCTTTTCCTCGCCCCCACCGCCGAGGTTCCCGTGACAAACCTCTACCGCGATACCATCGTCGCGGAGGCAGATTTGCCGATCAAACTCGTCGCCTACACCCCGTGCTTCCGCCGTGAGGCAGGCTCGGCGGGTCGCGATAACAAAGGCATCATCCGCATGCATCAGTTCGATAAAGTGGAGCTGGTCCAAGTAGTCGATCCGGACACGGGCTTCCAAGTGCTCGAAGAACTCACCGCCCATGCAGAAAGCATCCTGCAAAAGCTCGGCCTGCATTACCGCGTGATCGAGCTCTGCACCGGAGATATCGGCCAGTCCGCAGCAAAGACCTACGACATCGAGGTCTGGGCTCCTGGCCATGGGAAATACCTGGAGGTTTCCTCCTGCTCGTGTTTCGGCGATTACCAGGCACGCCGCATGAAGCTCCGCTTCAAGGACAAGGAAGGAAAAAACCGTTTTCCGGCTACCCTCAACGGCTCCGGCACCGCGCTTCCTAGGCTCTACGTCGCCCTCTTGGAGCAATGCCAACAGCCCGACGGGGCAATCAAGATCCCTGCTGCCCTTGTCCCGTATTTTGGATCGGAAAGCATTTCCTAACACCGTCATGATCGCAAAAACCCTCCTTGCCCTCGCCTCCATGGCCACCGCACTCGCCGCAGAACCCGAAGCGAAAACCTTCACAGCTGCGGACGGCACGGAAGTCCTTTACCGCCTCGCCGCCCCGGAGAAAACCGAGGAGGGAAAAGCCTACCCGCTCGTCCTTTTCCTCCACGGCGCAGGAGAGCGCGGCGCAGACAACAAAGCCCAGCTTAAGCACGGTGCGATGGCGATTCTCCAAAATGCAGAGAAGCTGGGGCAACCCATGTTCGTGATCGCCCCTCAATGCCCGGCTGACAAAACTTGGGCTCCGTATCGGATCGATTTCAAAATCCCTGCCGACGAAAAACCTAAAAATCCACTGCTCGATGCGGTTTTGGCGTTGATTGAGGAAACCGCTTCCAAGCAACCCGTCGACCGGTCCCGAATCTACATCAGCGGGCTTTCGATGGGAGGCTTCGGAACTTGGGCGGCGATCGCAAGTCAGCCAAAAACCTTCGCTGCCGCGATCCCAATTTGTGGCGCTGGCGATCCAAGAACGGTCGACCGTTTCAAAAACCTGCCGATCCGAATCTTTCACGGAGATGACGACAAAGTCGTCCCGCTCACGGGCAGCCAGCGAATGTTCGATGCGCTGAAGGAAGCCGGATCTGAAGCGAAGCTCACGATCTATCCGGGAGTCGGTCACAATTCCTGGACCCAGACATACGCGGATGAGGAAGTCATCCGATGGCTCTTCTCCCAAACCAAATCCAACTAACACAAGCAGAGAGCAAAGAATCCGATCCGTGTTCATCCGCGCCCAATTGCGGAAAGATTTAATTTCACAGTTCCGCCATCTTCGCTTCGCTGCGATTGTGGTTCTCTCCCTCAATAGCCATGCGTTTCCTGAAATCAGAAGCCGGAGCCATCATCCTGTGGCTGGCAGCATCACTCTTCGCCGCCGCACTCCTCACCCCATACCTCTACGATGCCGGGAAGACCCTTGCTGCAAATGCGGAGGTGAAAGACTACCCCGGCATAATAGAATCCATCGCCGAATCCGCCGGCCGCGCCAAGCCCGACCGCTTCTTTGGCCGCGCCCTACTCATTTCCGCGCTGGCACTCATGCCCGCGCTCATCCGCCGCGTGAAAAACATCCCACCGCGCGAGGATAAGAACCGCTACGCCCTCCGAAAGCTCACTTGGAAAAACCGCCTCCTACATCTATCCTGTGGACTGCTCTCCGGTGCTGTAATTCTAGGCGCCCTCGGCCTTCTCCTCCACCTCACCGGTGCCGCCACTGGCAAGGACGACGGACTTACTTTCGGGAAAATTTTCTCCAAAGCCCTCATCCCAGCCCTCGGAGCGGGCGTGATCGAAGAACTCATTTTTCGCGGGCTCCTGCTCGGCCTCTGGCTGCGCGCCTGCTCGTTGTGGAGCGCCTTCATCGGCAGTTCGCTGATGTTCTCCTTCGTCCATTTCCTCAAACCCCCTCCGGGCAGCGTCATTGCCGATCCCCATTCCTGGCATTCAGGATTCGAAATCCTAGGCAGCACCCTCGGCCATTTCAGCAACCCGGCATTTTTCGTCACCGAGTTCGCGACCCTCGCCCTACTCGGTTTCGTCCTCGCATGGTGCCGCACGCGCACCTTTTCCCTGTGGATGCCAATCGGCCTCCACGCCGGCCTCGTCTTTGCGCTAAAATGCTTCTCCATGTCCTCAAACCTCAATTTCGATTCACCCTTCCATCCATGGTTCATCGGCGGTGATCTCAAATCTGGTATCCTGCCCTTGGTCGCTCTCTGCATCTGCTTTTATGTGTGCATCCTGTTTGTCCGCTTGCTCACCAGAAAAGCGCATGAAACAACTTCCTCAGAAATCCTGTAAGAATAGCTTATAAAATTGGCTCTTCAGCATCGTGATTGGTGAAATTGTCCGCACAAAGCGATATGCCGCAGGCGAGAGGAACCGCGGTTTAGAAACCGTGTCTGCAACAGGAGCGGAAGTCCGGGGATGATTCGCCGCGCAGGTCACGATTTCTAAATCGCGGTTCCTCTCTCCAGATTCATCCGCGCATAACAGTGAGGACAACAACTCTCCCTGCTCCTGCTTTCCGAAGTACTTTCGCGCATTCATCTACTGTGGATCCAGTAGTAAACACGTCATCAACGAGAATCACTCCGGGTGTCTTGTCCTTACCAATAGGGTTTTCCTTTTCAAAAAACCAACTCTTCCGTATCGCAAACGCCCCTTTGAGATTTTCCATCCTCTGCCTCCGGCTCAGACGGGTTTGTGTCTGAGTGCGGCGCACGCGTTTGAGCCTTTTCACCACAGCCAGACCCATCATTTCTCCTACGAATTTGGAGATTTCCTCCGCCTGATTGAACTGCCGGTCGCGCTGCCTCCGCCAATGCAAAGGCACAGGAACGAGCGGCCACTTTTCCTCCAAGGCAACGGCCAGCCGCCTGTCTTGGAATGCGTCGCATGCGAGAATTCCAAGATCTCGGGCTAAGTGGATTTCCCTCCCGTATTTTAACCGGTGAATTAGTTCCAAAGTCTCATCCGATCGATCCATCGCCGCGCGTGCGAACTCGAAACTGAAGGAGATTTCCTTGCAGTTCGGGCAATCGAACGTGCCATCGATCTGCCCTTGAAATCCTTCCCCGCAAACATCACAGAAAGGAGGGACGATCCGCGTCATCCCGGCTGCACAGCTTTCACAAAGTGCCCGCCCAGCAGCTAGACCACCGCCGCAAAAGCTACACAGCGGCGGATAGACCAAGTCGAGCGGATCAATCGCCGGCTTCCGCATTGCGTTTAAACGGGTATCCATGAGTGATGACATGAACCAGGCCGCCGACCACGACCACCCCGAGCAAGGGGATGATTCCATTCTGAACTGACTCCGCCACGAAGTACGCCGCAACCCGGTCAGGGATTTCGACAGCCTGAGTAGCCTTTGCAAACAACCTATCCACCAGCAGCCAACCGGTCAACAAACCCGAGGAAAGCCAGACCGACGCCGTCCTCCACCGCGCCCAGCCGAGCACGAAGCCGAAGGCAAACCACGGAAAGAACACAACGATGAAACGGGAGAGGAGATCACCTCCTCCAAAAAGGATCGCAGTGAGCTGAAAGGCGGAGAGTGTTTCCCCGTCCACGCGGGATGCGTTATCAAATCCACTGAGGATAAACGGAATCCCAGCAAACATCAGGGCGGCCAGCCCGATTGCGGAAGACGGCTTCATCGCCCTCAGGAAGATCCCGAGAATCACGCGACGGAAAAAAATTTCTACCAACAAGGCCACAACCAACACCAGACCCATGTCAAACCAGATGCCTTCTCTCAATGAAGCAACACCCTGGTTCTTCACGAAAGAGCCGGCTTTGACCATCGCAGCTCCAATCAAGACGAAACAGCCAAAGGCGATGACAAATCCCGCAAGGCCATAAAGCGGACCGCGGGGGTTCGACTCAATCGCTTGGCCTGATGTAGCACCCGCCACCGCATGGTGTGGGAGCCGGATACCCCACGGATTTCCAGCCACCCTGTCGTTTCCCAGCCTCAGCCATTCGATAAGCGGGAACAAGAGTAGCAGGGCGGTAAGCGGCCAACAGAACTTGAAAAAGTCCTCCAGTCCCGCAGCCCCGCTCCACGCGGCGAGCTTGTTCACCATGCCGTTGAAATCCTTTGTCGCTGAAAGTTCCGAGAGTGCTTTCCCCCCATTGAACGCGAAAGGCGTCAGCCAGAGCCCGAGCACCAGCGAGCCCACCGCCCACACCCAGACCTTAATCACATCGGCAATAGCAGAACCTCGCACAGCTGCGTTATCCCACGTTTTCCACCACCGTTCAAACCCGGAGTTTGGCTCAATCCTTAGAAGACTTCGGATCAAGCGCATCACGCAAACCATCACCAAGGAAGTTCAGGGCGAAAAGAGTGGTTGCGAAAAAGAGTGAAGGAAAGAGCAGGAGATAGGGTGAAATTTCCATCCGATCCGCCCCCTCTTTAATCAGGATGCCCCACGAGGAGTTTGGTGGTTTCACTCCCAGCCCGAGGAAGGACAGCACGCTTTCCAAAAGCATGATCCCCGGCACCGCCAGCGTGGTATATATGATAATAGGCCCGATCACATTCGGCAGAATGTGGCGGAACAGGATTCGCGGGCGGCTAAGTCCCAGCGAGATCGCCGCCTCGACGAACTCCAGTTTTTTCACGTTCAGCACCTGTGCCCGGACGATGCGCGCGATCGTAAGCCAGCCGATCGCACCGATCGCGATGAACAATGGAATAAGCGTGGTGATGGGGGCGACGCGGTCGCGTGGCCAGCCGGTAGAGTCAATGATCCAAGTGGTGAATTCCGAGGAAGGTTCATCGACCACAAGGGCAAAAAGAATGACGAGAACCAAGAAGGGCAGGGCGAAAAGGATATCCACGAAACGCATCATCACCGAATCCACCATGCCGCCGACGTATCCGGAAATCGACCCATAGATCACGCCGATAATAACCGCCACTCCGGTTGCCACCAGCCCGACAAGCAGGGAAACCTGGCCGCCATTGAGCACACGCGAAAACAGATCACGCCCGAGTTGGTCGGTGCCGAACCAATGTGTCACGCTGGGTTCCGCCACCGCGTTTGCGAGATTGATCGTAGTCGAGCTTTTCACAAATGGCAGAAAAGGCCCTACGAAACAGGCGAGCAAGATCACCACCAAAATTCCCAAACTCACCAATGCCGGCTTATTGTTAGAAAGCCGGTGCCAAGCATCCTTCCAAAGAGAACTGCCTTGAGATTTCACCACTTCGTTTGCCACGCGGGGAAGCTAAACACCTCTTTTCACAAAGCCAAGAGCCAAGAGCC
>CAJJBR010000134.1 GCA_905182475.1 Akkermansiaceae bacterium | reverse complement strand
ACCCAGTTCAAAAATAATCCTGCCCACCACTTTCAGTTACGCCCGGAATCAGAACTGCGGAAATGGGTGGGAAACTGGCAAAGAAATTCCTGCATTCCTTATTGGATTCTCTTCGGCTGCGCATTTTACGGCGGGATTCTAGAGGCATGGGAGAATGTAGTTTTAATGAGGAAGGCAGGAAAGCAGGAAGGAATCAGAGGGTGTAACTGAAAGTGGTGGGTGCTCAGGTTGTCCTTTTTTGAAAAGGCTCAGAAAATAATCATCTTTTTTCGTGTGACGCAGCACTAGCACGATGGAACCTCTGCGAAATCCAGCCGCCTGGAAGGACGGCTTTCCTCAGATATCTCGGCGCTCGCTTTTACTGGTGTGCCGGAGATCCTTCGCGCGCTTCAGATAGACGGAGTCTTCTCCGATGTTTGAGGAAAGGTCGCCCACACGCTCAAGCGAGCGGACGATAAAGATGAGGTGGAGGTATTCTTGGCTGCGCCCGTCGGTTGCCTCGATGCGCTCACCGTAGTGGGCGGTGGTCTGCTTGTGCATGCGGTCGAGCTCTTTGTCGCGTGCGTGAAGAGAGGCTCCGAGAGTGGCATTGCCATCGCTGAAAGAGGAGATCGCGTCACGCAGGAGTGTGTCGGCGAGGGTGTAAAGCGGCTCGATGAGGGTGATGTCGGCTAGCTCCTGGGCGGCCATGATCTTTCTAGCGCGCTTGGCGATGTTCGTCGCGTGGTCGGAGATGCGCTCTAGGTTCATGGAGATTTTCATCGAGGAAACCACGAAGCGCAGGTCGCTGGCCATAGGTTGGTATTTCACCAGAAGCTCCATTCCGGCCTTGTCGATCGTGCGCTCGAACTCATCGACCTCATCGTCATCGGCGATGACAGAGTTGGCGAGCTCGAGGTCGCGTTCCATTAGCGCCCGGATAGCGCGCTCGAGGTTGTGCCGGGTATGTGCGGCCATGCTGAGGACGTCGCTCTTTAATTCCGCCAGAGCTAGATCGAAGTCCTTGATGATATGGGGTGAGCTGTTCATGTGATAACTTATCGTGTGAGAGGGTTTTGGAAAGTCTGCTGTTTTCTCGGTTTCAGCCGAAACGTCCGCTGACGTAGTCTTCGGTATGTCTCACGGAAGGATTTGCGAAAATGGTGGCGGTGTCATTGTATTCGATGAGCTCGCCGAGATAGAAGAAGGCGGTGCGATCTGATACGCGGGTGGCCTGCTGCATGTTGTGGGTGACGATCACGATGGTGAACTCCTCCTGAAGCTCGGCGATGAGCTCTTCGATGCGGGCGGTGGCGATGGGATCTAGCGCGGAGCATGGCTCATCCATGAGGACGATGCGCGGGTTCACGGCGATAGTGCGTGCGATGCAAAGGCGCTGCTGCTGTCCGCCGGAGAGGCCTAGTGCGCTAGAATTGAGGCGGTCTTTTACTTCGCTCCAGAGTGCGGCGCGTTGCAGGGATTTCTCTACCGCTTCGTTGAGCTTGGATTTATTTTTGATGCCCTGGATGCGGAGTCCGTAGGCTACGTTGTCGTAAATGCTTTTCGGGAACGGATTGTATTTTTGGAATACCATACCGACTTGCTTGCGTAGCTCGATGGGATCGACATCGCTGGCGTTGATATCCTGGCCCATGATGCGGATCTGCCCGGTGGTGACTTTGGAGGTATCGACGAGGTCGTTCATGCGATTGAGGCAGCGCAGGAGCGTGGATTTTCCGCAACCGGATGGGCCGATGAGTGCGGTGACCTTGCCAGCGGGGATGTTGAACGAGATGTTTTTGAGGACGTTTGTTTTCCCCATATCGTAGCTGAAAGAGACGTCATCGACCTCGATCATCGAGTCTTCCTTGGCGATCGGGTTCGGGTTGTTCGCAGCGCTGGCGCTGGCGATTTCTGCGGCGTCTGTGGGTTGTGAAGATGTGGTTACCATTTCAGTTTTTTACGGAAGTGAATGCGGAGATAGATGGAGACCGAAGCGAAGCTCATCACCATGAGGAGGAAAACAAAGACCGAGCCGTCTTGCATGGCTGAGGTCGCATCGGTGCGCGGGATGCGGGCAGCTACGGTGTAGATGTGGTAAGGCATGGCCTGTACGGAATCGGTGAGTAAGTCGGATAGCCAGAAGATGCCGTTGCCGCTGGCTTCTTCCCAAGGGAGCTTACCTTTCAGTGCGACTGCTGCGGTGAACATGATCGGGGCCGTCTCACCTGCGACGCGGGTGACCCCGAGGACGGATGCGGTGAGGATGCCAGGAGTCGCGTAGGGCAGGACGGCGGTGCGGATGCATTGCCATTTCGTGGCACCGAGTGCGAGGGAGGCTTCGCGGAAGCCTTTGGGAATCGCTTTCAGGGACTCCTCGCAGGCAGCGATGATCACCGGCAGGACCATCACGGCGAGGGTAAGGCCGCCGGCGATGAGGGAGTTCCCCCAGCCCTCGAAGCTGAGGAAGCCGCCGAAGAGAGGGATGGCCCACAGGGATTTCTCTATATTCGGGGCATCCGTGAAAACGGGGAGCAGTGGGAACAGGCAGAAAAAGGCGAAGCCAAAGAGGCCAAAGACGATGGAGGGAACGCCCGCGAGGTTCATGATCGCCAAGCGTATCATCCCGACGAAGCGCCCCTGCTTCGCATACTCATTCAGATAAACCGCAGCGGCCACTCCGACAATGAGCGCAACAACCATGCAGACGATGACGAGCAGGGCGGTCCCCACCAAGGGGCCTGCGATGCCTCCGCCGGAATAGGCGTTGGTCTTCTTGTTCTCGATGACAGCATCTGGATTTGCCTTGGTGAATTCGATGAAATCAGTAGACGCCATGGACTGCTTGTCACCGTTTTCATCGGTATAATCGACGAGGGTCTCCGGCATGCGGGTGAGGAAGTCCGAGTTGAAGATTTCGCCACCTTTCTCGGAGAAAACCGGCATCAGCACAGGCAGTCCTTTCTTCGCGATATCAAAGAAGATGAAGAGCGTGCAGGCGAGGATGACGTAGGTTAGCGCTGCCAGCACGCACGCGACGATTCTGTCTTTCGTTTTCTGCGCGTTGGAGCTGGATTTGAAGGGGTTCATGTTGCGGATTCGGAAAGTGGATCAGGCGGCGAGGCCGAAACGCTTAATGATGCGGCGGGCGCTGATGTTGATCAGCAGCGAGATGGTAAACAGGACAAGTCCGACGGAGAAAAGTGCGCGGTAGTGGATGGTGCCTGAGGTCACCTCACCCATTTCTTGGGCGATGATACCTGTCATGGTGTGGGCTGGTTGGGTGATCACCCCGACCCCGAGGCCGAAGTCTGGTATCGCGATCTGATTTCCCGCCACTAGCAGCACCACCATGGTCTCACCGATGACCCGACCGAAGCCGAGCAGGATCGCGGCGAGGATACCGGAGACTGCGGTGGGCACCACGACTCTCATCACCGTCTGGAGCTTCGATCCGCCGAGGGCGAGCGAGGCTTCCGTGAAGGAGGACGGGACATTGTTGATCGCGTCTTCACAGAGGGTGAAAATCGTCGGGACGGCCATCAGAGCGAGTAGCAGGCCGGCATTGAGGATATTCAGGCGTTCCTGCATGGGGAAACCCGGCACCCATGAAAGCCAAGGCACCTGGCTGATTTCGCGCAGCGCCTCGCCCAGCACGATGATACCGAAGAATCCGAGGACCACGGATGGGATGGCACCGATCAGTTCGATGATGGGTTTGATGATATTCTGCTGTTTGGGGCCGGCGAGGCGGTTCACGTAGATCGCCGCGCCGAGGGAGAATGGGATCGCCACGATTAGGGCGATGATGGAGATCAGTAGGGATCCGGTGAAAAGCGGAAGAAGTCCGTAGAAATCGTGGAACGAGCTGTTGGTGACCCAGTCTTTCCCGAAAAAGAAGGAAGTGACTGAGGTGATCCAGCTCACTGGTTGATCATAGCGCCAATCTGCCGATTCCTGCAGGCTTTGATCGAGATATGCGATGAGCTCAGGTCCCTTCTCACGTATGCGGCTGACCAGATCCTGCGCCTGGGCGGATGCCAAATCCGTAGGCAGGGCGGCGATCCCGGGTTTCAGATCCGCTTCCAAAGCCGCAATCGCGGCCTTGTGCTTTTCCCGGCTCCCTTCCAGAGCCGTGATGCGCTCGGCGTATGGGAAATTCTTGCGGATGGTGATTTTTTCCGCCTGTTCTTTTAGGCGGGCGCGGTCTTCTTTGGTCGCGGCGTTCACGGAGCCCTCGAGGAGCGCTTTTTTACGCGCGGCGGAGCTCTTGTCGGCAACAGCCTCGTCCTTGATGGCGGTGGTGACCTTGATCAGCTCTCCGCGCAGTTTCGAAAGCTCCGATCCTGCACTCCCGATCAGCATTCGGGCGGCGTCGAATGCAGCCATGCCTTTGTTCATTTCGCTTTTGGCGGCCTCGACAAGGGCAGGAGGCTGGTCCTCGACGGGATCCCACGCAGTCATGGCATCGAGCAGCTCCTGCCACTCTTTTTTACCGAGACGTCCGAACGAATCGACCGCTGTCCGGTCGGCTTTTCCAAGCTCTGCCTGGAGGAAATTATCCCACTTCGCCTGGATACCATCCAATTCCGTTTGGGCTAGCGTTTTTGCTTCTTCCTCGTCTGCGTCATCGACTGCATCACGGGCGTCTTCCAGCTCTTCGATCAGGTCTTCCCCGTCATCGAAAAGGTTTCCTGAAAGTGCTCCGAAGCTATCCACAAGACCACGCTGGATCCCGTATGCCTCGTTCATTTCCTGGTAAAATGCCTGGTTCGTCAGACTTTTCACCTCGGTGTATTCGTCCATCTCCTCGATGACGAAATTTGTGTATTCCTGTCCCGTAAGGCGGAAGACTTCGAGTTCCCTTTGATGCTGCGGAAAAAACATTGCAGCTTCCCTTGCGAGGAAGATGCAGATGGCACCCAGAACGAAGGTGGAAATCATCGCGTTGCCTCCGAAGAAGAAACGAATCGCATCCTGACGGCCTACACCGAGGACTCTCTTTCCTTTGCGTTTGAAGTGGGTGGCCATGAAACTTTGATGAAGCTTGAAAAGCTAGGCAAGGGCAAGGGATGTGCCGTTACCAGAACGACACATCCCTATCTTATCGTTTGCCGAACTGGCAGATTATTTTTCGATAGCGATGAATCCAACTGCATTGATAACCTTGGCAGCTGCTGGGTCACCAGTCGCCCAGGCGAGGAATTTCTTCGCCTCACCTTCTGGCTGGCCAACGGTGTAATAGAAGAGTGTGCGGGAAAGGGGGTAGGTGTCCTTGTTCCTCGGCTTGGCGGCTTCACCATCAATTTTCACGGAGCGGAGGCCATCCTTGTCGGCGTAGGCGAGCCCGACGTAACCGATGCCGTTAGCGTTGTTCGCGACTTCGTCGGCGATCTGCTCGTTACCAGCCATCTTGTTGGTGCTGGTGCCGTAGTCGCGCTTGTCCATAGCCATTCCCTGGAAGGACTTGTAGGTGCCTGAGGTGGTGTTGCGGGTGTAAACGGAGATCGCTCCGGCTGCGCCGCCCACTTCGCTCCAGTCGGTGATGTCACCGGTGAAAATGCCTTCGATCTGCTTGACCGTGAGGCCGCGGACGCCGTTTTTCTTATTCGTTACCACTGCGATCATGTCGTAGCCGGCCACGATTTCGACGAGTTCCTGTCCCTTGGCGGTGAAAGCATCCTTTTCCTTGTCCTTCGCATCGCGGGAAGACATGCCGATGTCTGCGGTGCCTGCGAGGAGGTTGGAGAATGCCGCGGAGGAACCCTCTGCTGCGATTTCGAAACCGACCTTGTTTCCGGCGGCGGTGTAGGCCTCGGTGAGCTGGGGAACCATCTTGGCGCCGAGGGTGTCGGAGCCTTTAAAGACGAGTTTGTCTTGGGCAAAACATGAGGCGCCGGCCAGAACGGAGCCGATTGCGATGGATGTGGTAATTTTCATTGTTGGTTTGTTGGTTGCGTGTGACGGCTTGCGTCAACGGTGAGAGTCAGAACGTTTTCGGGTGCTTCTGGCAAAAGATCTATTGTGACAGGATCGTCACAAAGGGTTTTGAGGATTTCTTGCCTTGGAATCGTTAGGTAGCAGGGATCCAATCCTTCAAGTGGCTCCACTTGGAATTCTGCTATTGGAGCCTTTTGTGACGAACCTGTCACAATTATATGTTCCGTTTGTTACGGTTCCGTCACTTAAGAAAACCCCGGCACTTGCCAAAACCGACACACAACAACCGACA
>CAJJBR010000133.1 GCA_905182475.1 Akkermansiaceae bacterium | reverse complement strand
GCGCCGGAGCGGGCATCTTCCGCGCCGAGGGCTTACGCGGGAGGTCGGCTCCTGTGAGAAGCGCGTTAGTAGACCCACTTGAGATCTTGTCCAGCTCGGTGGCCAGCTCGCTCGCCGTTGAATAACGGAGTTCCGGATTTGGGTTCATCGCCTTCCTGATCACGGCATCAAGACGGGGATTGCACTTGCAGAGCTGGGAAACAGGGCGCGGATCGGCTTCGGGCAGCTTCCCTGTGAGAAGCTCGCAAAGCATCACGCCGACGGAAAACACGTCCGCGCGCTGGTCGAAGCTGTAAGGTGGCTGGAGCACTTCCGGAGCCGTATAGCCAGGTGTCCCGTAGATCTGCTCGCCTTCCTCGATCTTGCTCTCCAATGCACGCGCAAGACCAAAATCGCCAATCTTGGGATTGATCTTCGAATCGAGCAGGATGTTCGAGGGCTTGATGTCCCGGTGGAGGATACCGTAGGTATGGGCGTGATCCAGCCCGGAACAGACCTGACTCACGATCCGCAGGGCTTCAGATGGATCCACCACCTGACCGTGCGCAGAATGGTAGAGCGACTTCCCGTCCACGTACTCCATGATGATGTAAAGCATCCCGTCGGCTTCCCCGAAATCATACACGCCAATCAGGTTCGGGTGGTTGAGCTTCGCCATCGCCTTCGCCTCGGATTCGAAGCCTTTTCGGAATTCTTTATCCGTAGAAAACTCCCGTGGCAGGATTTTGATCGCAGCCACCCGGTCAAGCGAGCGCTGGGTCACCTGATAAACAGCACCCATCCCCCCGCAGGCAATCAACGCATGGACATCGTAGGCGTGGAAGAGCAGGGATACTTCCTCGATATCCGGAGCCTCGAAGGTGGCTGCGTGTTGGGTTTCGCTCATTGGGAAAAGGGTCGGCGCAATGCCGCGCTCAGGGATATACGGAAGTATTGGGATGAATCAAGCATAGTATTTTTCAACTGAAATCCCGTTTTTATTACAAAGGTGCATGATATATCGTCCACTGTGGAAGGGTGATCGAGGTATTGTAGAGCATGTGCAGCAGCACCACATTGCTAAGCGATCCGGTGGCCTGGTAGAGCAATGCACAGACCAAGCCGAAGGTCGCCACGCTGGCGAAGCCGTAGAAATCATAAAAATGCAGCGAGGCGAAAACGACAGAGGAAAGAACAGCTGCCGCAAGCACCCCGGTCTTGTTCGCCAGCGAGCGGAAGAGGATTCCCCGGTAAAGAATTTCCTCCGCGATCGGCGCGACCAGGCACGCGGAAACGATTAGGAACACCAGCCCGAAAATCCCTGAATCCATATAGGATAGGCCGCCTGTCGGATCTTCCAAGGTAAAGCGCCCCAAAGCCCAGCGCAGAAATTGGTCGATGACTACCAGTAGCGAAAACAAGCCAATAATCACCGGCGGATGGACGTGACCGTTCAGCCCGGTTGCACGGGGCACGTGGGAGACTTTCCGGAAAAGCAAACCCAGCGCGATCAGTGTCGGCAGAATGCGGGCGAAGGTATCCAGCAGGATAAGCGCAACCGGGTGGAGCCCCGGCAATTGGCTTATCCCCAGATCCAGCACCATGCTAAAGCCAATCCAGGCAAGGGTCGCGAGTAGGAAAATTATCAACCCTAACGATGGGTTCCACCCAGAAGCGTAGCCACGGGTCTTATTCCGGAACGCGTAGCGCAGGCAGCGTAACGCCTTGGGTACGAAGGCCAATCCGATGATTCCCAGCCCCCAGATGATTGATCCGGTGAAAATCGCCCGGTTTCGTATCGTTTCCGTGGTCACTGTCTGCGGAAACGTGAAATTTTCAGAGGCAATCTTGATATTCCACCAGTTCGGCGCTTCCGGATTATTCGATGGGATGTTGAGCTGGCTGAGGTAACCCTCTATCGGTGCCTCGTCCCGGGTGGCGAGCAAGGCCACGTAGGCATGGAATCCGGTAGGCCCGAGCACCTGCCCGGAAATCAACAGCTCCAGCGAGTGGATCCCGTCCGCCACCGCCTCCTCCGGGCTTTGTGCATGCGCAAGCCAGCGCAAGAGCGGCGGATCGTCCGCCATCGCCTCGGCAAGCTGGAGATTCCTGTCCAGCCTGATCAATGTAATCTCCTCGGTGCCCGGCGCGTATCCGCCATTTTCGCCGAAATACGAATCCCAAAGCCAGATCCCAAGGATGAAGCACAACAGCGCAATCAATGGTTCGGGAATTTCCCGACCAAGGATTGCTCGGTAGGGATTAGCCGGGGGTATGGATGGTGTTGCAGAGATTACAGTCAGAATCGATACATTTCACTTAAAAGCAAGCTTCTCGTGATTATCATTAAGTCCAAAACGATATCCGCTCGTGTTGCCCTACTTGCACGGAACGTGCTATCAAGTGCTCATGGATATCCAATTTATGGAGCGGGCGGTGGAGCTTGCGGGAAACGGAATGCGTGGCGGTGATGGCGGCCCCTTCGGCGCAGTCGTCGTCCGGCAAGGGAAAATTGTCGGCGAAGGTTGGAATCGCGTCCTCGCCACCAACGATCCTACAGCCCACGGCGAGGTCGTCGCCATCCGTGACGCCTGCGAAAAAGCCTCGGATTTTTCCCTAGAGGGCTGCGAAATCTACACCACCGGCCAACCCTGCCCGATGTGCCTCGGTGCCATCCACTGGGCTCGCATCGGCGCGATCTATTACGGCTTCTCCATCGTGGATGCAGCAAATATCGGCTTCGAGGATCACGAGTTTTTCAGACAGTTCTCACTCCCCGCCACCGAACGCGATATCCCGGAACAACAGCTAGGCCGCGATCTCGCCCTCGCTCTCGCGAAGGAATACACCGAGCTACCGGATAGGATAGGCTACTGATTCCACAAGCGCTCGAACCAAAATCTTACTTGTGTCCCTTGTGTAAAATCTAACCTTTCCGGGAAATCACAAGAGCAGCACTCCAGCAACAAACGCGCCCTAAGGCACCCTCGGAAATTTCGAGAAATCCGGTTTCCGTTTCTCAAGAAAAGCCTCTTTCCCCTCCCGGCCTTCCTCGCTCATGTAGTAAAGTAAAGTCGCATTCCCAGCCAGATCCAACAGCCCCATCTGCCCGTCGCAATCCGCATTCAGCGCAGATTTCAGACAACGCAGCGCCAGCGGAGAGTGCTCGAGCATTTCCCGGCACCATTTCACCGTCTCGGTCTCCAGCTCCGCAAGCGGCACCACCGTATTTACCAAGCCCATGTCCAGTGCCTGCTGTGCGTCATACTGGCGACAGAGATACCAGATCTCGCGCGCCTTTTTCTGCCCCACGATACGCGCCAAATAACTCGATCCCAGCCCGCCATCGAAACTCCCGACCTTCGGTCCCGTCTGCCCAAACCGCGCATTGTCCGCCGCGATGGTCAGATCGCAGACCACGTGCAGCACATGCCCGCCGCCTATAGCGTAGCCCGCAACCATTGCCACCACAGGCTTCGGTAGGGATCGAATCTTCTTTTGCAAATCCAGCACGTTCAGCCTAGGCACCCCGTCCTCGCCTACGTAGCCCGCCTGCCCACGCACCCTCTGGTCGCCGCCAGAGCAGAACGCTAGGTCGCCCTCGCCCGTCAGAATAATCGCACCAACTTGCGGATCGTCGTGCGCCATATCAAAGGCGCGTAGCATTTCCGTCACCGTCTTCGGTCGGAACGCATTCCTCACCTCCGGGCGGTTGATCGTCACCTTCGCAATCGCCCCATCCTCCGTCGTCTCATAACGGATGTCTTCGAAATCATATTTTGAAACCCACATCACCGCAGAACCTGCCCCTTCCTTTCCCCAGGATCAACCGCGAAAACCCACTTAGGAAAAGCCCCTCAATAAACGGGCACGTCATACCCATCGAGATTCTCAATCTCCCCGCTGCCATCCCCGTAGGCTACAGGTTCCTCGTAGGTTTCCGTGCTACTCTCACGGTATCCACTGCCTTCCAGCGGTGGTGCCTGGCCGACCCCTTCGTCACGCGCGATGTAGCCGACTGTCACCCCCGCCGCTCCAATAAGCAAAGGCACGCAAGAGTTAAGCGAAACCAAAAGGCCCACACTGGCAGCAAAACGCAGGGCGCGGAGTCCGCTCGTGCTTATCGTTTTTCCAAACATCATTCCTTAAATTTTTCGTCTCGTCACTTATTTCGCCAACGCGTCTTTAATCGCCTGGGTCAATTCCGCACTGTCCGGGGTCGCCTTGGATCCGAAACGCGCAACCGGCCTGCCATCTTTACCGATCAGGATTTTTCCGAAATTCCATTTCACATCCCCCGGGAACGCGCCGTCCTTGCCGGTGAGTTCCTTGTAAAGCGCATGCTGCTCGTCGCCTTTCACATGAATTTTCGCCATGATCGGGAAAGTCACCGAATACTTGCTGCTGCAGAATTTCACGATTTCCTCGATCGTTCCCGGTTCCTGCCCGCCGAAATCATTGCAGGGAAAGCCAAGGATCACCAAGCCGCCGTCCTTCTTCTCCTCATAAAGTTTCTGAAGGCCGGTGTATTGCTTCGTGAAACCACACTTCGAGGCCACGTTCACCAGCAGCACCGCCTTGCCCTTGTAATCCGAAAGGCTCGTCTTCTCGCCCTCCGCAGTTTCAAAAGGGATTTTGGAAATATCCGCCGCGAAGGAACTAGCCGAAAGGACGATGGCTGGAATTACGATCTTGTGAAGCATCCCAGAAACTAAACCTCCCTACGTCAGTGGCAAGGTAGGATTTCCACAGCCCCAAGATTACTTCGTTCTAAAGATTCAAACCGAACCACCCGCACGCTCCACTAGTACAAACCAAGGGCGCCGGAGTCCTTGGTTCCGGCGCCCTTGGGCCCTTTGGGGGGCTAATGTGCTATCCCTTACACAAGAAAGACCTTACCTGATTTCCCGCAATTTACAATACCGTGATCGCGTAGGGTTCCCAAAGGCAATAGTTCCGCGACTAGTGTTCTGAAAACCTTAATCTGACGGACCACTAGATTGGAAAAATTCGGACTGCGGTTGACGCGATCATTACCGCTGATGGGAATCCTGAAAAACGATACTCCATCGTAATCTAATCAGCGTCCATTTGACGGAGAGGTTCAGCGTCCCAGTCCGTCCATCTCCGCTGCGCTTCGATTGTGGTTCTCTTCTAGATATTGCCGAAGTTCTCCCAATAACAGGATCGAGCTCACAACCGTCCGGGATTGACAATCATTCCCTGATCGCTTGGCTGGTTGCTGTGCGTGTTTTGAAAGTACCGGAAGATGGCCCGAAGAGGAAACTCCTCGATGCTGCAGAGCTGCTTGTTTCCGAAAATGGCTTCGATACGGTCTCCGTCCGCGATGTGACCGGAGCCGTGAAAGCCAACGTCGCAGCCGTGAACTACCACTTCGGCAGCCGCGAAGGCCTGATGGACCTTCTCATGATGCGCTTGCTCGAGCCACTCTGCGAAGAACGCCTCAAAGCCCTCGAACAAGCCGAGCACCAGAGCGCCGGAAAAATGGCTACTCTCGAGGAAGTCGTCGCCGCCTATGCGAAAGCCCTCCCCGCCACCGCCTCCCGGCTGAAAATGGAAGAAGCGTATTTCCTGAAAATCGCCGGCCGCATCCTGGTCCTCACCGATGAAGGCCTCGCCCCGCCCCTCGCCGCCATGCGGGAAAACGTCCGCGAGAGTTTCCTCGCAGCCCTCGCACGCGCCCTTCCGGAAACCCAGCCCGCCGAACTCGCCGCAAGCTGGCGCATCTTCGATTCCGGCCTCTCCCAATCCCTCGTCACTCTCACTCCGGCGGACGAACTCGCCCCTCTCATCTCCCACTGGACTACTTTCGGCACCAAAGGCTTCGGCGGCGGAAAACCAGCCAAAGAAGCAAAGAAAGACAACTCCCAAGGAATGCTCTTCGATTTCTAAGAGTCGGGTGCCTTTAATCATACATCCCCGGGCGCATTTATAGGAAGAATTTCCCTCTTCAACACCCAGCGCACCGCAGTCGAGGAACATTGGTGCGATATCTCGGAAACAAATTTCCCAAAGGATTTCCCGCAGGTAGCCCTCGGCATGGCCTGGGGAGGAAATGACGCGTTCGCGACCTAGTTCTCCGCTGACATCGATTGCAGCCACGACATCAACTCGCCTGCCATTCATCCCCGCCTCGCTCTACATGGGAAGGCATCCCGGATACGTCACCAAAAACTACCAACGGATCGCGGAAGTCCGCATCGCCGGAAAGGATTTCAACAACGGTTGGGGTGAAATGGCATGCGAAAAAGCTTGGGTTGCCGGGCGCTCAACGAGACGCCCCTCCTTGGTTCTGCGAACCGAGCGACTCTCCGTTAAAGCCACAGAGAGAAGATTTCTCCCTTAGAAAATTCCAGAATATCAAATTCTACAAAAACCCAGTAAATCTAATGTATCCAAGAATCCCCAAAATTATAAATCGACCACGCAACCGACTAAGGGTCAGGCCAGAATGGCACTGTTTTAAGCGCCCCGTCGGCGATTGCTGCCGGAATTTGCGGATGGGAAAACCGAGTATGTGATTCCAGTGATTCCACAAGAGATGGGAACCACGAATCCGACGAATCTAACGAATCAAGACGCGACAGATCCAATTTCCGTGTATTCCGTGGTTCATATTCTTCTCTTCATTCGTAGGATTCGTTAGATTCGTGGTTCCTTCCTCTTTTTGTATCTGGCAGTTCTATGGCACGAGTTCACCATCAGTAGGCACCAGAGAAGCCCCCGATCATTGGCTTATAACAGTGCCACTCGAATCTGACCCCATTTACTGACGATTAGGTTTTTGCCCGCCTCACCGATAGGACGAATCACGGAAAACTCCCCCATTTGCCCCCATTCGCCCCCTCACACTCCAAGCAGTTCCCCGTCGGTATGGGCTTTGCGACGGAAGCTCCACAACGGGACTGTCCCTATGCGATAACACGCTTCACGGCCTGGTTTCAGGCCTCTTGCACCCAAAAACTTCTCAAGCCAACCCAGCAACATTGCAAATGCCGGAATCTCACGGTGTAGCACATCGCTCGATGATTCGAGATCTTTGCTCCACGCATACAAGTCAGATACAACTTTTGTATTCATGCGTTCTAATGAACATGTTTCATTTGCGCTGTCCAGTCAAAACTTAAATATGCCCGCAAATAAAACTATAGATCTATAGATGTTATGCTCATCCTAACAAAGCATATCCAGTCTCTTGATGCTTCTAGATAATCAGAATAAACTAACTAAAATTCCGGTTCTCGATTTCTGCAATTCACCGATCTTAATCGTTGCCATCTATGGGTTAGAGTGTTTTACTCTGAAATTGAAATCCGTCCCACCTCGAATCAATCCGTGATCTGAGGTAGGGCGAATAAGTACTTTCGCCAGAAATAACAAAAACAAAACACACCAAAAATATGGGACCAATAGGAATGCCGGAATTGATCATGCTGATCGTAATAATCGCAATAGTTGCAGTCGCTAGCTCAGC
>CAJJBR010000132.1 GCA_905182475.1 Akkermansiaceae bacterium | reverse complement strand
ACTGCGGTGAATGTGTTCTCGGATTCTTGTGCGGCGGTGATTATTGGGAAAAGTGAGGGCGAGGTTTTTGAATAAGTGCCGAGTGCCGAGTGCCGAGTGCCGAGTGACGAGTGACGAGTGACGAGTGACGAGTGACGAGTGATCAGTGCCGAGTGATCAGTGATCAGTGATCAGTGGAAGACTCTGGTTGCTTTAAGAGGACGCGCAATCGAAGCCGGCGGAGGTAGACGGACTGGAAGGTTAAACCTCTCCGTCAAATGGATGCGGATCGCATTGCTTGTGGCTTGTGGCTTGTGGCTTGTGGCTTGTGGCTTGTGGCTTGTGGCTTGTGGCTTGTGGCTTGTGGCTTGTGGCTTGTGGCTTGTGGCTTGTGGCTTGGGTTGATGGGGAAGTTTTGGTGAAGACTTTGGTTTTGGAACGCGGACTTTAGTCCGCAGACTCCTGCTTCTGCTGCGGACTAAAGTCCGCGTTCCGTTCCCTACTCTTGGAGGTAGCTTTTTGGTCTGTAGATGATGGCGAAGGGGATGAAGAGGAGGGCGGTGGCTCCCATGAGGGCGCTGAAGAACCAGAAGTATGCGGCTCCGTGGAGACGGAGTTGGCCGCCGGAGAAGGTGGTTATCTTGAAGGACTCCCCTTCCCTGCCGTCGGTTGATTCGGGTTTTATTCCGAGTTCTGTTTTGCGTTGGGAGAGCCAGGTTTGGGTGGGGCGGAGCTTGTCTAGCCAGGATGGTTTGGACTCGGGTTCGGGGGCTGGTTTTTCGATGATGATTCCGACATCCCATTTGGTGCTCCATTTCCCATCGGCTCCGGGGCTCCAGATGCGGACGGTGGTGGAGTTTAGGACTAGGTATTTGAGTGGTTTACCCCAGTGGTCTTTGAGGTCGGTGATGATTTCGGCACCGGATGCCGTGGAGGGAAATGCGTTTGTCTCGGCGGCGGCTGCGATGATGATATCGGCGGCTTGGTCGAGAGCTTCCTGGCCTGGGACTTCCAGGGGAACTTCTGCCTCTTTGTCCATTCGACGAACGAAGACGCCTTCGGTATCGGAGTTGACGTAGCCGGGGAGGACGACGGTGCGGGGATCTTTTTGCCAGTCCACAGGAAGACGGATGATGGCCTCGGCGAGTTGCTCATCAGCGGCGCTGGGGATGCGGATGTAGTGATTCACGCCAGCGACAAGGAAATTCCCGAGAGCTACGGCGGCCAAGAAAAAGCACATAATGAATGATTTCATGGTCTTGGGCGACTGGGTGTAGGCGAACTCTAATGCGACGATTGAGACCATGATCTCTGCGGCTGAGAGCAGAGCGAAGGCAGCGATTTGCCAAGAGATACTGGGTCGGCCGCCTGCGTCGATACGCACTTGAATGAGGCTTACGAGGACGAAGGCGGCGGTCATTAGTAGGAGGCCGATTCCGATTTTCCGAAGGGGGCTGAGTGGCCAAAATTTCTGCACCGCAGGGTAGATAAAAAAGGCAAAGATCGGTATGAACGTGAGGATGAAAACCGAGTTTAGTGACTGGATCTGAGAAGGGAGCCAGTTGAAACCGAGGAAGTTTCTGTCCATGTCTTGGGACTGGAAAATCCAGGTGGATCCGGTTTGATCAAAAAGTGCCCAGAAGACGGCGACGAAGAGATAGACGGGTGCGAGCTTGAACATGGCGACCATCCCTTCCTTGCTGAAGACCTCTTTCAGGAAACCAGTTCCTCCCGCGGGAACATGCGCGAAACGTTTCCTGCCTATCCAAAAAACAACGGTAGCGATGGCCATGAGAACTCCTGGAACGCCGAACGCCCAGTGCGGGCCATACCATTCGAGAAGCCATGGGGTGAGTGCATGGAGGCGAATGCTCCAAGGTTGATGGAGAAGTAGAACCAGTTAAAAATGCGTGGGAGAAGGTGGGAGTTTTTAGAGCCGAATTGGTCGCCGACGTGGGCGGAGACGCAGGGCTTGATCCCACCTGCCCCGAGCGCGATGAGGACGAGGGCTGCGTGGCCTGCACAATAGACGACCGAGAGCCAGATGATGACGCGGTATTTCCCGAGTAATCCGTCCGCAAGCAATGCACCGATGAGTGGGGTGAGATAGAATGCACCGTTGAAAAGGTGGACGAGTTCTGCAGACCTAGCCTGGGACATGGGGGATCCGTCAGAGCCGTCCATCAGGAAGAGGTATTGGGTAAAGAAGACGGCGAGGATGGCTTTCATCCCGTAAAACGAGAATCGCTCGGCGGCTTCGTTTCCAATGATATGCGGGATTCCGGAAGGCATTCCGGCGGTTTACTCTGGACTCGTGCGGTATTGCATGTGCCAGAAACTTCCTGCTAGATCGGGAAACATCAAGCCATCACACAACTGATGAAACACTTCCACTTTCAGTGCGTATGGATAGCTTACCTCAACGCGCTTATGAATAAATCCACTATCGTCGTAAGCCACGTCGCCATTTTCGCTCTGGGAGTGTCGGTCGCTTTTATCATCGAAAAGGATCCCAAGGAATCAAACGCTGGTTCGGAAGTTGCGGTTGGAGGAAACGGCGGAATTTCAGCTTTGAATTTTAGGTCTTCCTCGCTGTAGGCGAGATGCAACAACAGCATGGGGCTCTAGCCCCATAGACTTCCCAAACCAAGCCCATGCGTGCTGAATGCACGCGGAAAATGCGCAACCATCCACCGTGCCTACAGCACGAGCATTGGCTGGAACATGGTTCATGGGGCTCAAGCCCCATGCTGTTGTTGCGCCCTGCCTACAGCAGATTTTTTACAAGAGGTGAAGCGCGGCGGTATCGCAGCGCTGCTTTCCAAGGCGGTATCGGCGTGGAAAACCTCAGGATTTTTGGGGACTCCTCTTCAGCATAGTCCCATTTACGCCACTCCGCTACTTTGGCAATCCACTTGCCAATGAATCCCAGCGAGCCTTGAAGGCTACGCTTTCTTCGGAAAGCCGACCGGCGGCGGCGACTGCCCTCTGCCTGTCTACTGAGAGCCATTCGAAAGCAATAGCGGCCTCGTGGCAGCGCAGGCGTTCCATTTCACTGGCCGGCGATTTCACGAACTCACGATGGAGTTCGATAAGCTGATCGGTGGCAAAATCCGTCCATTCGAGATCCTTGATCTCGCCGCTGGCCAGCTTCCCAACAAGCCGTTCTCCAGAAGCGATCCCGATTGAAGATACAGCCGTTCCGTCCTTCATTTTCAGATCGATCACTACCGGCTTCGCCCCGAGGCCTGATTCAGTTTCCGAGAGGAACACGAGAGCAGCTTGGGCGATTCCAAGAAGAGCTTTGCGTTTATAACCGGGTGGGTCAAAATCGAGTTTGGAAACTCTATCCACGATCTCAGCAAACGAGCCGATTTGCTTCATCACGTTCTTCTACTCTGAAGACGTGGGACCTGGGCGTTGCTTTAAAGACCTTTCCAGTTTCACGAACTCCAGTTGCCGGGCACGAATATTGAAGCGTGCACGCCCCCTGGTATTCAGAAGGGTTAACTGGCGGTTCAGGTCATCAATTGCCTCCCTGCAGTCCTTTACCGTCTGCGGATCGGCGGCCATCGCGCCTGAGGTGAGCATTTTGTAGTCCTCAAGGTAGTTTTTCGCAGCCTCCTGATACCAATCCAGAACGCTATCGCTGGCGAGGGATGGCTCGTTGGCGACGATTTCGAAAAGTGGAACAGATTGCTCAATCCCGCCGCTCTCCCAATTTTTTAGGGCCGCAAGGAAATAGCCCATGAAACGCTCGTTACCGTAATCCCCAGTATCCATTGTCCCTTCACCCAAGAAACCATGCTCCGGCATCTTTCTGAGAACGGGCCGAATCCCGATAAGAAAACCGGAATCAAGTCCTGCAGGACCACTGGAAAGATGCGCCTCGGCAGTCGATGCATACTCTCTTGCTAGATCCATTTCCCCATCCATCAAAGCTGCCACAACCGCCTGCAGGCCAGACCAAGTCCGGGTCGGCTCCTGCACCTTTTTGTCCATGAGAAGTGAGGCGAAGATCTTGCCAGCTCTATCGAACCCCCCTTTATTCATCGCACTCCTCGCATTGCCATACCGCGTAGCAATTTCTCGGGGACTTTCGCTATTTGCGTCGTCTCCGCTATCCACTGTCAGGGTTTTCGATCCGCGCTTGGATAATTTTGAATCGGACGGGTTCAACACAATGAGGATGAAAATCCCCACCACACCGATTGCGATTACGCTTGTCACCAAAAACTTACTCTTTCGCTTATGCGCTCGCAATTCGGCACTGCGCAATACCTTCGTAATACCTTCGCTGCCTTTCACCGCCTCGCCACGGGCAATTTTTAAAGCCGCCTGCAGTTCGGCTATCATCTCGTCGTAGCTGCTGAAACGTCTCGACGGTTCGTAGGCCATGGCGCGGTCGATCACAGCACAGATCTCGGCCGAAAGACCCGGAGCCACTTTCTTCAAGGGAACGATTTTCTTCTTTGCCTCGCGGAGGACATCGGTCGCCATCGACTCCTCGTCGCAAGGCGGCTTTCCTGCGAGCGCGTGGTAAAGGGTCGCCCCGAAGGCATAGATATCCGCTCGGAAATCCTCTGATTCGCCCTCGATTGCTTCCGGCGGGACGTAATAGGGAGTTGCCCAGATTTCGGTGGCCTTCGCTTTTCCGCCCTTCATCACGAGGGCGAGTCCGAAATCAACGATCTTCGCGTTGCCTTCGGAATCGAGGAGGATATTTCCCGGCTTCACATCCCGGTGGATCAGGCCGGCTGCCTGCGCGCCTTTCAGCCCTTCGGCCACCTGGATCGCAAGTGGCAGGATTTCCATTTCCGTAATCTGTCCCTTTTCGCAGATCTGGTGTTCGAAATGCCCGCCGGGCACGAACTCCATCGCGATGTAAAACCTATCAAACGCCCTGCCGGTGGTGAGCACTCGAACTACATTCGGGTGACTGAATGAGGCGGTGAGGCGGGCTTCCTCCTCGAACGCAGTGATCCGCTTTTCATCATTCGAGTATTCCTCGCTGAGAATTTTCAGAGCCACTTCCCGATCCAAAGCCTCGTCTTTTGCAACGAAAACCGAACTCATCCCACCAATCGCGTGGCGGCGGATCAAGGTATAGGGACCAAAATGTTTCTTTACCCGGTTCTCGGATTTGCAATCGGGGCAGACCACACGGGAATACGGCGCAACGTCGGCCACATTCATCGGTGCACCGCATGAGTAACACACTATGATCTCTTCCTCGCTCGCGGCCATGACAGATCCTAAATACTCGCTGGAGATCTGAAAACTCTCAACTTTCTAAATATTTAAACACCAGCGCCCTGAAAACCTTAATCTGACGGATGGGGATTTCTAAGGTCTTGAGAAAAAGGCTTCCGATGGTCGCGCAGAGTCAGAAAGCTCGACGCTTTTTCCCAATAGCTGCGTTGCGCGTCGAGTCGTGAATCTCGACGCACTCCCTCCTTGCGCCTTACTCTTGGGGAAAATCGCCTTCGCCCATTCATCAGATTAAGATTTTCAGAACGCTAGTTTCCCAGGAAAGTTGCGCACCTTCCCTCTTGCATCCCACCCCGTTTCCCCTGAAACCTCCCCCTGTGATCGCGAGACTCCGAGGAAAAATTATCGAAGCCTACCCCAACCGCCTTATCGTGGACTGCAATGGAGTGGGCTACCAGGCAATCATCCCAATCTCCACCTACGACCATCTCCACCCCACCGAGGGAGCTGCCGTCGATCTCCGCACCCACCTACACATCCGCGAAAACGCCCATACGCTCTATGGATTCGCCACCGAGGAGGAGCGTGATGTTTTTCTCCTGCTCATTGACCGCGTCTCCGGTATCGGCCCATCCATCGCCCTCGCGATCCTCAGCGGGATGCCCGTGAACCAGTTCAAGTCCGCCGTTGTCGCCGGGGATTCGGTGATGCTCTCGAAAACCAAGGGGATAGGGAAAAAGACAGCCGAACGAATTATTCTGGAGCTAAAAGACAAAGTCGGCGTCACCGACACCTGGCAGGATGCTGCATCCGGCCAAGTCAGCAGCCAGGCCGCCGACGCCGAACTTGCCCTCATCGCCCTCGGCTACAAACAAGTCGATGCCCGCAAGGCCGTCCGCAAGATCCTAGACGCAGACCCGACCTCCACCACCGAATCCCTCGTCCGCGGAGCTCTCCGCTCCCTGCAATCCTAGTCTTCCTTGAGAGTTGAATTTTAAAATTTGAATTTTATGATCGTCCGTACCCGTTTCGCCCCATCACCCACCGGCTACCTCCACGTAGGCGGTGCCCGCACCGCCCTTTTCAACTGGCTCTATGCCCGCAAACACGGAGGTCATTTCATCCTCCGAGTCGAAGATACTGATAAGGAGAGAAACACCGAAGAAGCCCGCCAAGCGATTTTCGACGGAATGAACTGGCTAGGTCTCGCCTGGGATGAAGGCCCGGAAAAAGGAGGCGACCACGGCCCCTACTACCAATCCCAGCGCAACGAGATCTACGACACTTATTTCGAGAAACTCCTCGCCGCCGACCGCCTCTACAAGGACGGCGACGCCTACCGTTTCCGCTTTGATCGTAAGCCTGTCACCATGAACGATCTCGTCTGCGGTGAAGTCACCATTGATTATCGCGATGCCTCGAACACGCCCGACATGATCGTCAGGCGCAGCGACGGTTCCTACGTGTTCCATTTCGTGAACGTGGTCGATGACCTTGAAATGAAAATGAGCCACGTGATCCGCGGCGAGGATCACCTGATGAACACGCCCAAGCACCTCCAGCTTATTGAAGCACTCGGTGCCCAGCCTCCACAATACGCACACATACCCCTCATCCTTAACGCCGACGGATCAAAGATGTCAAAACGCGATGCCGGAGCAGCGGTCGGTGATTATCCACGCCA
Organism: Akkermansiaceae bacterium; assembly: GCA_905182475.1. Taxonomy (GTDB): domain Bacteria; phylum Verrucomicrobiota; class Verrucomicrobiia; order Verrucomicrobiales; family Akkermansiaceae; genus Luteolibacter. Next base: position 22,663 of record CAJJBR010000132.1, on the reverse strand, counting down.
GGGCTTCCTCTCTGAGGCGGTCGTCAATTTTATCGCGCTTCTCGGATGGTCATCGAAATCGGATGATGAAATTTTCAGCCTAACAGAACTCATCGACCGTTTCTCGCTCGAAGGTATCAACCGTGCGCCGGGGCGCTTCGACCTTGAGAAATGCAAGTGGGTGAATCAGCAACACATCGCAAAAATCGATACGGCTGAATTCGCCGATCTAGCCAAACCGTATGTCGAAGCGAAGGGTCTCCCGATCACCGACGACTACCTGACCGTGATTACCGCAGTAAAAGAAAAGGTGCGCCTGCTTTCCGAAGTGCCGGACGCCATCGATTTCCTGGTCACCGACAAGATTGACTACGACCCGGAGGCCACCGCAAAAGCAAAAGGCAACCCGAATGCAGCACATATCCCAGCCCTCGCCGATCACATGGAAACGCTGACCGAGTGGTCTGCCGACATCGCCAAGGCCGCCATCGGCGAAGTCGCGAAAGCCAACGGCGCCAAACCCGGTCAACTCATGTTCCCAACACGCGTTGCCCTCTCAGGCCGCGCCCACGGCCCCGATCTCGGAGACATTTTCACGATACTCGGAAAAGAAAGAACCATCGCGAGGCTAAAAGCCTTCGCCCAATAATCTTCCACTGATCACTCGGCACTCGGCACTTTTTACGTCGTCGCATACCCAAGCCAAGGCCCAAGCCATTTCTCCGCCTCCGTAAGGGTCATCCCCTTGCGTTTCGCGTAGTCCTCCACTTGGTCTTTCTGGAGTTCGGAAAGCGCGAAGTAGTGGCTTTCAGGATGTGAGAAATACAAACCGCAGACCGCCGCGCCCGGATGCATCGCGCAGCTTTCGGTGAGGGAAACTCCAGTTGCGTCGGTTGCACCGAGCAGTTCGAAGAGGATCGGTTTTTCGGTATGGTCGGGCTGTGAAGGATAGCCCGGCGCCGGGCGGATGCCCTGATATTTTTCATGGATCAACGCAGCCTTGGTAAGCTCCCCCTCCGCCTCGTAGCTCCAGTCAATCCGTGCCTGGTGATGAAGTTTTTCAGTAAAGGCCTCCGCAAGCCGGTCCGCGATGGCTTTGACCATGATGGCCCCGTAGGGATCGTTCGCGGCGTCGAGTTCCTTCGCATACTCGTCGGCTCCATGGATGCCCACGACAAAGCCACCGATGTAATCGTTATTGATGGGTGATACCCAATCAGAGAGCGCCACATTCGGTTTACCGGAGGTCTTCTTCAACTGCTGACGGATCGTGTGAAACTTGGTCCGCTCGCTGCCGTCGTCGTTGAATACGGTGATGTCGTCCCCATCGGATTTCGCAGGAAAAAAACCGTAGATTCCGCGTGCTTGAAGGCGGTTTTCCCCAACCAGTTTTTCGAGATATTCGAGTGCCTCGTCGTGAAGCTTCTTCGCTTCGGCGGCTCCTGCCTCATTCTTGGTTTTGAGAATCTTCTTCTCTCGATCCCAAACGCCGCGCAACTCCCATGCATGGAAAAACGGTGTCCAGTCGATGTAATCGACGAGATCGCCGATCTCCGATTCCACAGTTTTCGTGCCCGTGAAGGAAGGCACCGGAGCGGTATAGCTCTCCCAATCGAATTTCGGCGCAGCTTCGCGTGCCTGTTCGATGGTGAGCGTTTCCTTCTTCGGACCACCGAGGAAATTCTCGCGTGCCTTCTGCTGCTTTTCGAGCAGTTCCTTCACAAAACCCTCCCGCCCGTCCTTCGACAAAAGCGAGGTCGTGACCGGCACCGAGCGCGAGGCGTCAAGCACATGGACAACCGGCCCACTATAGTGCTCGGCGATCTTGATTGCGGTGTGCGCGGCGGAGGTGGTCGCACCGCCGATGAGCAGAGGAACCGTGAATCCACGCCGTTCCATTTCCTTGGCGACATGCACCATCTCATCAAGCGAAGGTGTGATCAGCCCGGAGAGCCCGATCACGTCGCTGCCCATTTCGGTGGCTCTATCCAAAATTTTGTCACAGGAAACCATCACGCCCATATCGGTGACTTCGAAGCCGTTGCAGGATAGCACCACGCCGACGATGTTCTTGCCGATGTCGTGGACATCGCCTTTAACGGTCGCGATCAGGAAACGACCTGCAGAGTTTCCACGCTCAGCGAGTTTCAACGCATCATCACGAGACATCGCCGGATTTTTTTCCAAGATCGCGGCGATGTCTCCCTCAAGGTTCTCCGCTTTTTCCGCCTCCATGTAGGGGAAAAGCCAAGCAACTGCCTTCTTCATTACGCGGGCAGATTTCACCACCTGGGGTAGGAACATTTTCCCTGCACCGAACAAATCACCGACCACGCCCATGCCATCCATCAGCGGCCCTTCGATCACTTTCAGCGGCCTGCCGTATTTCTGACGAGCCTCTTCAGTATCCTCGTCGATGAAACGATCAATGCCTTTCAATAGTGCATACTCCAAACGTTTCTCCACAGCCTCTTCCCGCCACGAAAGATCTTCCGCCAACTTCTTCCCGCCGACACCCTTGTAGCTCTCTGCAAGGTCCAGCAGGCGTTCGGTCGAGTCTTCGCGTTTATTGAGCAACACGTCTTCCACGCACTTTAACAGATCCTTTGGAATCTCATCGTAAACCTCGAGCATCCCGGCGTTCACGATACCCATGTCCATTCCCGCCTTCGTAGCGTGATAGAGGAATGCCGAATGCATCGCTTCGCGCACCTTATTGTTCCCACGGAACGAGAAGGAAATATTCGAGACCCCACCCGAGACTTTCGCACCTGGGAGATTCTCTTTGATCCACCGCGTCGCGTTGATGAAATCGAGGGCGTAGTTGTTGTGCTCTTCGATCCCAGTCGCGACGGTCAGGATGTTCGGATCGAAAATGATGTCGTTGGGATTGAAGCCAACTTCATCGACCAGAATCTTGTATGCCCGTTCGCAGATACTGATCTTTTCATCATAGGTAGCTGCCTGCCCCTTTTCATCAAAGGCCATCACGACCACCGCAGCACCATATTTCATGATGTGCTTTGCGTTATTCTTGAAAAGCTCCTCACCCTCTTTCAACGAGATCGAGTTCACGATCCCCTTCCCTTGCAGATGTTTCAGGCCTTCTTCAAGAATTTCCCATTTTGAGGAATCCACCATGATCGGCACCTTCGCGACATCTGGCTCTCCTTGGAGAAGATCCAGATAGCGGCACATCATCGCCTTGCCATCGATCAGCCCGTCATCGAAGCAGATGTCGATCACGTTGGCCCCGTTCGCAACCTGCTGCCGCGCGACCTCAACTGCTTCTTCAAGATCCCCAGCCCTCACCAGCTTTGCGAAACGCGGGGATCCGGCGACGTTGGTTCGTTCCCCGATCATGAGAAAGCCTTTCACATCGTCGTGGTTGTAGGCGTCCGTTCCGGAAAGTCTGAGTGCTGGTTTGATCGATTTCATAAAATAGGAAGAGGTAGAGGAAGAGGTAAAGATTTACCGCAAAGGCGCAAAAGTCGCTAAGGGGCGCAAAGTTAAGATGGAAAATTGTGGACGAGTCTTTTCAATCCATCGGCCAGCTTGAGATTGTGAAAATTGATCAGAAGACCGAGATGATTGCCGGACATGCGCAGGTAGGTGAGCAACTGTGCCGAATGAATTGGTTCCAGATTAGCGACAGTCTTGATCTCAACAACCAGAGAATTATCCACGAGTAAATCGATTCGATAAGCCTCCGGAACCACTAGTCCTTTGTAATTTATCGGGAGACTCACTTGCCTCTCAGATGAGATTCCCTGCAACCCTAGTTCATGCAACAATGAAACCTCGTAAGTTTTTTCCAGCAAACCTGCCCCAAGTTCCCGATGCACTTCGATCGCAGCCCCAATGACCTGATTGGAAAGCTTATTCAAATGCTCCTTCATATTCTTTCTTTGCGATCCTTAGCGACTTTTGCGCCTTTGCGGTAAATCTTTTTCACTTCGGAAGCCGTCTTGGGGTCACCCCTCTCACACCTTCAGCGATCGCCCGGATGTGTTCCGGAGTGTTTCCGCAGCAACCTCCGGCGAAGTTGATCAGCCCGTCTTCCGCGAAATTTCTCATGAAGTCCTTCATGTGCGAAGGCTCGAGATCGAAGCCGGTTGGTGCCAGTGGATTCGGCAGGCCCGCGTTCGGATACGCAGATACAAAAGTTTCCGCTATTTCAGAAAGCTCTGCAAGAAAAGGCTTCATGAGATCCGGCCCCAGCGAACAGTTTAGACCGATTGCCAGAGGCTTCACGTGAGCAAACGCATTCCAGAGCGCCTCGACTTTCTGTGCTGAGATCATGGTTTCACCACCGAGCCCGACGGCCGCGGAAATGATCACTGGGAGCTTCACCCCGTCTTCATCGAACACCTCCTGCACGGCCACCGCAGCAGCCTTTGCATTGAGCGAATCAAAAATCGTCTCGATCATCAGAATATCGCAACCACCTTCAATCAGGCCGCGCACTTGCATGCGGTAGGCTTCCAGCACTTGATCGAAAGTCACCACCCGGAACGCCGCATCCTCGGCATCCGGCGAGTTACTCAGGGAAACCGTCAATGGCCCAATGGCACCAGCAACGTAGCGTTTCACTCCGGTATCCGAGCCGACATCGTCCGCCATCTTCCGGGCGAGCTTAGATCCCTCCACATTCATTTCCCACGCCAGCTCATTCAGAAAGTCATCCTCAAGGATCTTCTGGAAAAACTCCGGATCTTTCCGCCCGCCCTTCTCACGCGGATCTTCCACGAAAAACTCACTCTGCGCGATCCCCGTCGCGGAAAACGTATTGGTTTCACAGATGTCCGATCCCGCCTCGTAGAAGCACTTATGGATATCTCCAATGACGTCCGGCTGCGTCAGAGAAAGGATGTCCCCGTTGTTCAGCACATCCTTTTCATTCTTAGCAAACCTCTCTCCACGCGCCGCCGCTTCATCCAGATCATACGTGCGGATCGTTGTTCCCATCGCCCCGTCGAGCACCAGAATCCTTTCCGCGAGACTTTTCTCCAACTCCGCTGTATTATCCGCCTGCGCCATGACCGGAATCTAAACAGGCTTCCGTCCTGATCAAGAGTCAAATCATCAAATCGCGATATGATGATACAAAACCTTCCGATCTCGCAGGGATAGATCCAAAATCGAAGAATATCCGTGTATTACCGCATGAAATACGCATCAATCTCCGTAGAGAACATCACGCAATGTCCGCCATCCAAGTCATCCACCAAGACCGCGTCCCAAAGACCGGCTTTCTCGCCATTCCGGGACGTCTCGATTTCAACCAACTCCTCCACCTCGAAAAGTCCCTTCAAGGCAGGGAAATCACCTTTCTCATCGAGGAAGACGACCACCACGACCCAGCGATCCGGGGCTTTATGGAAAAATCGGAAACCGGAGCAATGTTCTCCATTTCCGATAAAAATCCCGCCTCAGTTGGGAAAGAACTCGCTGGTTACCTCAAGGACAGCGGCATCCTACTCTTCGTCCCTGGACGTGCAGTTGCACGACTTGCCACGCCCATCCACATTCCGTCCCCTATCCTTAAAACCCTCGCCTCCTTCGGTCTGCCGACTCTTCCCATCGCCATCGACTGCCCCCAAGAGTCCTGCCTAGGTATCGAGAAATCTGCTTCACTCCCGCAAGCGGTCATCGCCTTCGGAAAAATTCTCGAAGCCAAATCCTCTTCGCTCCCCGCCATCCAGGCAAACATACTCCAGGCCTTCGAGGATGCCTACTCGACCCGCTCCATCCTCAAAGGTTCCCTCGCCACCGCCCTTCTCCAAGGACTGATAAACAATCCCAACGACAGGCTCGTCGATGGCTCAGACGATGCGACCCTCGATTTCTCAAAAATCCTTCCGGTCGCCATCGCCCTCTCGAAGCACATCAAGGAGGAAACCGACAAAGCCCGCGTTGCCATCGTCCTCCCTCCGGGAAAAGGCGGACTGATCGCGAACCTCGCAGTCATCTTCGCTGGAAAAATCCCGGTGAACCTGAATTTCACCGCCTCCCACGATGCGATCCGTTCCTCCATCCGCCAGGCAGATGTGGATAGGTTCATCACTGCGGATCCATTCGTCCGCAAGGTCTCCACCTTCCCTTGGCCGCCGAACCGCGACCTCATTTTCATCGAGCGCGCCATTCCAGACTTAAAGAAGGATATCGTAAAGTGGGGCATCCTTTCCAAGCTCCTCCCCGCATCCGTCCTAGCCGGAATACTTGGCCTTAACAAACGCCACGACAGCGACGAAGCCATCCTCCTCTTCACATCCGGCTCCTCTGGCGAGCCGAAAGGAGTCCCTCTCACCCACCGCAACGTCCTAGCAAACGTCCTCCAGTTCGCCACCCGTCTGGACATGGGTCGCGAAGCCTCACTGCTCGGCTGCCTGCCACTGTTCCACTCCTTCGGCTGTACCGTCACCCTCTGGTATCCTGTCATCGAGGGAATCAACCTCATCACCTACCCCTCGCCGCTGGAAACGAAACGCCTCGCGGAGCTCATCTCTCTCCACCAGATCAACGTCCTCCTCGCCACGCCGACCTTCCTGCGCGGCTACATGAAACGCATCGACCCCGCGCAACTCGAGTCACTCGATCTCATCGTCACCGGTGCGGAAAAACTCCCACAAAACCTCGCCACAGCCTTCGAGGAAAAATTTGGAATCCACCCAATGGAAGGATACGGCCTCACCGAGACCTCTCCCGCCACAAACGTAAACTTACCAAATCCCGAGGAGGAAAAGAACACTCATTCCCTCCCCTCAAGACTCAACGGATCGGTGGGTCAACTCCTTCCCGGGGTCGCCATCAAACTCATCGATGCAGTTTCCGAAAAGGAAGTCCCACTCGACCAACCTGGAATTATCATCCTCAAGGGCGCGAACATTTTCCCCGGCTATCTCCGTGACGAAAAGAAAACCAAGGAAGTCCTCTCCGAAGACGGCTGGTTCAAAACCGGCGACGTCGGTTTCCTCGATGCGGACGGATTCCTGCACATCCAAGGACGCATCTCGCGTTTCTCGAAAATTGCCGGCGAAATGGTTCCACACGAAACCATCGAAGGCGCCATCAACAAAGTCCTCGGCCTCGACAGCGAAACCGAAAGAAAAGTCGCCATCGTAGGCATCCCGGATGAGAAGAAAGGCGAAGCCCTCGTGCTACTCTCCACCATCGCCGGCCCCGCGCTAGAGCAGGAATGCATCGACCTCCGCTACAAGCTCCTCGACGAAGGCCTGACCTCTCTATGGTGCCCAAGAATCATCGTCCCCGTCGAGGAAATCCCCCTCCTCGCCTCCGGCAAACTCGATATCAAGAGCTGCCAGGAACTGGCGAGGTAAGGAGACGGGACATTCCTGTCCCGACTGACCGGCACAAGCATTAGACGGAACAGAAATGTCCCGTCTCCTATTTCGAGAAAACCAACTTGCCGTCCTCAAGCTCCCCCTTGATCACGTCCCCATCCACGAAATTCCCTTCAAGCACATCCAAGCTGAGGGGATCTAACAAGAGGTGTTGGATCGCCCGTTTCAGTGGTCTAGCACCATACACGGGATCGTAACCTTGGTTGCCGATGTGTTCTTTGGCCTCCTTAGATAGAGCCAGTCCTAGACCCTGTTTCGTAAGTCTCTTACGGACCCGGTCGAGCTGGAGATCGACGATGGTGGTGAGGTCCTCACGACCAAGACGGTCGAAGATCACGATCTCGTCGATACGGTTCAGGAATTCGGGGCGGAAGTGCCCACGGAGAGCTTCCATCACGGATGCTTCGCTCTGCTCTGCATTTTCCTCCCCGAGGATATGCTGCGAGCCGATGTTCGAAGTCATGATGAGGACGGTGTTACGAAAATCGACCGTGCGACCTTGGCCATCGGTGATGCGTCCATCGTCGAGAACTTGCAGGAGAACATTGAAAACATCCGGATGCGCCTTCTCGACCTCATCGAAAAGCACCACCGAATAAGGCTTCCTCCGCACATTCTCCGAGAGCTGTCCGCCCTCGTCGTAACCGACGTATCCAGGAGGCGCTCCGATCAGGCGAGAGACGCTGTGCTTCTCCATATACTCCGACATATCGATACGCACCATTGCGGCCTCGTCATCGAAGAGGAACTCGGCGAGGGCTTTCGAGAGTTCGGTTTTCCCGACACCGGTAGGGCCGAGAAAAAAGAAAAGAGCCAATGGGACGGTTCTCATCCTGCAGACCGGCACGAGCGCGGCGGACGGCATTCGCTATAGCGGTGATTGCTTTTTTCTGGCCGACCACACGGTCACCGAGGCGCGCTTCCATCGTGACGAGCTTCTGCTTCTCGCCTTCTTGCAGACGATTTACAGGAATCCCAGTCCATGAGGAAACGACACGGGCAATGTCCTCCTCGGTTACCTCTTCCTTTAGCATTGCTCCGTTTTTCTGGAGGTGTGCCAGACCTTTCTCAGCCTTTTCTAGGGCTTTCTGCGCCTCCGGAATATCCCCGTAGGTGATCTGTGAACCGCGTGTCAGGTCGCCGATCCGTTGCGCCTTTTCCACCTAAGTTTTGAGAGCGTCGATCTTTTCCTGGGAGGTACGGACTTCATCAATCACCGCCTTCTCATTGCGCCACTGCGCCATCATTCCGGAGGACTGCTCCTTGAGATTCGCCTGCTCCTCCTTGACCTTTTCCAAACGAGCTTCCGATGCCTTGTCGGTCTCTTTCTCGAGAGCCTTTTTCTCCATCTCAAGCTGCATAATCTGCCGCTCCAGCACATCGATTTCCGTAGGCATGGAGTCCAACTCGATTTTCAAACGCGAAGATGCCTCATCCATTAGATCCACCGCCTTATCCGGAAGGAAACGGTCGGAGATATACCTGTCGGAAAGCACCGCAGCTGCGACGATGGCTCCGTCTTGGATGCGCACGCCATGATGAACTTCGTAGCGCTCTTTCAGTCCTCGCAAGATCGCCACCGTGTCCTCCACCGATGGCTCACCAACTTTAACCGGCTGGAACCGCCGCTCCAGCGCAGCGTCTTTCTCAATATACTTCCGATATTCGTCCAGGGTCGTCGCGCCAATGGCATGGAGTTCCCCCCGGGCAAGCTGCGGCTTGAGCATGTTCGAGGCATCTGCCGCCCCTTCACCTGCCCCAGCCCCGACGATGGTATGCAGCTCGTCAATGAACAGGATGATACGCCCGTCAGAATCGGTGACCTCTTTCAGAAATGCTTTCAGGCGTTCCTCGAACTCACCGCGAAACTTCGCACCAGCCAGCATCGAACCGATATCTAGAGAGACGACCATCTTGTACTTCATGGAGTCAGGCACATCTCCGGAAACAATGCGCCGGGCAAGTCCTTCCACGATGGCAGTCTTACCAACCCCCGGTTCGCCAATGAGCACCGGGTTGTTTTTCGTGCGGCGCGAAAGCACCTGAAGCACCCGCCGAATTTCATGGTCTCGACCAATCACTGGATCGATTTTCCCAGCACGGGCGCGAGCAGTTAGATCCGTTCCGTATTTCTCCAGCGTCTGATATTTTCCCTCCGGATCGGCATCCGTCACTTTCTGTGAACCACGAGCCTCCTTGATCGCAGCCTCCGCTTGCTTCTCATCCAGCCCCGCATCTTTCAGCAGTTTCCCGGCAGGCGAATCCCCTCTCAGCGATCCCAAAAGAAAATGCTCCACTGAGAGGTAGTCATCCCCCATTTTCTCCCTAACCCCATCCGAGGCATCGAGAGTCGCCCGCAGCCCCGCGCTGATCTGGGGCTGAGTGGAAGCACCTTGGACGGAAACTTCGTTCGAGAGAGCCGTTCCAACCGCAGCTTTCAGCATTGGGATATCAACCCCAGCTTTCTGAAGAATCGGAACCGCGATCCCCCCTTCCTGCTGCAACAGAGCAAGGAGAACATGCGCGCTTTTCAGCTCCACATGCGATGATTTCGAAGCGATCCCCTGAGCGGACTGGAGAGCTTCTTGAAGTTTCTGGGTAAATTGGCATTTATAAGCCATTTTCGGCATGTTATGGAAAATCAATTACTTCGCGCCAAAATCCACATCAGATCGGAAATCCGGTTCAGAAACACTCTGACAATTTCCGGCACCTGCCCGCCATCTTGATGGAGGGCGAGGACGTATCGCTCTGCGCGACGAGCCACCGTGCGAGCGAAATCAAGGTACGCCCTCGTCATGGAACCCTCCGCGCCTGGCACCGCCCAGTGGGTAAATTTCACTCCGGCCTGCTCGATACCTTTCGCCGTTTCCGTGAGCCATTCCAGATCTTCGAGGGTGACAGCGGAGTAACCTTTCTCACTGTATTTTTCCTGATCCTCCGGAAGGCATGCGAGCTGCCCCATGAGTGCGAAGAGGAGTTTTTGTAAGCGATCGAGGATTTCGGTATGCCTGCCCTCCACATCGGAAGCCCTTGCGAGACCAATGGATGCATTCAGCTCGTCGATGGTGCCGAGGGCAATGAAGCGGAGCGACGTTTTCGCGATACGGCGGCCGAACATCAGATCCGTCTGTCCGTCGTCGCCGCGTTGGGTGATGATACTCATTTCATTAAAGATGCAGATTGAATCTCTCCCCGCAACAACGAAGATGGACAGAACAAGGATGAGAGAAACGGAATTGGCGAATCGGCTGGAGGACGCGGTATGCGCGGTGGTGCGGGGACAGAAAAATACAGTAAGGCGGGTGCTCGCGTGCATGTTCTCAGGTGGCCATGTGCTACTGGAAGATTATCCGGGCACGGGAAAAACCACGCTAGCAAAGGCGATTTCGAAATCCATCGCCGGCGCGGAGTTTAAGCGGGTGCAGTTCACACCCGACCTGCTGCCTTCGGATATCCTCGGCGTTTCCGTGCTCAATGCGCGCACGCAGGAATTCCGCTTCCACAAAGGACCGGTGTTTACCGACATCCTGCTAGCCGATGAAATCAACCGCGCCTCCCCGCGCACCCAGAGCGCACTGCTCGAAGCGATGGGGGAACGGCAGGTAACAGTGGAGGGCGACCGCTACGATCTGGACGGGCTATTTTTTGTGATCGCCACCCAGAATCCCGTTGAGTTCCGAGGCACCTACCCCCTGCCCGAGGCGCAGATGGATCGCTTCGCCATGCAATGTAGGCTTGGCTATGTCAGTGCGGAAGAAGAAGCGAAAATTCTCGAGGATCAGCGCGAGAAGCATCCGCTCAAATCAATGCAGCCAGTCCTTTCCCGTGAGGAGATTTTGGAAGTTTCGGCAGCCGCACGGCAAATCCGTTTCAGCGACGAGCTGCGCCATTACGCGGTAGCACTGGTTGCGGCGACCCGTGGCGTTCCGGAAATCCAGCTCGCCGCCAGCCCGCGCGCTTCCCTCGCACTGATGAAAATTTCCCAAGTCATGGCGCTTTTCGAAGGTAGTGAATTCGTCACGCCGGAGGTGATCCAATCGGTGGCCGTGGATGTGATCGCCCATCGCCTCGTGCTTGCGCCAGAATCGAGATACTCCGGAATGGACGCGAGCGAAGCAGTCGCAGACATCATCGCGAAAGTCCCGGCTCCAGTGTAAATAATCATGAACCGCGCGATTCCAAAACGCTTCCTGATTCTCCACGCTTTCTACAACCGAGGTGCGGCGGTTCAGCATTGGTTCGCACAACGCATCCGTCCGGCAGGTGCAGCTTGCCTGATGGCGGTTTGTTTTGCCGCCTTCATGAGTATAGGCCAACCCAAGGATTCCATTTTCCAGATCTTCTGTTTTTCCCTTGGCCTGCTGACCCTAGCATTCTGTTGGGTTATTTTCCGTAGCGCGAAGCTCAAGGCTACCCACCGCCTTCCGAGCCACGCGACTGTCGGCGAACCGGTCAACTATTCCGTCGTCGTGGAGAACACGGGAAAACGAAAACTCCGCAGCATTCTGCTCGCCCAGATCCCACCCGATCCCCGCCCCACCTCCACTGAATTTTCCTTTCTCAAAGAACCCGGTGAAGACGCGAGGAACATCTTCGACCGCACGATGGTCTATTACCGCTGGCAGTGGCTGATGTCCCGGAAGAAAGGATTCACGGCAACCGAAAGCAGCCGAATCGGCGAGCTTGGACGCGGCGAAAAATTACGCCTCCCAATGAGCCTCGTCCCACATCGGCGCGGGGTGATTGCGATGAATCAGCTTCGTGCTCTGCTCCCGGATCCACTCGGTTTTTTTCAAAAATGTAAGGAAGTCGAATCAGATCCGGACAGGCTCGTGGTTTTGCCGAGACGCTACCGGCTGCCACGGATTTCCATGCCTGGAGAGGCCGCCTTCCACATCGGTGGCGAGCAAACAGGAAACGCTACGGGTAGTGCGGGCGAGTTCGTCGGCCTGCGTGACTACCGACCGGGAGATCCGCTTAGGCAGATCCATTGGAAGAGCTGGGCACATACGGGGAAGCCGGTCGTGAAGGAATTGGAAGACACCTTCTACCCGCGCTACGCTCTCGTGCTGGATACCTTCACAGGATCACCGGATGAAAATATCTTTGAGGAAATAGTTTCTGTAGCGGCATCTTTTGTCGTCGGATTGGATCGAAACGACACCCTACTCGACCTCATGTTCATCGCGGACAAGGCGCACACCCTCACCTCCGGGCGAGGGATGGGAAAGGCTGAGATGCTACTAGAAGTCCTCGCCGGAGTCTACCTGGATAGGGAGGAGCGCTTCGATACTCTTTCCCGAAGTGTTTCAAGCCACCGTGGGCACATGACTTCCTGTCTGGTGATCCTGAACGGTTGGGATGCGAAACGCGCCGAGTTCGTAAGCAGCCTTTTGAAATCCGGGATCACATGTGTTCCCTTTGCCGTCGGCCACGGCAAGAGGCCGCCGGATTTCGCAGGCCACTGGCTGGAGTCAGGGGAAATCGAACGTGACCTCCTTCGCTTGCCGCCGAGCTTCTCCGCAGCCAGATTGTAACCTACAAATCATGGAATCCGAAGTCCACCCTCCACCCCGGCTACTGATCGGTACCAGCCTCCTGTTCTGGGGCGCAATCACCGGAAATGCAGTCCTAGGACTCATCGCGGCAATGTTGGTCGAGGGAGCAAACTGGATCCGCTTCCGCTGGGAGTTCGAAGACGCCGCCTGCTCACGGGCATGGCGGATCTGCATGATACTCATGCTCATCGCCAGCTCCCTAATCTGGCTGGATGGCGATAGCGCCGCCCGCCACACCGCCCTGCCGAAACTGATAGCCTGGATGCCCCTGCTCTTGCTACCGCTCCAGTTTGTCCAAAGCTTCGGCACCCGCGACCGGATTGCGCTGAACAGCTTTTCCTTTTTCTCCAAGCTACACCGTAAGCGGAACCGGCGGCTCGGACTCAGTGACTCGGTCATCAATTTCAATTTCGGAAATCTCTATTTCATCGCGATCATCACCGCCACTAGCCTCGGCACCCACGCCCAGGAAAGAATCTTTTTCCCGGGCCTCGTGCTCCTCGTTGGGTGGCTCGTATTTTCCCGCGTCAGCATCAGGCCACTGGCATTTTGCATACTCGTGCTGACGGCGGGTCTCATCGGTCTCGGCGGCCAGATCGGGCTGAGAAAAGCCTATCAATGGGTAGACAATCTTTCAGGTGCGGGAGGCTACCCGGGCACCGATCCGACCGTAAACAAAACGGCCATCGGCTCTCTGGGGAAACTCAAACAATCGCCGGAAATGTTGTGGCGGATTAAGCCATCGGACGGAAAAACTGCACCCAAGCTGATTCGCCTGGCTACTTACAATCGCTACCGCGGCGTTTCTTGGAAAAACAAACTACCAGAAGAACTTAGAGCAGAGGAAAATCTTTTCCGGGAGCTTACCACGATCGAGATCACCGATGGAGACCCTTACTACCTCGTCCGCGAAGGGATGGTGCAGGAGGATGTTCTTAAAGAACTTCCTTCGTTGAGTATTCGCGGTGCAGCGAGAGCCGGAGTTCTCCTACCCCTCCCCGGGAATGTAGCGACTCTCCAAGGGTTCGACCTGGACAGCATCGAAATCAACCAGCTTGGAACGGTCAGAATTTTCCCAAAGAAAGCCATCATCAGCGGCTCGGTGAGATGGAAAGACGGTGCTACCCCGGAAGCACCACCATGGCCGGAGTATGATCTGAACATCCCGAAGGAGGAACAGGAAATCGTGCAACAGATCTCCGCAGATTTGGGTCTGAGCGAATTCCCCACAGCGGGATCGAAAGTCGCCAGGATCCGGCAGTGGTTCTACAAAGAGTTCGAATACACCCGCTATCTGAGCATCCGCCCGCCGCTGAACACACGCCCCAGTGCGGTTGGAATTTTCCTCACCAAGGGCAAGCGGGGCCACTGCGAGTATTTCGCGACAGCCGCAACCCTCCTGCTCCGTGCCGCCGGAGTTCCAGCTCGATATTGCGTGGGATTTTCCGTAATGGAAAGGGACTACAAGCGTGGGGAATATGTCATCCGAGGCACCCACGGTCATGCATGGTCTCGTTACTGGGATGGCACTCGCTGGATTGATTTCGACGCTACCCCTCCCGACTGGTTGGCGGCGGAAACCTCAGGCGAAACAAAATCACAATGGTTCGGCGATAGCTACCAACGCCTGAAAGAAGACTTCTTCTTGTGGAGAAACCGCCCGAAAAACCGAGTAGCGGCAACCATCGTCATGTGGTTGATCGGGCTGTCCGTGCTGGCATTCGTGGTGAAGCGCCTTTGGAAGTCCAAGGTCGCTGTCGGGAAAGAAAAACTCAATCCGTATTCAAGCGCTCCACCTCTGAGGACTCCCCTCCACGATCTCGAAAGCTCCGCACGCAGTATCCTAGGAAGCCGACCAGAGGGAGAAACGTTCCCAAGGTGGCTCGCCCGCCTCTCCGGAACACACATCTCGGGCAGCCTCCTCTCCGAAGCAATATCCCTCCACCAGCGCCTGCGTTTCGATACCGAACCGGCCCCTCCAGCACAGGAAGAGCGCCTTACCAGCCTTGTAAGGGATCTCGAAAAACAAATCCGCCGTAGTGGAACACAGCAGCTTTAAGAATCAGGCTGGGCTACCCGGGCTCCAGCCGATTTTTTGTGAAAATGAAAACCCTTTCCATTTCGCTCCTTAAACCAACCCCTTACGTAGAAACTCCTTCCGGGGCAGCGGAAAAAACCACTCCCTGAACGATACCGCCGCGCTTCACCTCTTGTGAAAAATCTACGGTAGGCAGGGCGCAACAACAGCATGGGGGTTGAGTCCCATGAACCATGTTCCAGGCAATGCCCGTGCGGTAGGCACGGTGGATGGTTGCGCATTTCCCGCGTGCATTCGTAAGCGCATGGGCTTGGTTTGGGAGGTTCATGGGGCGCCCCCCCCATGCTGTTGTTGCATCTCGCCTACACCGAGGAAGACCTAAAATTCAAAGCTGAAATCCCGCCGTTTCCGGAACCACCAAATCACAAATCCCAATGCGCGCCAGTATCGCGTTGAGCGCCGTGAAAGCGCTTGAGGCGTCACTACGCGACGTGAGCCAGACCGGAATCGATGTCCGTGGGTTGAAACCCACGGCGATTCTGCCGCGCATAGAGAATTGTGAAATGTCGACGCATCAGGTGGAAGGGAACCGCGATTTAGAAATCGCGACCTGCCCGGCGAATCACCCTGAAACTCCGCAGCCGTTGCAGTCGCGATTTCTAAATCGCGGTTCCTTTCCCAAGAAAAATCTACGGTAGGCAGGGCGCAACAACAGCATGGGGGTTGAGTCCCATGAACCATGTTCCAGGCAATGCCCGTGCGGTAGGCACGGTGGATGGTTGCGCATTTCCCGCGTGCATTCGTAAGCGCATGGGCTTGGTTTGGGAGGTTCATGGGGCGCCCCCCCCATGCTGTTGTTGCATCTCGCCTACACCGAGGAAGACCTAAAATTCAAAGCTGAAATCCCGCCGTTTCTGGAAGCGCCAAATCACAAATCCCAATGCGCGCCAGTATATCAGGCTCCGAAGTGATCCCAGCCGCCGGAAAGTTTTTCACCCTCTCCTAAAGCGGTCAAAACGCCGAAGCGAGAAACACCAAGCTCGGGAAATTTAACGTTCCAGGCTTCTTCAATTTTCTCACCGGCCGGAACGGTGAAAAGCAACTCGAAGTCTTCGCCATCGCCCAAAGCCTGCTCCAACGTGCAGCCCAGGTTTCGCGGAACCGCATCCCGCCGGATTTCAAAACCACAGCCAGAAGCTTCAGCAAGTCGTGGCAGGTCTTTTGCTAAGCCGTCTGAAAGATCCATCATCGCGGTAATCCCGGTATTCTCAGCCAGCCAACGCCCTTCCTTCACTCTCGGGAAAAAAGAAAGGTGCTTCCCGGACAGCGATCCACCGAGTTTCCCCGTCACCCATATTTCATCGCCAATCTTCCCTCCGGAGCGAAGCACCGCCTGCCCTCGTTTGACGGAACCTGTGGCAGAAATCGAAATCACCGCTGCTGAAGCCTCGGGCACACGGCATGTTTCACCGCCAGCAAGTGTCGCTCCAAACTCCCGCAGGCATTTCCCCATACCGTCATAAAGAGCCTCCACCCATTTTAGCTCGGTCGCACCCGGTAAAGCCAGCGTGACCATGAACCGCTCTCCCACACCTCCCATTGCTGCAAAGTCGGAAAACACCCTCGCCACAGCCTTCCATCCCACGGCTTCCGGATCTGCAGATTTTTCGTAATGCACCCCCTCCACTAGAGCATCCGTCTTCAATAGTAACAGTCTATCTCCACCGGAATCGACCACCGAACAATCGTCTCCGGGAGCCTCTCCTTCGCCGAGTCCTGTCGGCACCAGTCGCACAACTCTCCGGATCAGTTCGTCCTCCCCGATATCGCCCAGCGTCTTCATTGAGCTATTACCTCTGGATACAAGCGAGCCACAAACTGGATTACCACGGTTGAACCATTGAAAAGGAAATGAACGGCTATCGGCGCCCAGATCGAGCCAGTGTATTCATACACTGCAACGAGAACGAGTCCGAAGACGAAGAGCGGCACTAGCGCGGCAACGTTTCCATGCGCCGCGGCGAAAACCAGCGAGGAGAAGAGTGCCGCAACGGTGGGATGCGCATATTTTTTCGCAACCGGATACAGATAGCCCCTGAAAATAACCTCCTCACAGACAGGTGCCACGATGACTGCGGCGAATACCATCATCGCCAAAGCGACGGGATCCTGCCCCTCCCGAAACATCGTCACAGCTTGCTGTTCTTCCGCCACGCCAAGCGCAACGAGCATGTCATTGTAGCCAAGGGAATAGAGCGTAATGGAAAACGCGAACATCAGGAACACAGACAGCGGCGCAATCCCAAAGACCTGCACCCAGTCCTTCCAACGAAGCCCAAGCCATTCGATTGGACTCACCCGACCGACCACAATCGCAAACGCCATGGCTGGCATGAACACTTGAATACCAATCCCAAACAAAAGCGCCTCCGCAGTATAGGGATTCCCCTCCACTTTCTCCGCCGTCGCTCCCATATAGGCGAAACCATAGTAGATGAGAAAGAATACGAGGACACCGAGCAGATCGGTCGGAACATAAAACCATCCCGGCACTTTTCCCTTTGGTAAAGTAGGAGGTCCAATCGAAACAGGCTTGCTCGCCAGCATAAATCTACCAGCAAGAACAGCCACAAACAAACCAAGCGCCAGCAGGTAACTGGCGTGCACACTGATCAGGGTAAGATTCTCCATTGGTTCGCAGTCAACCTGCATCCATCCCAGCCTACGCGCCACCGCAAAATTACGAATCCACAGACCTGCAGATTTCCGCGAGTTCACCGCGCTTCAGTTTTCCAAGTGATGTCCTAGGAAAATAATCCACCACGATATGGCGATCGAAACGCTCCACACCCGGCGCAAGCCTCTGATATTCATCGAAACACTCGACAGCTTTCTCAATGTTCTTTTCGAAGACAGCCACCAAAACATGTTCCCTACGTGCATCTTTTACGGCAACGGTCGCAAAGCCTCCTTCCCGGACACGACCAGTTGCCATTTTCAGAAATCGCTTTTCCACCGCCTCCACATCCACGAGTTCGCCCATGATTTTCACTACCGAATCGGCGCGACCTTCCGGAATGAGGCAATCACCCTCCACACACACCCTGTCACTCGTAGCAAACCAGCCGGGATCATGCTTTTTGAAAGCCCACTCTCCTTCCCTTTTTTCGAGAGTTCCTGAAAATAGAGCATCACCTTGCACCTCTAATATTCCTGCTTCCGTCCGTCGCACATTCCAGATCGGCAGGGTTTTTAAAGGGCTTTTCACATACGATAAATCCAGTAGTTCAAGTTCTTGGGTGGCAATTTGCGAACACGCCTCGGTCATCCCGTAACTCGCCAGCACCGGCCAAGCAGCATCCCGCGCAGCTTGACCAAGTCCGCCTCCAAGCCGCCCACCTCCAACAACAACAGCCTTGAGGCAATCCGGAGCACGGAACCCTCCCTGCACGAGGTCATGCAACTGAGTCGGCACCAGCGAAACATGGGTTACGCCTTCCGACTCCAGCCATTCCGTAAAACGCCTAGCATCCCACTTCCCTTCGAAAACAACCAATCCGCACCCGGCGGAATACGCCCGCGCTACAACACCGAATCCGCCAACGTGATTGAGCGGCAAAGCCAACCCCCACTCCGAATTACTCCCGACACCCAACCACTCATTCACAGCCCTCGCGGAAATCAGCAACGAGTCCTTTCCAAGCACCACCCACTTCGGCTCCCCCGTGCTACCGGAAGTCCTGAACAAAACCGATCCATCCGGCACCACAGGATCAGCACCTTCCCACTCCCCAGCAACAAAAGCCTCACGATTCTCCCAGAATCCCCCACTTCGTATGTATTCCGCATCAAGCACCTCTTCCTTGGAGTTTATAATTTAAAGTTTAAAATTTCATCCAAGACAGTTCCGCAAGCTGGTCATCAAAGCCCAACCCAGTTCCTCCGGGTATCTTGAACTCGGGTTTCCAATCTCCCAGCGCTTCCACAAACGCATCCTTCTCGAAGAGGTGATGAGTCTGCAACCCGCACATGCCCACCAGTCCCGGGAAAAGCAATTCAGTCCTCGCCGCCTCCCATGCCGCAAAAGCCTGACCTAGCGGATGATCCATATAGGAAGTCATCACCACGGCCTGACTATTCATCGCAGCCGCCTCGCTCAGAAGGAAAGGCTCGTCCACAGCAGGTTTCACCACGGTCACTTGCGCTGCTTTCCGATGCGGCCCGGACTCGCGATCCACGGCAAGCCTCACCCGAAAGGATTTCCACAATCCCGCCCAAGCAGTTTCCGAAAACGGGCTGATGTCTTCTACGAAATCCAAAGCCATCCGCTCCTTGACGGAAAGCCCCGAGAGGAATCCTTCGGCAGTCGCCGGATCCAGCGATTCATTAAAATCCAACCGCCACTTCAACTTTGGATGCTCGGCAATCATCGATTTCAGGAAAACCGTCTCATCCTCAAGATTCCGTCCCATTTTCAGTTTTACAGTATCGAAACCAGCTTCCACTGCCGCCGCCAGATCTTTAACATCACCTTTCGCCAAAGTAGCGTGGCTGCGTGGAACCTCCATCTCCTCGAAGAGCGATTCCTCCGCTGTCCGCGCCGCATTATCGAACTCCGCACACCTAAGTGCTCGCCGGACGATTGGCCAGAAACGCCTACCCTTGAGGTCATCCAAACACTTTTCCAAAGGCGGATCACCAAGCTCCGGCCACGGATGGATGCAGCCATAGCCATCACCCACCCGGATCAGCACACCCTCGAATTCCCGTCTCGCGGAAACCGCATTCAAAAAGCCCCTCGACCTCAGCCGGTAGGGCGAAATCCAAACATCATTTCTCTCCAAAAATTCCATTCTTAGGTTCCTTTATTATCCCACAAGTTCGCGTGCGATGCCAAGCCACTCATCTTCCAAGCTCACGCCCTTTCCTGGCGTCTCGCGGTCGGCACGGGAATACCAGTAACCAGCATTTCCGATATCGCCTTCCTCACGGTGCAGCCACGCATGGATCCAAGAGCCAGCCTTTCCCGGCACATCCTGGCAGAGATCGTGCGCCACATCCCAGTTCCCGGCACGGGCATGCCACAGGGCTTTCGCCTCCACCGAAATACCGGTTGGAGGTTCGGAATCGGCGGCGGCGGATGCAGATAGTTCTTCAGCAGTCATCATCTTGAGAAAAGCGATACCGCCGGAGTCGCAAAGGGGAAAGGATTTTCCCTAGGATCTTTGAGGTCTGGCGCGCCAGGCTGAAGCTCTGAATTTAATCAGGCGGATTTCTCGGCGTAGTCATCAGCGCCTGTTCGCCTGGTTTGGTTTCACGGAGATCAACTCTCGCGGCGTGAGTCGCGGTCAGTCGAACCGAGGCTAGCCTGTCGGCGTTGAGCCTCCCATTTTCATACCCTCTGCAGTGGTGGCAGGGCGGCTCCACGGCATACTAGATAAGGGCTGCAGCAGTCCAAGGAGTGGCAAAAGATTCTAGTTGTACCACTTAGGAGGAATCGCCATGATCCATAGGTTGGTCAAAAGACAAATCCGTCAATCGGATGCATGCCCGGCCTCCCAATCAAACTCAATCCCACAATGAAACCTCCAGTCCAAACCCTCCCCCTCCTCGCCGCCTCCCTGTTGCTCTCCGCACTTCCGGCCGCAGCCTCATCCCACACATGGGAAATTAACGAAATTTACTCGAATTTTGATGGCTCGGTTCAGTTCATTGAGCTGATAGAGAGTCTAGGCTCTGACGGCCAGGGAGTATTCAACGGCATCACTATTAGTTCCACCAGTGCTACCTACACGTTCGGAGCCAACATAACCAGTTCCACTGCCAACCTTCGCCTAGTCCTCGCGACATCTTCCTTCGTAGGCTTGGCTGGGATTACTCCGGACTTCGGCGACCTCCCTGCCGGCTTTTTCGACCCCGCTGGCGACACAATCAATTTCAGAAACGTGGATATCGTCTCATTTATGGGTCTGCCGACAAACGGTAGCGACTCATTTAACTACAGTGGTGGCTCTGGAGCAGGACTGACAACTGCGACAAACACGCCGACCAATCTCGCAAGCCAGACAGGCCAAGTGCCGGAGCCAAGCTCCGCGCTGCTGCTTTCACTCGGTGCGGTTGTCTTGCTCACACGCCGCCGGGGCTAAAACCCTGCCACGGGTCACATCCCCTGCCGTTATGCCGCCCCTTCAGGGCTCGCTGATTGTTGGTTTGGCAGTCCCTAGGGCGTCGCCCTAGGCTGTTGTATTTCACCCCGTTGGGGCTGTAGACTTGTGCGGATATTTCACAAATCGAGACGTTGATCAGCGATTCGGAGTAATTGTGGTATCTCGAGTCAAATACCTCGTTTCTAATTGGCAAGCGCCGGGATTTTCATGCGTATTTAGTGGTTCATGAATCATGTTACCCGGCCTGCATTCAATCGAACAAGCCATCCACGCGACATCCGCGTGAAATCCCAGCTCTTCGCCGGGTAGCTTCGCCGGGCTAGTGCTGCGAATTTCTTAAAATAAGTGGTGGGCGAAGGCGATTTTTTCCGGGAACAAGGCGCAACGAAGGAGTGATGCGAGCATCAGGACTGAGGCGCAACGCGGTTCCCGGGAAAAAGCTCCGAGCTTCCCTGGCTACGACCAACGGGAGCATTTTTCTAAACCTCAAAAAATACCCACCGCTCATTTTAAGGGATTCGTGGCACTAGTGATATCTACCAACAGCATTGGATCTGACACATCGCCAAATACCGGATGCCCCGCCATCTCTGACATTACCGGCACCGGCCACCGGATTTCCCCTGCGACAAATCCCTCCGGCAGTTCCCACCATATCCTTGTCGGATAACCCACCGCACCCGGATTCCGCCAATAGGTGTGGAAACCCGGATGATGGTGAATTTTCAGCCCAACTGTGAAAGTGGAAGAAGACCCGATCTTCTCCACCGAAGGCACCACCTCCAGATCCCACCCCAACAATCGCCTCCTCACCCTGAGCCACCACGCAGAGCATCGCGAAAACAGGAACCGCAAAAGCCCCTCCCATCCCCCTACATACCACTTTCGTAAAATCGAACACCGCAACACCCTCGCCCACATCCCCCAAGATTTTTCCTCCCCCCAACATGAAGAAGGGCTTTGAAACCCCTTTCACCCGCAGATCGTCTAGCTTGCGTTGCGATTGTGTCTTGACCCTGCGATCAATCAACTTCAGTTCTCCTGCGAAATGACTTTTGAACACGAACCCATCGAATGGGATGACGAGATCACATTGCTGATCGACCGGATTGAGGAGAAGTCTGCTGAAGGCGGACTGACGCGCGAAGAACGAGCGATAATGGATATTGTCGAGACCGTCCAGTTGCTCGATCCAAAAGGAGATGGATTGCATGGATTTTGGCAGACCGCGGTGAATCACCGCCGCATCATCACTTCCTTCGACATGGTTGGGGCCAGTGCGATGGTCGATGCACTCAACGCCAGCCAATGGTGCCAGACGCGCAAGTCGGAATACACCGAGACCGAATCCGACTATCTCGCCAGCATCGAAGAAGAGCTTTTCGAAGCTCTCAGTGATCTGCCTGATCAAGTCGGTGAATTTGTCGAAGACGAACTCACTGAGTAGTATCTAGCAGTGGTCACCTCGCCGAGTGCCCAGCAACCTCGGAATTCATATATCATCAGTGCCTGCCCGGCGCTTAGTTCAGCGGTTCAGCGGTTCAGCGGTTCAGC
>CAJJBR010000131.1 GCA_905182475.1 Akkermansiaceae bacterium | reverse complement strand
GCGAAGAGCACTCCGAAGAGCGTGACCGCGATCATTCCGAATGCATCGACCTGGCAGATTGCTTGAGTGAGGCGTTCGTAAATCTCAGGGCCACGGTCGCGCTCGGAGAAATCTTTGAAGACCGGGAAAAGAACGATGGAGTTGGTTGCGTTTGAAAATGTCGCACCGTCGAATCCGGCGAAGCTGACCACGCCTTCCACTCCCTCCACATCTCCGACGAGCTTGATAAGTTTCTGCAAGGTCTCGTCGGTCTTGTCCAGCGAGGTGCCAGACGGTAGTTGGGCGGCGACGATGGCGTAGCCTTAGTCTTGTGGTGGGATAAATCCACCCGGCACCATTTTGAATCCAAGGCCGGCGATGGCGAGAAGCCCTCCGTAAAGAATGAGCATGACGAAGCCGAGACGTAGCGTCCGTTTCACGATGGAGGTATAGCCTCGGTTCACGCTGTCGAAGGCGCGGTTGAAAATACGGAAAAACCATCCGAGGCAGAAGTTCAGGCTGCGGGTGAGGATGTCTTGTTTTGCAGATTTTTGTTGGAGAAGTAGGACACCAAGAGCGGGGCTGACCGTGGCGAAGCGAGGGCGGTCGATAAAGAAGAAGGAGAAATTTTTCATGGCTTGTGGAAAAGAGGAACCACGGATTGACGCGGATGAACGCGGCTAAGATGGCTTTTATTGTCGGATGAGATCCAGAGGACAGGCTTTGCGATGCTCTGCGGTCTTTGCGCCTTTGCGGTGAATCTCTATTTTTCGGGCACTCCTCTGCGATCATGGGCACCGTATTTGGTGCGAAGGGCATGCCGGGGCGGAGGAGTTGGATGCCGGAAATGGCGATGAGTTCGTCTTTCTCAAGTCCGCTGGTGATGATGTGGAGATCTCCGTCAAGCGGGCCGGTCTCGACGTATCGCTTTTCGACCGTGTTATCCGTTTTCATGATCCATGCGAAACGCTTGTCCTGGTCGAAGCCGAGGGCGGCGTCTTTCACGAGCAGTCTCTCCACTGGCTCTCCCACGGGCACCCGCACCCTTGCGAAGAGGCCAGGGGTGAGAAACTTATTTTCATTTTTCACCAAGGCTCGGATCTGTAGGGTGGCAGTTTGGCGGTCGAGCTGGTTCTCGGCGAAGTTGATCGTGCCTTTGAACTCGAATTCGTCCCGGTGCGGAAACGGCGATTTCGACCTCGGATTGTTTCCCGTCACGTCCACCGGCTTCTCCCTCAAAGAAGAGACGGGTGAATTGGAGGACGCGGTGTTCATCGACCTCGAAATTGCAGTAGATTGGATGGTGTGGAACGATGGTCGTCAGGAGGGTGGCTGCAGCGCTGCCACCACTAATGAAGTTTCCGACGGTGACATTGAAGCGCCCGGTAACTCCGGAAATGGGTGCTTGGATATCGGCGAACTCACGATCGAGCTTCGCGGTACGGAGATTCGATTCGGCGGCGAGGACATCTGCCTGCGCTTGGGCGAGTTCGCTCTCGCGGGTGTTAAATTCCTCTTGGGAAACGGCGCTTTGTTTTACCAGTTTTTCGGATGTGGCAAAATTGCTTTCGGCGAGGCCAAGACGGGCAACCGCCTGCTTCTGGCCTGCTTCCGCACGGGATAGCGCGGGATAGCGCGGCATCGAACACACGCGGATAAATGCGGAACAATGCGGAACATCAGATCACCTTTTTCGATTTGCTGCCCTTCAGTGAAGTGCACGGACTCGAGGTAGCCGCTGACCCGTGCCTGGAGATCCACCTCCTCGACGGGGGTGAAACGCCCGGTGTAGGTCTCGGTCAGGGCGACGGTCTTGAGAACCGGATTCGCAACCATCACGGGCATTGGAGGGGGGGGGCGCCTTCTTTTTTATCTGAATTGCACTGGGTGAGTGCGAGTAAGGCGAGAGGTAGGAGATACTTCATGAAATCTAAACTTTAAACGATAAATCCGAATCGGGATTTCGGCTTCGCCGGAAATTATTTGGAGAATCCGCCGCCGAGGGCTTGGATGAGCTGGATGGTAGCGGCGAAAGAACGGCCCCGCGCCTGGACTTCGAAGCGGCGCGCACTGAGCAGTTCGCGCTGGCTATCGACGACATCCAAGTAGGTGGAGACACCTTCCTCGTAGCGGACATTTGAGAGGTCGAAGGATTTTTTTGTGGCGGTGATGCTGTCCTGTTGTGCTGCGACCTCATTGACCGCACCAAGGCGGGAGGCGAGGGCGTTTTCCACATCCGCGAAGGCGGTGAGCACGGTCTGCTGGTAGTTCGCTAATGCTTCTTCGTGCTGCGCTTTTGCTTTCGCGAGATTGGCCTTGCGGCGGAGGCCTTGGAAGAGGGGTAGATCGACTTGAGGGCCGATGGCGAATTCACGGCTGGACCATTTCATGAAATCCCCGGAATCAACGGATGAAAAACCTCCTGTGCCGATGAGGGAAACGCGTGGATAGAAATCCGCTTTGGCCACTCCGATCCGTGCGGAGCTGGCCGCGAGATTACGCTCGGCCACGAAAACATCCGGACGTCTCCCGAGCAGTTTTGTTGGTGAACCTGCGGGAACGCCAGGTGCACGGCGGGTTATGCCTGCCGCGGCGATGGAAAAGTTGGATGCGTTTTTTCCGGTCAGGACGGCGATTGCATTTTCCAAAGCCGCCCGTGGTGCCTGGAGGCTGACGAGCTGCGCCCGTGTTGAAGCCAGTTCCGCCTCGGCGCGGGCAACATCAAGTTCGCTGGTTTTTCCGCCTTTGAAACGGTCTTTCGTAAGGCCGAGGGTTTCCTTTCTCGTTTCCAGTGCTTGGTTCAGGACGGCAGCTTCGCTATCGAGGAAACGCATGGCGAAATAGTTTCTGGCGAGCTGTGCCTGGAGGGAGAGCCGCACCTGATCTACGGAGACTTCCGCTGCATCCGCATTCGCGCGGCCTGCTTCGACGATACGACGGACACGTCCCCAGAAATCGAGTTCGTAGCCCAGCGACATGGAAACGCGGTAGTTGCTGAAATAGTTCGGTGCAGAGCCGCCACCGCCACCGCCGCCGCCGAAGCGGTCGGATTCTGTGACGCGGTTCCGGTTTGCCGAGCTCTGGCTTAATACGTGCGGGACTAGTATTGAACGGTCAACCCCGAGCGAGGCGTATGCCTGGTTGCGGCGTGCCTCTGCTGCGCGGAGATCGAAGTTTCCGCGCTCCATATCGGCCATGAGAGAGTTCAATTTTCCATCGCTGAATACCTTCCACCAGCTTTTGCTGAGCCGGGAGGAAAACTCGGAAGAGGCGTTTTTATACGATGCAGCGGATTCGCTACTCGGCACGGAATGGTTGGGCCCTACGAGCTTACAGGATGTGAAAAGCAGGCATGCTGCAATGCAGGAGGCTGCGCCGGGGATTTGGTAAGTTATCAATTTCTCGGGGAAGGGAGGTTAGAAAATTAGTTTATGCCGGTTGGCGGGCGGAAGACGATGGTTCCAGACTGGCGAAGTGTTTGCGGATAAAGGTGAAGGCGGTTTCCATGGGTTCCTTTGATTTCAGGATGGTTGCCCGCTGGATCGCACCCGCCCAAAGATCCCTGAAAATACGCGCTTCAAAGTCAGGATCGGTTCCTTTTGCCACGCGATCCTTCACGATCGCTTCATCAAACACTGCACTCAGTATGCCAAGCCAAGTAGCCATTCCCTTGGCCAGTTCCTCGCGCATCGGTTCACTCAGGTCCGTTACTTCGGAGGCTAGCTTGAGAACAAGGCAGGGACATTTTTCTTCCTTTTCCTCGAATGCGGCAATGCTCCCTTCAAGCATTTCAAGGAGGCGTTGGATGGGATCCGCGTTACCCACTTGCGTATGAAGGGCTTGGGTTTTCTCCACCGTTGCCTTCTGAATGTAGTGCCTCAGCATTTCCACTCCGAAGTGCTCCTTCGATTCGAAATAATGATAGAAAGAGCCTTTCGGGACGCCGACTTCCGTTAGGATTTCATTTAGCCCCACCGAGTGGAAACTCCTCTTCCACATCAGACCCTCGGCGGCGTCGAGGATTCGTTCTTTTGTGTGCGGCAAGCTCATACCAGATGAATTAGACCGGTCGGTCTAATCTTGCAAGGGGGAATTGTTGGGAATTGTTCGCCCCTCCGTTTTCTGAAGCCTGGGGTTGCTGGGCAGCAGAGTGCAGCCCTCATTGTGCTTACTCCGGCCAGTGCGTGAGGTTTTTCAGGAGAGTGAGGCGTGCCTCGATATCCTCACGGGTGACGTTTGCGAGGCGGTTTGTGGAAAATGCTTCGCAGGTGAAGGAGGCGACGACGGAGCCGTAAACGATGGCTTGGCGAATGTCGTCGAAGGAGAATTCGCTTTTCCCGGTGGAGGCAAGGTGCCCGGCAAGTGCGCCTAGGAAAGAATCGCCAGCTCCCGTGGGGTCTGCGACTTCAACGAGTGGGAAGGCGGCGCAGCGGAATAGGTCGTAGGTCTTCCCTGGTAGGCTGAATTCCGTATGGATGGCTCCTTCCGGGTGTTTCGAGAAGAGGATGGCTCCGAATTCACCGAGCTTAATGACGGCGTTTTTTAGGCCTTTTTCAAGGAGGCGCTCACCGGCGATGATCAGGTTGGAGGTTTTGCAGAAATCGCGGGCTTCGGACTCGTTGATGACGAGAAGGTCGATTTTTTTGAGAACTTTTTCGAGGTCGTCATTGGCGATTGTGATCCAGAGATCCATCGTATCGGCTGCAATGAAGGGCTTTTGCGCAGTCAGTTGCTCGATGAATTGGAGCTGGTTGAGAGGGTGCATGTTCGCCAGGACGACGATGGGTGCGGAGGCCATTTCCGCAGGAACTTTCGGAGTCCAGTCTTCGAGGACATTGATATCGACGGCGAGGGTGTCGCGGTCGTTCATGTTCTCGTGGTAGGAGCCGGTCCAGGAAAAGGTGTCGCCCTCGGAGCGCTCCAGCCCGTCGGTAGAAATGCCTTTCGATGCGAAGTGATCGAGGTGCTCCTGAGGGAAATCCTTGCCAATAATTCCCACGAGGTGGACGGGATCGGTGAAATAGGATGCGGCGATGCCGGTAAAGGAAGCGGAGCCGCCAAGTAGGTTTTTGCCTTCTGCGGTGGGGGTTTTGATGTTGTCGATAGCGATGGAACCGCCGACGAGGACTGGGGTGGATGCGATTGGCATGCGGGGGTTCTAAGGTTCGATCTATAAATTTCAAACTTTAATGACCAACATCGAACATTGAACATTGAACCTCCAACATTGAACGTCGAATCGAAGAAGTGGTGTTTTTTTGCCTTGGGGTGAAACTGGAAATTTCCGGGGTTCGTGGCTCATCTCTCTCCCTCTCCCTCCGTCAGCCAGTTCCACGGAAGAGGCTTGTATCATCCAGCGAGGAATTGACCAAAAAAGAGGGTTGAATCCACGCCTCAGAGGTGGTGGATTGTCTGTAATGAAAACGCCGACCGCCCGCGCAAAATTCCGTTCCCTTTCCATACTCGCCTTGTGCCTCCTGCCTTTCGCAGCGATGGCGGATGAGAAAGCTCCGATGAAAAAACTGGTGTTGATCGCAGGCAAGCCAAGCCATCCGGCGGGGATGCATGAATTTAATGCCGGCTGCATGCTTTTGAAGAAATGCCTTTCCGGAATCGAGGGGCTGGAAGTCGAGGTGCACCCGAACCATTGGGTGTCCGATGACAAGACACTGGAAGATGCCGATGCAGTTGTGATTTACGCAGATGGCGGCAACGGCCACCCGGCGCTCCAGGGCAACCACCAGGAGCTTATCCAGAAGCTCGCAGATCGTGGGGCAGGGGTGATGATGATGCACTACGCGGTGGAGTGTGCCCACAAGGGCGATAGCAGCGATGTGTTCCGTGAGTGGATCGGTGGCGCCTATGAAACAGGTTTCTCCTGCAATCCGATCTGGGATGCGGAATATGAAAAGTTTCCCGAGCATCCGGTCGCGCGTGGGATTGCCCCGTTCAAAATCAAGGACGAATGGTATTTCTCCATCCATTTCCCGGAGGAGATGAAGGGTGTGACCTCGCTACTGGTTGCGACTCCGAGTGACGAAACCCGGGACGGCCCGTATGTGTATCCCAAAGGTCCCTACGCGCATGTCCAGGCGCGAAAGGGTGAGGAGGAAACGATGATGTGGGCGATCGAACGTGAGGACAGCGGACGCGGGGTCGGCTTCACCGGTGGGCATTTTCACAAGAACTGGGAGGATGATAATTTCCGGAAAATCGCCCTGAATGCGATGCTGTGGATTTGCAAAATGGAAGTGCCTGAGGGCGGTGTGGAATCGAAAGTGACCGCGGAGGACATGGCTGCGAATCTCGATAAGAAAGGGAAGTGAGCAACGAAAAAGGGATGCTCGTGGCAGTGCCGGAGCGCTGGGACGAGGCGTGTTTCGCCATTCCTGCGTTGCGAGCTCTTACGCGGACGGGGCTGGTCGGCGGACTGGTTTGCCGGGAGGAGCAGGAGGCGTTTTGGAAAACGGTATGTGATCTCCCGCAGATCCAGTTTTCCGCAAAAACGAAGGTGGGTGCTCTCGTGGCGAAAATTAAGGATGGCTGGGAGGCATCGCTTGTCTGGGAGCCGGGGATGGTTGCCAAGGCATTCGCGAAGGCCGGGATAGAACGACGTTTGGGTCCAGACCTTGCGACGATGAAAAAGCTGCTCACGCATCCGATGGAGGTGACTGAAAGTGCGACCGAGCATCGAGTGAGAATGTATCTCAAAACCTGCGAGCAACTGGGCGTGCCGGTGGATAAGCCTGAATACTTCGTGGCGGCTTCACTGGAGGTTCCCGCCGCGCCGGGGACGGTTCTGCTTTGCCCGGGATCGGATTTTGGAGCTAGCTATGAGTGGCCGCTTGATCGGTGGCAAGAGCTTGCGGAGGAACTATTGGAAAAAGGAAAACGCGTCACGGTTGCAGGAGTAGTCGGTGGCCGTGGATTGGGGGAAATTTTGGCAGGAAGGCTAGGCCGCGAAGTGGAGTTTTTCGATGCGGCACCTTTGGCGGCTTCCTTACCGCTGCTGGCAGTTCATCAGCTTGTGATTTCTGCAGACGGTTCGCTCCCGCATCTCGCGGCGCACGCGGGATCGACTTGTGTGACATTGTTCGGGCCGAATGATGTGGTTTGGAAGCGACCTTTGGGAAAACGCCATATCGTCGTGAAACGCCATGTCGAGTGCGCTCCCTGTCTCTCACCGAAATGCCTGATGGACGGGCGGTGCCAGACCGAACTGGAGGTGGCGAAGGTTTTGGCGGCGATTCCACGGAGTTTTTGAAATGTACTACTCGCGGAGCCAGTTTTCCAATTTCAGTCCCGGGACACGATCAAACTCCTTCACGTTGTCGGAGACAAGGGTGAGGTTCGCGTGGATGGCGTGTGCAGCGATGAGCATGTCGTTGGCGCCGATCGTTAGTCCCCTCCTTTCCAAATTCGCACGGATTGTTCCGTGGGTTTTCGCCGCAGCGGCAGGGAAATCTAGGACGGGTATTGTTTGCAAGCCCCTGCGGATCTGGTTCGCAATCTTGTCAGACGGATGTTTTTCGAGGCGATACAGAATTTCGCAGGAAACAATTGTGCTGAGACCAAAGCGGCCTGCCTTTAGCCGGGAGAATTTGCGGGCGATTTTTCCGTTGGGCTTCTTAAGCGCTTCGGAAATAATATTGGTGTCGAGCAGATAGCGCATCAGTCGCCGAATGGGTCAATGGGCTTGAGCGGAAGATCTTTGATTTCCGGGATCGTGCGTTCTTCAGTGCTTAAATCTTCTTTTGCCCATTCATCAAGAAACTCGGCAAAGGTTGGCTTTTTCTCCAAAGGGACAACGGTTAAAGTGCCTTTTTTCGAACGTGTGACCACGGCCTCGCTCGCATCGAACT
The DNA here is from genome assembly GCA_905182475.1 of Akkermansiaceae bacterium. Lineage (GTDB taxonomy): Bacteria > Verrucomicrobiota > Verrucomicrobiia > Verrucomicrobiales > Akkermansiaceae > Luteolibacter. The sequence goes on along the minus strand of CAJJBR010000131.1, from coordinate 4,898 downwards.
CGAATTCCTTGGGGATGCGGAGAGCCTAGCTTTTTCCGTTTTTGAAAAGACTAACAGTCCTGGATTTTCTCGCGGGCATATGTAAGAGCACATGCTAAAAGCGGACTGGGTCAATCCCGGATCTGCGCGACCGCCATCGCTGCGATGCCTTCCTTGCGGCCAACGAAGCCCATGGTCTCATTGGTTGTGGCTTTGATGCCGACGCGTTCCGGCGGGATACCGAGGGCTGCACCGATGTTTTTCTGCATCGCCTCGCGGTGGGGTAGGACTTTCGGAGCCTCGGCGACGAGTGTGGAGTCTACGTTCACCAGTTTCAGGTTTTCCTCGGCAAGAAGCTCGCGGCATTTTTCGAGGATTTTCAGTGAGCAAATGTCTTTGCAGAAATCCTCACCCGGCGGGAAATAGTGGCCGATATCGGGTTTTCCCATCGCACCGAGCACCGCATCGGCAATGGCGTGGCAGAGCACATCCGCATCCGAGTGGCCGGCGAGGCCGTGGGTGTGCGGGATTTCGACGCCACCTAGGATGAGGGGGCGGCCTTCTGCGAACTGGTGGACGTCGTAGCCAATGCCGATCATAAAACTTTAAACTCTAAATTTCAAACTCCAAGGAAGAGGACTTGCCAACTGAAGTCGGGCTCCGTTACAGGATTTCCTCAATCGGGATTTTGCCATTGGTGGCGACGATGGACCAGGAGTCGGCTTTGCCTTCCTTTTTGGTGAGGGTGACTTTTCCGCCGGCGGCCTCGACGAGGAGTTTTCCGGCGGCGATGTCCCAGAGGGAGATGGTGGATTCGACGTAGGCATCGAGGCGACCGCAACAAATATAGGCCATGCCGAGAGCGGCGGATCCCATCATGCGCATTTTGCGGGCGCGTAGGGATGCTTTCTGGAAACGCTGCATACCGGTGTTGAGGGATTCGGTGTCTTTTCCGCAGCCGACGAAGAGGATGGATTCTTCCAGTTTTTCCCGTGAGGAAACTGTGACTGGCTCGCCGTTGAGAAGAGGCACTCCACCTTTTTCTATAGTCCAGGTTTCACCGACCATGGGATCGTGGATCACGCCGATGACAACCTCGTCATCTACGCGGAGGGCGATGGAGATACAGAAATGCGGGATGCCGTAGAAGAAATTTACGGTGCCATCGATTGGATCGACGATCCACTGGCGACCCGATTCTTGGTTTCCGGCGATGCCTTCCTCTCCGTAGAGGGCATCGGTAGGGCGGGCACCGAGAAGGATTTTCGTGATGAGATCCTGAGACTCCTTGTCTAGTGCGAGCTTGATATCGTGGTGAAGGGCTTCGTCAACGACGAGCGGCTTCCCGAAATGTTTGCGCAGGAGTTTGCCGGCGGCGATGGCGGCCTCGGTGGCCAGGGAGAGATCGTTTTCCATGCGCAGGAGATAGTCGCACAGCGGGAAAAGGTCAAGATTGAGTCCAGATGCCGGATTCCAGAGCGAATCAAACCATTCGTCCTCAGCATCGAAGGTGGGAATGTAACCACGGCCGAATTTCCCGCCCCGTCCTCCCCGTCACCCGTATATCCGTTTCCTTACTCATTCTCCTTTCAAGCCCACCACGATCCGGAAGGTGATGAAAAAGTCTTCCGGACTGCGCCTTGGATCTTTCGTGTCGGGTGGTTTAGGAAAGCCGCTCCAGCAAGCTTTGCGCGAATTTTTCGGAAATCCCCGGAATCGCGGCGATCTCTGCAGGGCTGGCCTTTTTGATCCGTGCCACCGACCCGAATTTTTTCAGCATCAGCTCTTTTTTCCTCGGCGACATCCCCGGGCAATCGTCGAGCGCGCTTTCCTTCATGCGGCGGCGGTAGAGGAGTTCGTTATACCCGTTGGCGAAACGGTGGGCCTCGTCCCGGATGCGCTGGAGGAGCTTGAGCGCCCCCCGATCGTGAGAGATACGCAGGGAGTCAGATTGTCCGGGAAAAAAGACTTCCTCGTGTTGTTTCGCTAGGCCGATAAGCGGGAGTTCTTGCAGGCCGAGTGTGCGAAGCTGCTTGAAAGCGCTGGAAAGCTGGCCCTTTCCGCCATCGACGATCACAAGGTCGGGAAGGATGATCTTGGCTTTCCCCTCCTTGGCCAATCGACGCTGCGCCTCGATCAGTGGTTCTTGGGAGAATTCCGTTTCTTCACCAAGGTTCTCCCGGAGGATGCGGGAGTATCTCCGATAGACAACCTCCGCCATTGAGGCAAAATCGTCCTGTCCCGTCACCGTGCGGATGCGGTAGCGGCGGTAGTTTTGGTTGTCCGGTTGGCCGTTTGTGAAGCGCACCATGGATGCGACGATGTGGTTCGAGGAGACGTTGGAAATATCGAAACACTCCATCACGCGCGGCGGACCTTCGAGTCCTAACGCCTCGCCGAGATCTGCGAGGTCTTCGGTTGGTTTTACCGTGGTCGGGACTCCCCGACCGCGCGAAAACTGGCGAGTGGGTGAGAGGGTTTTGCGGAGGTTGTCCAGCACGTCACGAAGGGTGGCTGCCTTTTCGAAATCAAGCGACTCGGCTGCGCCTTGCATTTCTGCCTGGAGCTCGTCGAAAATCGCTTTCTTGCCCTTTCCCTCCAGAATCACGCAGGCCTCCTCCACTTTTTCCAAATACTCCTCGCCGGAAATGCGCGCTATGCACGGCGCTGAACAGTTTCGGATGATGTCGGCGTTGCAGTGGCGGTAGTCGGTCTCGCCGGGATTCACCGGACGGCAGACTCGGAGGCCGAGCCGACGGTTCAGCCAATTCAGCGTATCGTGGAGTGCGCTGGAGTGTGGGAAGGGACCAAAATACCTCGCGCTGTCCTCTTTTTTCGTCCGCACGCAGGAGAAACGCGGAAATGGATCGCTCATACGGATCCGGACGTGGAGGAAGCGTTTGTCATCCCGAAAGGCAACGTTGTAGCGCGGGCGGTAGTCTTTGATCAGTTTCCCCTCCAGTAGCAGTGATTCCTGCTCGTTGCGAACTGTGTGGATCTCGAAATCGTGGATGGAATCCATCAAGGCACGGGTCTTGATATTCGCACGGGTTTTCCGAGAGGGGGTGAAATACGAGGAGAGCCGCCGTTTCAAATCAAGAGCCTTCCCGACATAGATGATCGAACCCAGCCTGTCTTTCATCAGGTATACGCCGGGCTTGTGGGGCACGTCGCGGAGTTTGGTTTTGAGCTCTTGGGAGACCATTTTCAGTGATAAGATGGAATATCTGCGCGAACAATGCCTCAAATTTGTAAGGTTGCAATGGCGCGTGGTCTGCACTATCCCATCACGGCTCCAACTCTGACCGATGACAATAATCCTGAAATACATCAGCCTGCTTGCCCTTACCGGTGCTTTTGCCCTTCTTTCCAGTTGTGCCCTTAAGCCTGCCGCCCCAACCCTTTCAAAAACGGATGATGGATACGAAAATCCATACGAGCCAGGTTCCTACGACCATTTTAAAGCCGAGAAAAACTACCCGAAGACCTACAATGTTTGGACAAACGTCCAGCTACTTCCTTTCACCGTTCCGGCCAACTCATGGCTGAAAATCGTCCGTAAGACCCAGCGTGCGCACCTCATGAACGGCGAGGAAGTCGTGATGGACTACCCGATCAGTTCTGGAAAATCCAGCCACCCGACCCCTCCCGGCGAATACAAGATCCTCGAAAAAATCGTGGACAAGCACTCCAATAAATACGGGCGCATGTATGATGCGGAGGGCAACATGATCGACGGCGATGCCAACGCCTTTGAGGACGAAGTGCCCGAAGGCGGTAAGTTCGCCGGAGCTCCCATGAAATATTGGATGCGCCTCACCTGGGATGGTGTTGGCCACCACATTGGTAACGTCAAACGCTACCCTGCCTCCCACGCCTGCGTCCGCGGCCCGAGAAAGACCATGCCCGTCATTTACTCGAAGCTCGCCCTAGGTTCCACGGTTATCGTTGAATAAAGCGGAACTAAACTTTCACTGAAAAAGCCCCGCCGGAGAAATCCAGCGGGGCTTTTTTGTGAAATATCGGGAAGATGATTTAATCGTCTTCCATGAACTGATTATGGGCTTCCTTCTTGCTGGCGCGCATGGTGGCTACGACCTCTTTTACCTTGTCCATGTCACCGTCGAGGAAAGCGAGTTCCATGTCGGCGAGCGTTGCGAAGAGTAGACCCATCATCTTGCGGTACTCGGCAGACGCTTTCGCCTTGTCAGCACCGTCCGGCATCGCCTCCACCAATTCGGGAGTCATCGTGATTGCTTTGGCTACTGCATCTTGGGCTTCGCGTGCGAGTGCTGCGCCTTTGGCTGGATCGGTTTCACGGCGCATCGCTTTGTAGGCGCCGTTCATCGCGTCCATTTGTTCGGCGAGCGGGGTGTCTTCATCATCGGCCATGGTTGGCAGGACGAACATCAGGGAAGCGGCGAAGCCGGCTAGAATGTGTTTCATTTTCATGTTCAGTAGTTACGGGTGTAAACAATGGCATCTTCCAAGAGAAATTTTTCCCGAGTCCGGAGATGGCCGTTTGCTTAACGACTTCGAAAATCCATGCGTTTTGACGGAATTCAAGTTAAATCATATCCGTGGAAGCCAAACCCGATACAAATCCGAAGCCAAAACGCTGGAAGCGCCGTGTTTGGATTTTCGGTGTGCCGCTAATAATCGCCTACGCAGCGTGGTTCCTCCTGCCCTGGGCGTTCCCACTTCCGCCTGGACTCACCTGGGAAACCGAAGGCTCGCCCGTTCTGCTAGACCGCCATGGCACACCTATCCGCCACCTCACCTCGGAAGACTTCACCCGCTCCAGTCCCGTTTCACTTTCGGAAATTCCCCAGCAACTCATCGACTGCACCCTCGCAGCCGAGGACAAGCGGTTCTATTCCCACCACGGCGTCGATCTCCTTGCCACCTCCCGCTCCGCC
>CAJJBR010000130.1 GCA_905182475.1 Akkermansiaceae bacterium | reverse complement strand
GCCAAGAAAGTAGCCAAGAAAGCTACGAGAAAAACGGCCAAAAAAGCAGCTAAGAAGGCTGCCAAAAGAGGTAAGAGATAGACACTAGACCGCAAACAGCTTTATCTGCCCTAGAGGCATAATCGGCTGTTCGCATTTTTCTGATGTTTTCAATTGAAAGCGGGGGATCTTCGGATCTCCCGCTTTTTCGTGTCTACTTGCTGGTGAGTAAGGATACCGACATACTGAGGTCCTGTTTTGGCGAAGAATCCGGATAATACCGTGGATACGAAGAGTGGGCATCGACCGCGGTTCCTTTTCTTCTTTCACTCACGCTTGGGGACAACGGTGGCAGTCGCTGACTGCCCATAGATTTCATGAATGCAATTTCGTGATTGAAAGATCGGCAGGCTTATTGAATTTTCAGGTATGTCAGTTTCGAATCAATGGACGTTTTTCAGTAATCACGGGCACGTGTTGATATGTCTTGCCGGAAATTCTGACCAACCCTTGCGCGAAGTCGCACTTGCTGTGGGTATCACGGAGCGCGCGGTGCAGCGCATCGTGGCGGACTTGGAAGAGGCGGGGTATCTCACACGGGAGCGAAGTGGAAGAAGGAACGCTTACACTCTTAATGCGAAAAAGGAACTCAGGCACTCTCTCGAAAAGAGCCACAGCATTGGCGAAATCCTAGCGGTTCTGACTGACGACTAACTGAGTCGGTTAGATTGGATCCGGGTCAGTGGAGTAGGTGGTTTCCAGGTGCCTAGCTAGGGTCGATGGGTACGAGGACCCACTTCGGCTTGTCCTCAGAGGAGATGATTTCCACCGGGAGCCGCTGTGTAATCCGGGGTGCTGTGGGTTCTGCCGGAGTAGCTCCATCATGTTTGTTCCATGTCTACGCAGAGAAGGCTGGAATGGCCAGGAAGGTTATTACGAGCAGGGGAGCGGCTTTTGTGCAGAGCAGTTTGATAAATTGAAATTACCTAATTTATAAAAACAATCAAGAATTACGTAATAATTTTTAAAAGTTCTTATTGGACGGTGGCGTCGCCCGAACTAGACTTGGTGAGAAACCATATGGCAAAACAGAATTCAGAAGAGGGCAGGGGAAAGCAGATTCTTGTAGGTGCCGCAATCTTGGCTACGCTAACGGTTCTGGTGGTCGGCTTACTGGTTGGTTGGCGCTTGATTCCCGGCTGGGTAGGTGAGTCTGTCGGAATGGTTGCGGGTATCTTGTCCACGCCGTTTTTCATGGAGGGTTCTTACGTTGTGATCGGCCTCCTAATCGTGCTGGGGCTGAATACATGGCGGCGGCGTAAGGAAGGCGATGAATTCGTGGAGATCGAAACCGGTGGCAAGGATAGCACGGGGAATCCTGACGTGAAGTGACGGGGATGGTTTCGGAGCCACAAAAGGAACTGAGGTTCACCCGCTCGGGGCAAGCGGTGAAATTTTGCGTATTGGGAGCGGTATTCGTTGGGATAGGGGTCACCTTGGTTGCGACGAGCATTTACCGAGAAATCAATCCCGAGCTCCCGCACCCTTCATGGGCGATACCGTGCTTCACTCTGGCCGCGGCGTCGATCTGGCTGGCGATGCACCTCGCGAAACACGCTTACCTGATCCTGACGCCTATGGGGCTGGAGATTTTCCCGTTTTTCAGGCCATCGAAGGGGATGCAGTTGGTGATGTGGCAGGAGATTGTCGCCCTCGAGCTGGATGCGGATATGACAAAGCTTACGCTCCACTATAATGCGGAGAAGACCGCTGGGATGCACCTTTCTCTCCGGCCGATCCGGCGGACGCTACGCGGGCTTTTGGCGAAGGCGATCCAAGGTCGGGCGAAACAATAAACTTTAGGCTTCCAACCCGGAGGTGCAGAGGGGATTAAGGCGTGAACATGAGACCGCATTCAAGGCAGATCCTATCGGTGGAGGAAACATTTGGGAAAAACGGCTGGCACACGGAGTTGGTCGAGGGGCGCGAGGTGCTCCGGGCTGGTTTTGAAGCGCACCACACGCGGGTTGATCTGGTGGTTCAGGCCTTCCCTGAGCTAAATGCACTGAGCGTGGTGGGCGAGAGCCCGATGTTTATCGCGGAGCCGCAGATGCCGGCCTTGCTGGAACTGCTGATGCGCGGCAATAAGCAACTTACACTAGGTAGTTTCGAATACGACCTCGACCGGGAGATGCTGGTTTTTCGCGTGACGAATCTTTTCGAGAGGGAGAAATACGATGCAGACATCGTTGTCTCGATGGTGCACTGCGCGATTGCGGAGCTGGACCGGATTGTGCCGTATGCTTCGATCGTGCGTGGGACTCCGGCTGATCTTATCGGAGACTTGGATTTGGAAAGGCTGCTGGAGAGGGAGGATGTGATTCCTCCGGTGCCGGGTGGGGAAGAGGAGGAGTATTGAGGAAAACTTTAAACTCTAAACTTTAAATCCGAAAGATGACAGTTTGCGGCGAGACGCCGCTGGCACTGCCTGCTTGCGAGACGCTGCAGCTACTGGGTCGCGAGTTGGGAGCCTACTCGGGCGTGGCGGACGAGGAATTCGTCGGCCGTTTTTCCGTAGGCTGCGGCTCCGAGACCGGTGGGGTCATGTTCGAAAATGGTTTTTCCGTGAGAGGGGGCTTCGCTGATGCGGATGGTGCGGGGGATAAGGTTCTGGTAGATTTCCTCTGGGAAATATTTTTGGACTTCTTCAACTACCTGACGGGAAAGATTTGTTCGGCCATCGTACATGGTCATGACGATGCCTTCGAGTTTGAGGCCAGGGTTTGCGCCGGAGCCTCGGATTTCATCGAGGATGCCGACGATTTTAGCAAGTCCTTCGAGGCCGAACCATTCGCATTGGAGAGGGATGAGGATCTCGTCCGCTGCGGCGAGGGCAGCGGTCATGAGGACACCAAGAGAGGGTGGGGTATCGAGGATACAGTATTCGAAAAGATCGGTTGGTTTTAGTCCCTGGAGGATGCCACGCAAGCGGGTGAGGTGGTCGTCGGAGCGGGCAAGCTCAATTTCGATGCCGGCGAGATCCATTTCCGATGGCACGAAGGTGAGGTTTTCCCTGCCGGAAGCGATGAACTGGTTACGGATATCTTTTTCCCCGAGTAGGACGGGATAGATGGAGGAAAGTGGTTCGGCCTCGATGCCGAGTCCAGAAGTACAGTTCGCCTGGGAGTCGAGATCCATGAGCAGCACACGCTGTCCGCGCAGGGCGAGTGCGTGGGAGAGGTTCATGGCTGTGGTGGTCTTCCCAACCCCTCCTTTTTGGTTTGCGATGGCGATAACTTTCACGAGCCGCAAGGATGGCGAGAAATTTCGATTTTCAAATGTTAAATTTCGATTCAGAAAATTCCGCAAGAATCAGTGACTTATCATTGGGCGCCGTGGTATCTATCTGGTAATGAAAGCGGCTGAATCTGGTTTTGAGGTAGAAGGGATCTGTATTTCCTCCGGGCATGATTTCCGGGGGCGGCACGGGAAGGGCAGGTTGGAAAACGAGATCACGGCCTTGGAGGAGGTTGAATGCTTGGCGGGTCGGGGGTTGGCGGGTGACCGTTATCTCGATTTCAAGGATGAATTCAAGGGGCAGGTGACGTTTTTCTCGGCGGAGGTTCTGGAGGAGCTTCGGGAGAAATACGGGGAGGTGGATGTGAAGGCGTTGCGGCGCAACGTGCTGGTGCGCGGCGGGGATCTGGAGGGTCTAGTTGGGAAAAGGTTTTCCGTGCAGGGGGTGGAATTCGAGGGGAGTGAGGAGTGCAAGCCCTGCTACTGGATGGATCAGGCGGTGGGCGAAGGAGCGGAGGAATTTTTGAAAGGGAAGTGCCGGGGGGGATTGCGGGCGAAGATTCTAACGGACGGAAAAATTCAAATTTGCCCGAGGGCTATGACGGAAGGGCTGCGCCGTAGGCCGTAGGTTTCGCTAATGCTCCCCTGTTATTCAAATTCCAACTATCAATGAAAACTGTTGTGTCACATGTGCAGTTGCAAATTGAGGCTGCACTTGGCAGTTTTCCAGCACGAGATGACAGGAGATATGGTTACTAATTTGGCGGCTTACCGTTTTGTGGAGCTTTCGGAGCTGAAAGAGCTGAGGGAAGAATTGTTGGCGCTTTGCAAGGATTCCGGTTTGCGGGGAACAATTCTTTTGAGCTTGGAGGGGGTAAACTTGTTCGTCGCGGGCTCGGCACAAGGGATTTCCAAGCTGATGGGTAGGCTGCGTGATATCCCAGGGCTGGAAGATTTTGAGGGGAAGATTAGTGAGAGCGAAGACCAGCCGTTCCGGAGGATGCTGGTGCGGATCAAGAAGGAAATCATTGCCTTCGGGGTCGAGGGCGTGGAGCCGGGGAAACGGACCTCACCGAAACTTTCGGCGAAGGAACTGAAGAAATGGTTAGATGAGGGTCGGAAGGTTACGCTGCTGGATACGCGGAACGACTATGAGGTGAAGCTCGGAACTTTCGAGGGTGCCATCGTGCCGGATATTCGTACGTTCAGGGAGTTTCCGAAGGCGGTTCGCGAGCTGCCGGAGGAGATGAAAGATGAGACGCTGGTGATGTTTTGCACGGGTGGTATCCGCTGTGAAAAGGCCGGACCCTTCATGGAGATGGAGGGCTTCAAAAATGTCTACCAACTCGATGGGGGAATCCTGAAATACTTCGAGGAATGCGGAGGCGATCACTACGAAGGTGAGTGTTTCGTTTTCGATCAGCGGGTGGGGGTTGATCCGGCTTTGCAGGAAACAGATACGGCGGTGTGCTACGCCTGTCAGGCTCCGCTGGAACTCAAGGATCAGGAGGATGTTCGCTATGTCACCGGGAAGACCTGCCCGTATTGCTTCGTGCCGGAGCCTGAAAAAATGACGGGTCGGATCGTGGAGGCACAGGCGAAACTGGATGCAGTCTGTGAGGTGCTTCCGGGTTCCGTGCTACATGAAAATCGCAGGCCGTTGAATGTCTCCGCGAAGTATGACAAGTGGACGCTTGGTGATTTGCTGGTGGATCAGTTTCCGCAAGTTTCCCGTGAGGAATGGGAAACCCGTTGTGCCGATGGGCGTTTCGTGAGCTACGGCGGAAAGGTGCGCGAAATGGATCACGTGGTGCGTGCCGGGGAGCGGATTCTACAAGTTTTCCCTCCTGCCATAGAACCTGACGTGGCGAAGGGGATTCGTATTGTATACGATGACGAGGCGTTGGTTGTTTTGGAAAAGCCCGCTCCGTTGCCCATGCATCCCAGCGGTAGGTACTATCGCAACACGCTCCAGCATTTGCTCAATCAGGTATACGAACCGAAATTCCTCCGACCAGCGCACCGCTTGGATGCGAATACGCGGGGGCTCGTCTTGTTCGCTAGAACGAGGCATTTCTGCAGACTGATGCAGAGGCAGTTCATCGATGGGAAAGTTGAAAAGGTTTACCGCGCAACGGTGCAGGGTTGGCCGGAGTGGGATGAGAAGATCTGTGAGTTCGCGATTTCGGCGGAGCCGGTTGGACCAGGCGGACGGACGGTGGATGAGGACGGCTTGCCGGCGAAGACTGAGTTCAAGGTGGTCGAGCGTTGTGAGGATGGAACTGCGCGTCTTGAAGCCAAGCTCGGAAGCGGTAGGACAAACCAGATCCGCGTACATTTGTGGGAGCTTGGCTTTCCGGTGAAGGGCGATCCGTGTTACCTTTTGGACAGAAAAATGGGCGATACTCAGACCATTTCCGTGGGTGATGAGCCGATGGAACTTGAGGCTTGGAAACTTGGCTTTACGCACCCGATCTCGGGGGAGTGGATGGAGTTTCGGAATGAACATTGAACTCCCAACATTGAACGTCGAATGAAAGAGTTGAGACTTCCTTGGCTGACGGATGCTTCGCGGCGGAAGCGGTGGCTGGTGGGAGTCTCCGGGGGATTGGATTCGATGGCACTGCTGCATCTGCTGGTGGAGGCGGGGTTTTCGAATCTCGTGGTATGTCATTTGAACCACGGGTTGCGGGGAAAGGAATCGGACGGGGATGCTCGGTTTGTGAAAAGGGTGGGGGAGAAGGCAGGATTCCCAGTCGAGGTGGCGCGGGTCGATCTGAATGCACTTTCTCAGGAATCCGGTGAATCACTGGAGACGACTGGTAGGCGGGCTCGGCACGTTTTTTTCGAGGCATGCTCTCGGAAGCATCGCTGCAATCGGCTGTTGCTCGCCCACCATGCCGATGACCAGGCGGAGACGGTTCTGTGGAACCTCATGCGGGGTTCTGCGACTTGCCGTGGGATGCGGAAATCTGTGGGGCTGAAAATGGGGAGGCGGATGATTCAGGTGCAGCGGCCTTTGCTTTCGGTCAGGAAATCGGGGTTAGATGGGTGGATGCGCTCGCGGTATTTCAAATGGCGTGAGGATGCCAGCAATGCGGTAAATGATGTTGTGAGGAACCGCCTTCGCAACGAGGCGATTCCACTCCTTTCCGGGATCGCGAAAAGGGACGTGGTTCCGATGTTCGCACGGGCAGCGGTCGCGGGTGAGGAATGGGAGAAGATGATGGATTGGGCATTGGAAAAAGCGCATGTGATGGATCCGCAGGGAAGGCTGCATCTGAAAGTGTTGAGTGGTCTTCCTGATGCGTTGAGGAGGTATGCGGTTACAGGGTTTTTAAAGACTACCGGGGTGCGTGGTATTAGCGCTGCTCTTTTGGAAAGTTGTGTGGGACTTTGTGATATTTTAGCTCCGGCCAGTGTGAATTTACCGGGAGGTGGCAGGATGCGGCGGAAAGCCGGGAGGATTTTTATCGAAGGTGCTTGAGGCCGTGCTTGCCTTCTTGGGGCAATCCGGGACAGTTTCTTGGCGTGTCCGAGACCCAAGCTCCCCCGGAAAAAGCAAGACGTTGGAGTGCCTACGTGTGTCCTGACTGCCGTTTCGTATTCCGTGTGCCACGCGATCACGATGGGGAAGGGATTATTTGTCCTTCTTGTCGGAGGATGCTTCGGATTCCCCGCGAGGGTGATGAGACCGCGCCCCTGATGGCTCCCTTGCAGAAAATAGGCTTCTCCGAAGGTGAGGCTGATACGCGTGGAGAAAAGAAAAGCCGAAGTAAGCGAAAGAAAAAGGAGAAGGAAGCTGAAACGCCGGGCTGGGAGTCCAGTTCAGGAACCTGGCGTTCAAAGAGCAAGCACAAGGGCAGAACCGCAAAGCTCCTCGCAGGTTGGATCGGGGCGATGGTTACGATCGTTGTAATCGTGGTCGGGATCGTGAAGATGACCGATAGTGAACTCGCTTCCGTTGTTCCCGATGTCATGGCGGAACAAGACCAGTTCGATGAATTGGTCGGAAACCCGCTAATCATTTCCGACGAAGAGTTGGCAGCAGAAGTGTCACTGCCGAAGGTGATGAAGAGGAGCGAAGTAGATTTCTTAGCTGAAGTGGAGCCCTTGGCCAAAGCATTCCTAGAAGCTGAAAAAACAGCGGACATCCTTCCTTTGATCCACGAATCCGACAGGGTTCGTGCTCTGGTTCGTAGCCGATATCCGGATGGAAGGATTGAGCCGGCTGGAATGTCCAAGTTCAATTCAACCGGGCAAGTTAGTTACAAGGACAGTTTCGCAGCAGTGACGATCCTCACTCCGGATTATGAAAAGAGGCAACTCGCGTTCATCGACGGCGAAGACGGTCTCAAGATCGATTGGGAGAGTTGGGTCGGTTGGTCGGATATGCCATGGGCAAAGCTGATGGAGACAAAACCAAAGAGGCCGATCCTAGTAAGGGTGATGGCGAAATGGGTGGACTACTACAATTTCGGTTTCTCTGATGAAAACGTATGGAGATCCTACCGCTTGGTTTCGCCAGACGGAGAAACGACACTTTACGGATACGTGGATAGAAATTCCCTCCTCGACCAGCGTCTGCGCCCGGGTGAACCGGGAACCACCGTGGCGGTGACTCTGAAAGTCCATTTCCGCAAGGACGAACAATCACCAAACCAAGTGGTGATCGACGAGCTAGTCTCGGATGGATGGGTGGTTACCCGCCAATCCGAGTAATTCGTGCAAGTCTTGTAAATTTCCTGCACTCTTCCGTAATTGTGCTAGATGTTTTTTCGTAAGAGTTTTCTTTTACGGAAATAACCAAGAATATTTCCGTGAAATATGATGAGATTTCGTTACGTAATTCCTGCGGCACTACACTTCTTTTTGATGTTGCAGGTGCATGCCATTGATTTGTCCCCGCTCTGTTTCCTGCGGTAGTGTAAATATTCGTCTGTAAAAGTTCGCACGAAGCAAAGGCTCGCCGCAATGGCAGCCGATGGAGCGTAGCTGAACCGGCTGCCATTGCGGCGAC
>CAJJBR010000129.1 GCA_905182475.1 Akkermansiaceae bacterium | reverse complement strand
CCCGACGCACGAATGGACCGATGCGGATGTCACGTCGCTCCCAAGGCGCTTCTACCGGGTGGGCTTGCTACCATAGGGACTCGTTTACTGGCCTGTCCTGAATGGCACGTAAACAAGGCTGATTTCAGAACGAAACTTGATAGGCGTGTAGGCTCCCCGTCCCGGAGGGACATCATCCGGTAGCCGGTGGTAACACCACCGGACTAGGCCCAGCAATCTGATCGGCACCCCGGAGGGGCGCGGGAGTGGGCGGAACATCACGAGATCGGTCTACTCCACATGCCATGATTTGGCGCACCGGGCGAGAACCCGCAACCCCGTTGGAGTTGGAGGTTTCTGCCCACCACTTTCAGTTACACCCTCTGATTCCTTCCTGCTTTCCTGCTTTCCTCATTAAAACTACATTCTCCCATGCCTCTAGAATCCCTCCGTAAAATGCGCAGCCGAAGAGGATCCAATAAGGAATGCAGGAATTTCTTTGCCAGGTTCCCACCCATTTCCGCAGTTCTGATTTCGGGCGTAACTGAAAGTGGTGGGCAGGATTATTTTTGAGCTGGGTGGCGCAGGTTCTTCATCCCCAACGGGGATACGGATTTAAGCCCGGGGTTGCCGGAGTGAAACGGAGGCTACCCTGGGACGATGCGCGTGAAGATCATCCAACCCCAACGGGGTTGCGTCCGTGCCGGAATCAATCCCAGACGTATTTCTGCCAATTCCGCAAACCGATCAGCCTTTCAGCCACCAAGCTCTCCTCGATTTGTGGGTGTCTGCTGCTTTCACCCTATTCTGCAGACAAGCAACCGGCTGCGCGGAAGCTTTTTGCACCCAAAAGTGCCTCATTCGCAATCACTTCCCATTGTTGCCAATTGTTGCCAATTGTTGCTAATTGTTGCCAATTGTTGCCAATCTTAGCGAATTAGTTGTTGTGAACTCGAAGAAATTGACGGAATGTCCGCCAACAATTCCGCAGCCCCCCCCCTCCTCTCTGATCTCCTCAAGAACACCCCGTGAAAAGCAAATTCCTAGCAATCAATGATGATTGAAAGAACCCCGATCGGACGGATGTAGGATAGATGAGTCACGCGTCGGTCCGCGAGAGCTGCGGCTGGAGGATTGACTGTCTCGGTTTGAAAACAGAAAGGATACTATGATGAAGCATTTTGGAAATCGGATCGGAAAAGCGCACCCTCGTTGGAAGGGATGGGCGATTGTTTCACTGGCGTTACTGAGCGTGAGCGGGGTGTCACTCGCAGCGAGAGAGCCCAAGGTAGATATCCCGGAATATAAGCCGAAGGATAGCCGTGCGGAGCTGGCAGCGGCCATGTTCGAGGGCGGCAAGGAGCTTCAAAAATACCGCAACGAGGTCGGGTTCGACGATTCTTGGAGGCTGGATGCCGCGAAGCAGCCTTGGCGCGAATGGACCGTGGGTGGGGGGGAAAGCTCCACTCCCGCCAAAACGTTCGAGGGCAAGCTGGTGAGGATTATGTGCTTTACGCCCGAAGCGTACCTCGACGACGAAGAGAAGAGCAAGGTCATCGACCCGAGAATGAACGTCGCCATCAAGTGGAAGAAGAACGGGCAAATCCGCGAGTACTGGGCGGGTTCAGTCGATGGCTGGTCAGGGCGAGCTCGTAAAGAGGCCTCTTTGAGCGAGGCGGATCAGGACTATGTCTGGCCGCTGGCCAAGAAGCAGCGGTTGGGGCAGTTGGCCGAGCGAAAGAAGCGACACCTGAAGGAAGACGACTGGGTCCATGCTGACTGGTTGGACGACCAGGGCGTGGAGAGCATTCGCCAGTCGAAGCACTGGCGCTTGGTCTATGGCCGCAGTACCGAAACTGATGCGTACAAGAATATTTTCAGCGTGAGAGAAGATGAGTGGGCAGCAGAAGCGTTGGGGTTCTGCGAGGATATGTGGGACTGGATGTACATCGATCCGGACGGGCTAGGGGCTTGGCCTTGGCTGTTTAAATACAAGGGCGAGCCCACCCGCGCGAAGTGTACATGGTGGCTCCCTAACACGGGGCTCGTCCTTCACCACCAAAGCGGGGGGGCGACCGGTGATGGATACGGTTTGGCTGGGGGGCCGGGTGGCGTCACTTATAACACGGGTCTGCTCGCCCACGAATGGGGCGGGCACTATTTCGACAAACGTCCGCAGGGGCTTGATACGGAGCTGAAGCAACCCACGCTGAAGGGGAAGTTTCGAAAAAGCGAGGGGGCAGGGAGCCTCGAGGAGATGAATTATACGGCTTTCTCTAATTTCGGTGGTGGATTCGGCGAGGGCTTGGGGAACTGGATGCAGATGGAGATGAATGGGTCTCCCGCGACGTTCTGGCCCAACCTTTACAAATCGCAGTTCAACCCGTTGACCGCGGGCAGCTATGACAACTGGAAACTTTTCCTGATGTTCCGTGAGAAGGCCGACGTGTTGGGAAGAAACTTTGTCTTGCAACACATCAATCGCGAGCCGGGCGAAACCCCGATCAGCGCGTGGATGCGCGGCCTGAAGAAGGTCGAAGGCGTCGACAATGTCGTGACCTATTTTGGCGATCTCGTCGGCGAACTGGCCGCCCGAAGCGGCACCTGGGACTTCCGGTCGCACAGCAAACTGTTTCCCTCGCTGGCCTCGACCTTCGCCAAACATGAGATGCGTCATGTCTATACGGAAATGATTCCGGTTCCCGATCGCAAGGGGTGGTACATCCCGATCGCGGGCAGGTCTCCGCAACAATACGGCTACAACTTGATTCTGATCGAGCCCGAGGAAGGCGCGACCGAGATGTCGGCTACGATTGAAGGGCTGGACGCCAAGGACATGGATATCAACTTCCGGATGACCTTTGTGGCTGAAGACCCCGACCAGTTTGGCCGGTATGGGAAGATGGTGTCCAACAAGGGAACGACTTCACTGAAACGTGAAAAAAGCGACAAGCAGTACTTTGTCGCGGTCGCGGCCTGCCCGGATGTCTATCGTCCGGTGGGCGAGCTGCCCGGCGGTCGGACCAATCGCACCTATCCCTATGAGATTACCTTCAAGGGGTGCAAGCCGAAGAGCCTGACCCCCCTCAAAGCCGCGGCGCTGAAACAGAAGATGAATCGGAATGACAAAGAGGCTGTCCTGATGACGGGCAAACCTCACCCCAACGGGGGTGGATTCGTGGCTGACTCCGCCACGGTGGCGAAAACCGCCTACGTGGGTCCGAACGCCAAGGTGCTCAAAAAGGCGATGGTCTACGCCTACGCCCGCATCGAAGACAACGCGATCGTCACCGACACCGCGACGGTCTCGGATGGTGCGATTGTTCGCGGGAACGCGCTGATCCAAGGCAGCTCGTTTGTCTCTGGACATGCCCGCGTGAGCGATAGCGCGACGATAGGGGGCAGGACGAACATTACGAAGCAGTCTCGCGTGGCGGGGAATGCAAAAGTCGGCGGAGATGGAGCCGTGACTGATTTTGTGACCATTGATTCAGGCGAAGTCAGTCCGGTAGAGCTGAGTGGGAATATCATGATGGCCGGAAATATGAGCTACGGGAAACCGCGGATTGGGATGGGTCTGCATATGGGCTGGGCCGGTGGGACGTCGGGGGTACTCGCCTATGATATGGACATTGAGACCGAGGGATTGTATGCGAACTGGCAGTTTGATAATCCCGCCGGAAGCAATGAGCTGAGTGATCGCTTTGCCAATAGCTATGGACGGGTCCGCAACGGAGCGGAGTTCACCAAGCAGGGCGAACGCTCGGTAATGGAATTCAACGGGACGGATCAATATGTGCTGGTGAATAAGAACTTCCTGGACTGGCGAAGTGTGTTTGTGAAGCTCGTGGTGAACCCCTCAGCCAACGCGGCTGACACGCCGGTGTTCATCGCCGGACAGGACAAAGACAATTGCGTCTACTTCACCGCGAAAAACAGCAAAGGAAAGAGCGCGTTTGTCGTTCGCGTCGGCGGAAAGAGTGAAACCCTTGAAGGGCCTGCCTTGAAAAAGGGCGTGTTCTCGACGGTTCAGATTTCGCTTTGGTTGAAGTCGGATCAGGTCCGCGCGGCCGCCGCGGTAGGGGAAAATGAAACAAGGGATCCGGGTGAAGCTCTGGACTCGTTGCTCGACGGTGGTAATTCGGGGACGGACGACATCGGTGATTTGGAGCTGGACGACGTGGTCACGAAGAGCGCCAAAGAGATCGAAAAAGAGCGCCGGGCGAGCTTCGCAAAGTCCGAACCGTTGAACGCGGTGATGTATATCAACGACAAGGAAGTCGCGAAGAAAATATTCAGCAATGCGCCCGAGGCGGTGCGTGCGACGGTGGGGTACATTGGGCGCGATATCGAAGGGGATCGCCATTTCAAGGGATCCATCGACGAGCTGATTGTCTATCGCAAGGGGTTCGATTCGCTGGACGATATCCATACGGTGATGCCGGAAGATGTGGTGAAGTTTGGTATGAAGCCCGAGCAGCTGACAGCGATGTTGGATGCGGTCCTGGCCGAAGGAGAGATGGTGAAGCTGCGGCTGGCTCGGGATGCCGAGTATGTTCACAGCCAGAAGGGGGCACTTGCGTATAAGGAGGCGTTTGATAAAAAATTCCGTCGGGCGAGGGACGAGGGCAGGCCACTGGGGCACAAGGAAATGATACGGGGACTCGCGATGGGCAAGCGGCTAGAGTACAAGACGAAGATGATCTATGCGATCAAGGAGAGAGACTTTACCCTCCAGCAGCGCCAGTTGCGGATCGCGATGCGATCTCGAAGCGTTCGGCCCAAGGGAAGTGATATCTACTACCTGTGGACAAACAAAGATCACTACGACCAGTTGAAAGACGGCGCTTTCGCCGACGGTAGAAGTAGCTCCCAGCGTGAAGCGGGCCCTACGAAGAAAAACTAGAACCAAGACTGATAAAGACAATTGTATCTTATGATTCGTGTAGCAAAAACAGATTTCGCATCGATCCGAAAAATTTCCCTGGCGATGGCCATCGCTGTGGCGGGCCTGGCAGGGAGCGCCGTGGCGCAGGACACGCTGACTCCGCCCCAAGCGTTCGCCCAAGCGAAGACGCTTTCGGATGCGGGTGACTATGCCCAGGCCTTTGCGACGCTGAAGGAGTCCGGTGCGCTGACCAGCAAGGCTCTCACCGCGGCGCAGCTGCAGGAGGCGATGCGAACCGCCCGCTATGCACTCGAACCGATCACCTCGGCCGGCTTGGCGACGCGTCTGTTGAAGAAGTCCCCCAATGCGACGCCCGAACTTCTGTTCGAGTGTGCACAGGCAGCGGCCGATGCGGGCAAGTCATCGCAGGCCATCGTTCGATATCGCGATTATCTGTCGAAGGGGAAAGACGCCGCTCAGCGCGAAGCTGCCGGGACGTACATGCTCGCCAACGGGGCGAATGTGGAGAGCTATGAGCTGTTGAAATCGATCTTCGGAGAGAATAGCCCCGCCTTGGTGAAGCTCCGCATTGCCTACATTCAGTCGTTGGTGTTCACCAACGAGATGGCGGCCGCATTGACGGAATCCAAGGCGGTCTTCCAAGGAGAAGCCAGTGACACGGAAAAGCAGGCGCTGTTTGCCTTCCTGATGGCTCAGCGCGAGAAATTCAAGTCGGTTTCCCAGCGGGCGCAATTGTTCACTACGGTGCTTTCGGCCACAGGGTTGAGGGAGCAAGAGAAAAACCAGATCCCCAGCGTGGCAGGGATGGCGATGGAGAATACGGATCCCGGCCCGGTCATGCAATTGATGCTGGACCATATGAAGGAACACGAGGGCAAGGTTCCGGCGCGATATTGGCAGGTGATGAATGGCTTTGACCGGATCAAGGACAAGGCGGCTGCACAGCGGATGGCGGGGGAGTATCTGGGCATCTATGAGTCGTATCTCCAGGGTAGCAAGACGGCCAAGGACGGACCGGAGATAGCGGTAGCATTTCTGCAGTCGATGAGCTCCTCGCGGGAGACGTTTTTGCCATTGGTGTCAGACGCCAAGGCGATCCAACTTTTGC
This sequence comes from Akkermansiaceae bacterium, assembly GCA_905182475.1. Lineage (GTDB taxonomy): Bacteria > Verrucomicrobiota > Verrucomicrobiia > Verrucomicrobiales > Akkermansiaceae > Luteolibacter. The sequence continues at coordinate 15,121 of CAJJBR010000129.1, read as the reverse complement.
AGGGCTATGTCGACCTGTGCAACGCCAAGGGGCGTTTTGTGTCGTATAGATATGTCAGTGGCGTGCTCAGCGTTTTTGTGGCAGCCAAGGACAGGGACCCGAAGAAGGCGGTCCAATTCCTCGTTAAGAATAGCAAATCGAACAACTCTGCGGAGCTGGTCCGCCAAGCACTCACATGGGCTGGTGCGGAGGCGAATGTATCCCAGACGCTTTCGTCGCTGACGGGCGGACGGGCTGGACTCGAGATTGAGTCGTTGGTCCAGGCGTTGGAACCCCTTCAGCAGTACAAACAAAAGGCGCTGCTGACCCAAGCGTTGGAATACAGTCTTATTTTCAGCTCACCGGAGGAAAAGTTTGGCGCCTTGATCGGTCGATACGCCACCGCGGGTGACTCGCTGTTGACCCCGACGGAGTTTTCAATCATGGCCCTGAATGCTGCCAAGAAGGTCGGCGCATCGACGCAACTCAAAGCCCTGGCCAAGGGACTGGCAGCGGACGAGAAGTTCAAAGCGGACCCGGCATACATCGCCTTCAACACCTATGTCTCGGGGGCTCACCTGGGAAGCGACAAGCTTCTCTCGATGGCCCATACATTGGACGCAAAGCATACTCCCGATGCCCAGATGAAGATGCTCGATGCGGCGTTGGAGACCTCGTTCAAGGTGTCCAACTACGCCAGCGAAGCCAAGAGTATTCAGCAGTATGCCAAGACCCTGCTGGTGCATAAGCTGTGCCAGAGAGGGCAGGACCAGAAGAGGAATGAGCAGGTCGCGATGAAACTTCTCAAGGCGGATTGTCTGGATCCGCGCTATGCGGGCGGGTTTTTCCAACGCTTCGCTCAACAATTCGCCGGTTTGAGGCGTAGTGACAATACCATGCCGTTTCGGGCGCTCATTTCGCAGGAGTATTTGCGTGCCATGGCCAATGGGTATGTGCCCGGCATACAAGACCATGCGGTGGGACAGATGGTAATCCCCAAGGGAAGTGAGGCGGCCTTCATGAAGCAGGCTCCGAAAATGGGCGAGTCCGCGTGGAGGGTATTGGAGAACAGTTCCTCGCAGCCGACTCCCGAGTCGGCGCTGACTCCCGAGTCGTGGGTGACGGTGGTGAAATCGTTGATCGAGCAGAAGATAAAGATTCGCCAAGACGGCAGAGTGATAGTGAACCACATGTCGAGGATGATCGCGGAGAAGAAGGGGACTTTTGATCCTGCCTTTGTCGACCAGGTGTTCAAAACGTTTCCTGGCAATTGGAGGGCAAAGACGATGATTTATGCGGCAGTGAACCCGGCGGGGCTCGCGGCATGGACGACCCAGGCAGTGAACCAGATTCTGGCGATGCCGAGTCCGGTCGATCGGATGGCGAACCTTGAGCAACTGGCGGGAACGGGCGAAGTGCAGAGGGATCCCAAGGCGCGGGCGGTCATCGACGCGGGAGTCGCCCGCGGGTATCAACTCAAGGGCGATGAATGGCAGGACGTGGTGTTGATCGAAACGCATGTGTTCAAGGAGGAGAAGAAGGAAAAGAAGTATGTCGCTCCGTTCACCGAATTTGTGTTGGCAGAAGCGATTCTGCGTGGCGCCAAAATGAGAAATATTCACTCGGAGAGCCCCCTGATTTCCTCGCTCGAGGGCGCGATGGAGCGGAATGCAACGACTCCCAGCCTGAAATCCGCACAGGACGTATTGCAGCTCACCGCTGCGATCACGAGGCTGATGGAGAGGGCCGAGGATCTGGCCCGGCTGAAAGCCAACTTCGAGCCGCTCGAGAAGATGATGGAGGAGTACGACGCGCCGGAGTTGCTCTATGTCTCGATTCAGCAAGCGTTGCAGGATGGAACCAAGAGCCGAAGAGCCGACGTGATCAAGGCCTTGCAAATGTCTGCGATCCGGCTGGCCGGTAACATCGACTCGGTGATTCCGGTGCCGAAGACGGATCCGGCTTACCCCCTGTTTCTCGCGTCCGTCCAACTGGAAAAGCGAAACGTCGAGGAAGCATGGAAGCAAACCAAGCCGCTCTTGAAATCCTTGGCGGAAAACTGGGATGTCGTGCCTCCGAAGTATCTGACGTGGGCGATGAACCAGATGCGCAAGGAGAAGCAGTTCGACGCTGTGATGGAGTTGGCGATGACCATTCTGCTCAAGGAGTCTGATCTTGATACAGAGACAGCTGCCGATGTGCTGCTGCTTAAGGGTGACATCTATCGGGACCAACAAAACTTCCCCGCCGCACAGAGCGACTATAGCAGTATCCGAAGCAATAAACGCTACGCGACGTCATCGGCCTACGAAACGGCGCAGGTTCGGCTGATCCAATTGCTGGTCGAGACGAGCAGTTATGGACCCGCGGCAGTTCTACTCGAACGCATGGTCGAGTCGCCAGATATAGGGCGACAGGCAGAGGCTTATTATCTGCTCGCGCTGGTGGCCTACCGGCAGGAGAACTTTGAAGAGGTGATGGAGAATCTCAAAGCCTGTTTCGCACGAGAAAGCAATCATCCAGAGGCACATTTGCTGGAGGGCGAGTTGCGACTCGCTGAGAATCGGCTGGATCCGGTGATCCTCTTCGGGAAGCCTGGGAAACAGCGGGTGCTGACACCGGGGCTTCCGTTGCGTCTGAGATTGAGTGACCCGAACCTCGCGGTGGCCGGTGGCGGGCAAATTATCCCGGTGATCGTGACGACCAGCGGTGGCGATAGCGAAAAGATGTCGCTGGTGGCCAACACCGACGACCCGACGTCGTTCAACGCCAGTTTGGCCTCGGCTTTGGGCGAGGCGGAACCAGGAAATAGTCGCCTGGACCTGATGGGATCCGACACGATTACTTATGTGATCGAGGCGGAATATCAAAAATCCCGCAACCAGGATTTCCCTCCGGCGACATTGACGATTGCCGCCGACGCAAAACTCATCTCGTCGGCCGGTTCGATTCTCACCGGCGAAGAGCTGGAACGCTATAACGATTATCGCAAAGCACGCCAAAAGATGGGCGAGGTTCAGGCTTGGGAGAAAGAGGATAGGGATCACATCGTTCGCCCGGGTAGTGGGATCAATATGCAGGTGACCGATGCCGATCGCGACCAGTCCAATGAACCGGACACGGTTTCGGTAATGGCTACCACCAGCAGTGGCGACGTGGTGGACGCATTCGTTCTGACCGAGACGGGCAACCACACGGGCATTTTCGAAGGACGACTGGAGACGAGCCTTTCGTTCCCGGTGGTCACCGCCAGCGATACCGAAGAGGGTGTCGATCCGCACGCGATTATTAACTCCACCAAAAATACCCCATGGAAAAGCGACGTCGCCAAGAAAGGCGACCGCTGGATCAATGTCGACACGATGAGCAGTTCGGTGTTCGACACCGTGACGCTCAACAGCCCCGATTTGGGCGGGATCGGAAAAATCGCGATGACCGGCGAGCTGGATCAGGACGCTCGGATATTGGGCTTCATGCCGACCGTTGCGCTGGGCGATATCGCGGGCCGATATCTCATGCCGGACTCGAGTGCGGATGACCGGATATTCGAGACCGCGGCGATCGAATACGCCTTCAGGAAAAGCCAGGGAATCAAATGGCGACGGGGGAATCACTCTGGCTACCATGACCAGATCGTGGAGGTGCGGATTCAGGTGGCGATCGCCGTGGACGCCCCACAAGAGTTCAGCTTTGCCATCAAGGGGGAGAAGGCGGCGACGGCAGAGCTCCTGGTGGATGGCGAGCAAATCGAGCTATTACCTCAAAGCAAGGAATCAACGGGGATGCGTGTCTATGCCCCGACGAAGCTAACCCAGGGCGTACACCAGATCCGCTATCGCTTTACCGCCAACCCCAGGGAGAACGATCTGCCAGGGACGAAATATCAGGAGTTGGGCAGCATGGGCGATAAGGGCTTCGAGCCCTTGGCGGCTGATTTGTACAGCATCAAGAAGCATCCTGAGTTGGCAGCGGCGATCCAGTGGCCCGCAACGATGTCGGTCGAAGGCGAGGTGTTGACCGCGAAATTGAACAGTGAGATGCGCCTTCGAAAGTTGGGCTTTGCTTTCCACGGGATCAGTAAGGGCCAAATTCAGGTGGAGTCGATATCCGCCGTCGATACCAAGCAAAACAAGGTCCTTCCGGTGACCGAAGATGTGTCCACGGGACGAACCAACCAGATTTTGGAAATCGGATCGGGTGACAAGATTCAAGTCTCATACGAGGACGATGTGCGTCTCTCGGAGAAGAATCCCAAACTCACGGCCGATCTGCTTTCGCAGTTCTACAATGCGACCGCGCACCTGTTGTATGAGGAAATCACCACGGACTGGCAAGGAACTCTCCAGGTGAAGCATCTCGTCGCTGCTCGCGTCAAGAAGGGCGACAATATCGTGGTCTTGGTGAATGACTACGATCGCGATGTAACGCCCGCCCGCGATACGATCAAGGTGCTCATTACCACGCTCGGTGGCGAGAAGCTGGAGATGACGGCGCAGGAGTCCGGAAATGCAGGCGATGCGGCCGGCAAGGGGGCGAATCACAGTGGACGATTTACGCTGGTGCTCCGCTTGGGTGATGTCACCGGCGGAGACGAGGCCACCGGCTACACCCTGAAGGTGAATCCTGACGATGAGATCACGGTCGAATATCTGGATAGCGAGAATTCCTTGCCGGGCATTCCGATCGAACGAACAGGGACGATCAAGGTGTCGTCCAGTGACTCGATTGCCATTGTGGTGTCGCCGACCAGGTCCGAGCCGGTTCCGGATACGAGCCCGACAGGGGTGAGTGCGGTCAAGCGATTTGCACGCCAGGGATTGGAGAATCCGGTGGTGTATCGGGACGCCTATGACAGTTTCGCGGCGGTCTCTGCCGCAGAGGGTTCCCCGGTGATGATCGATTCGTCGGGCGTGTTGCTGTTCTCGGTGGAGTACCCGAAGGGAGCTGTCCACGGAGCCAGCAGGTACACCGCGTATGTGGTGAGCGACTCGGAAATAGCGGCCGCCAAACGAGACAAACGAAAGGCCCGGGTCGTGTCGGTTCCCCTGCGCTTGAGCGACGGGGCGTCTGGATCTGGAAAGGGATACCCGACGCGGATCGTGACCAAGACGGGTGCAAAGGGGTCGCCCTTGGAGACGGGGAGATTTAGCGGAATCGTCCGTCTCCAGAAGGCCAACAATAACGCTCCGTTTGACAATGTTATTGTCAAACAAATGGGTGAGTTTGCGGTGCGTAAGGAATCCGTGTCGCTTAAAGACGAAATGGGCATATGGGCTTCTACCTTCCTTGCCTCGGTGATTGTCAACGGGGCGGACACGGTGCGGATTATCGTTCGCGAGAACGATGGTAGCGGCAGCCACGAGAACGAAGAGAAGAAAGTGATCGCCCGGGGCGAGGTCAAGCTTCGTTCCGATGCGTCCCTGCGAATGATGGATCGAACCTATCGCGTCGATCGGAACAAGGTCTACCTCGGCCAGAAGCTCTACCTGCAGGTAAACGATACCGATGCCGATATCAGTGAGGGGCAAGATGAAGTGACGGTGCAGCTGGCCGGCCCGCGTCAGACGGTATCGGTGACGTTGAGGGAAACCTACCCGCACAGCGGTCTGTTCCGCGGATCGATCCGTCCGGTGCTTCCTGCCGAGAAGATCCAAAAGGCGAAGGAAAAGAAAGTGGAGGAAACGATCGTGATCGAAGAGGACACCGATACGTTGAACACCAAGAGTACCCTGGGCGACGACGACGGGCTAGAGGATGATGACGATCTCGCCGTTGAGGCGACCAAGGAAGACACCCTCGAGGTCGATCTCGGCGATGCGCTGAAATTGACCTATACCGACACGACTCCGCTTTCGTCCTGGGGCCTGGATAAAGAAGGCGTCAGGGTGAAGCTCCCTCTGGACGGTTCGGTGGCGAGCGAGGCCCAGGAGCTGACGGTTGAAGGCGCTATCCATATGGGTGGAGACGCGCTGATGGTGGCCTTCACGAAGCGGTTCGAAGATGATCAGGTGGCTGTGAAGACGCGGTTCCTGATGGCAGAGGCCTTGTTCGAGATTGCCAAAGAACAGCGGAAGATCGGGCGAAAGGAAGCCGCAACGGAATCGATTGCCCGCGGAAAGCGAGTTCTCACCGAGGCCCTGCGGGATTATCCCGATACCGCCCAAGCCGTGCAGGGGCAGTACCTGCTGGCAAACCTTTCCCAGGAATTGGGGCAGTACATCGAAGCGATTGGGATGTACAAGGGCGTGATTATCCATTGGCCCAAGGCGTCTTATGCCTCGAAGAGTCAGTTGAAGCTGGCGATTTGCTACGAGAAAATGAAGAACTACGATCAGGCGTCGGAAGAATACGTGCGTCTGATCTATCGCTACCCCAAGTCTCCGTTGGTGGCCGACGCGACGGTCCGAATGGCCCAACAATACTATGTTCGCAAGGAGTATCAAGTGGCCGGCGATATCTTCGTAAGGTTCCAGGCGAACTTCCCCGAGCACAAGCTGGCGGCAAAGGCATTGTTCCTAGCGGCTCAGTGTCAGATGAAGAATACGGATTTCGCCAAGGCGGCGACGATATTCACCCAGCTGACCACGGAGTATACCGAGGATAAGCCATTGCGGGCGAAGTCGATGTATTGGGCCGGCGATTGCTACTACCAGGCGGGCGATTTCCTGCAAGCCTACCGCAGGTGGACGCAGCTCACCTGGGATTACCCCGAAAGCAACTGGGCGAAGGTCGCTCGAGGCAAGCTGACCGACGAAGTGATGTCCGGTATGAAAATGGCAGACTAGCCTAAGCAAGGAACGAATCATGCAGTATAGAATGAAGACGATTTCGAAGGATATCCAACGACGCACCGACTCCGGTGCAGCCGGCGGGCGAGGTGTGCGTCGCTCCAGGCTGTGGGCGGTGTTGGCGCTGGTTGTGTGCAGCGCATGGGTCGGTGGCTGGGTCCCGACGGCAGAAGCGGCTGAGGCTTCGCGAGGGAGCCACCTCCTGGGTTCCCGGCTGCGCAACCTACCGCCCGAACTGCTTCGGCAAATGACGGTCTTTCAACGCAGCCAATATGATAAAGCCCTTTCGTTGTTGAAGAAGGGCGAGACCGAGGCAGCGGGCAATGAGTTTGATAAGTTTCTGACGCAGTTCAAAGGATCGCCCGCGACAGGATTCGTCCTGTATCAGAAGGCGTTCAGCAGTTACTGGGGGATGAATCGGTTTCAGTCGATCAAGCAGTTCAACGAGGTGATGGACTTCTTCCCATCGGACCTGCCCGCGGCTTCTCCGGCGTTGTTTTATATGGGCCTGGCACACATCGAAAATGGCGATATCGCCGAGGGGATGAAGCTGTTCAAGGAAATGGTGGATGACGAGGACTACAAGAAGGATCCTCTTGCCGCCAAAGCGTTGGTGCACCTTTCGACCAATGCGGTGAAGAACAAGGATATCCCCAAGGCGGTGGCGTTGTGGAAGCGGGCGGCGAACGAGTATTCGGCGCGGATCAAACCACGTCCGACACATAATAGTGGGGGAGATGGGTATGAGGCGGAGAATAATTTACTCCTCTATTTCTTCTGGCGTGATGCTTACGCCGAATTTCTGCCCTTGTCGGATGCGTGGAACACGTTCGATTGGAAGCGCGAAAAGAACGCTTTGTCCCCGAGTACTTCGGAGGACAAGGGCGAGGATATGTGGGGTGCGAGGCGGACGGTTAATCGGATCGGTCTATTGGTCGAGTGGTTTAATCCTCTTACTCCCTGGGGTTACAAATTGGAAACCCATGACCCTGCGGCCAATGAACTGCTCCAAGGCGATCAGAAGAAGGAAATGAAGCGTCCCAAGTTGCTCATGTTCATGAAACAACCGGCGACCCAGGCGGTGTATAAGAAGGCCGGCATGATGGCCGCGTATAACAAGCATATGATTATGGTGCTGGGTCCAGGCAAGGCCGCTTCGCTCAAACCCTATATCGAGGATTTGTTGGCTGAGGCGAAGGAGGTGGTGCAGGCGGCGAAAGCCAATCCGGAAGAGCCAGTGGACATGTTTCGGTTCTCGCAAGCGGTCCAGAGGATTCCGGTCGGAGACGGGGTGCAAACCGCGGCCTTCCGGCTAGTGGAGGTGTACAAGTCGCTTCCGACCGAGGCTCAACGTTCCTCCCAGATACACGACCTTGCCATGGTGATGCCGAACAAGGCCATCTGGGATTCCATCGCGAGCCAGATTCCGCACCGAGGCCTGCAGCTGTGGGACATACACCAGATGTATGCTCAGAGGTGGATTTTCGGTAAGAATATATCAGGGGAGGATCGCAAGAAGAGCCTGAAGTGTTTGGATGAAATCGACACAATGGATGAAAAGATGCTGGCTGAGATCAACGAGATCAGCAGGCAAAGCCACCATGAACGGCTTCTCCACAAGAAGGATATACCATTACATCGCGGCGATCTTCTCCAGTTCATGGGGCAATACGCCAAGGCGATCGCGGTCTATCGCCAGTGGGACAGGCCGGAGCTGGGCCTGAGCTATATTCAGCAGTGCTATCGAAAACTGGGTGACCACAAGAAGGTGATCGAGACGCTGAGTGAAATACAAAACCTGTTCCCGGAAAAGGCGGCGGAGGCTGCGAGGGATAAGGCGAAATACTACCTGAAACCGATGGGCGACAAGAAGATGGCCGCCGCGTCGGCACGATACATTATGAAGGCATACCCGAGTTCGCCATATGCGTCCGAGGCACACCAGATGTTGGAAGATTTGGGACTCAAGTCCGGCGGCGGAGTGGCCGAGTAGCGACGCGACCCCGCGAGACCCACAGAGAAAAGCAGGCAACGTGATCATTCACACCAACTTAGATAGGATACATGATGAAAATTAGACAGATGAAACAACGGAACCGAATGGCCGGCGCAACGCTATTGTCGATGGCTACCTTCGTGGCGGTGATGATTGCACAGGCACCGTCCGCCCACGCAGCCCGCAAAGCCAAAGCCACTAACGGCAAGGTAAGCGGCGTCGATTACGATGCCAACCGCCTGTTGGACAGCGGTATCGAGCTGCTCGAACAGAAGAATGTGGAGCGCGGGATCAAGGCGCTCGAGTCGGTGATCCAGAATTACCCCGCCAGTCAGATCCGCTTCAAAGCCAGCATCGCATTGGGCAAGCACTACCTTGGCGCGAATGAATATGACGTAGCCGTCAAACAGTTTCTGGCGGCTCAAAAGAGCACCGACAAGGAAGTGATCGCCTCGGCGCTCTATCACGCGGGGATCTGCTACTACCAACTCTCAGATTTCACCAAAGCCTTTGGGCAGCTCCGCCAAGTGATCACCGCATATCCGTGGAGCGTGTATGCCAACCAAGCGTACTATTACATTGGACGCTGCCACTTCGAAAAACGCCAGTGGGCCCGTGCGGTCCGTGCGCTCGAAATGGTCGGAACGAGCGTCGAAGTGCCCGACAAGGTCGATGCGGTTCTGGCTGAGGGTGGGCGACGACTGTTCGTCAAAGTGACCGATCCGGACTTCGTCGTAGCCGCCCAATTGGGCACGGTCGTCTCTGTCCAAGCCAAGACCGCCAGCGGGGATGAGGAGACCTTCGACATCCGTCCGCTCGGTACGCAAGGGGACATCTATATCGGATCGGTTCCGAGCATAGGCGGCGAAATGAAGAAGGGCGATGGCGTGCTGCAACTGTCCGGTGGCGATACGATCGCCATGACCTACACCGACAAGAATACCAAGTCGGGCACGATGGACGTGAAGCGACTGTGCGATCTGACGGTGAAGTCGACCGCGAGCATGGGATTTGTCGACGGTGCCTATGACCGCTACAAGTCGGTGCTGTTCATCGATCAGGAGGTGTTTGTGAAAGTGACGGACATGGATCTGGACGTGTCGCCCGAACCGGACACGCTCGATGTGAAAGTGATTACCGAATACAAAATCGAAAAGAACCCCGACAGCGAAAATGTCGGCGTCGCGCTGATCGAGCAGGACAGCTATGGCACGCGCAAGAACGAGCTTAGCCTGAGGCTGACCGAAACTGGAAATCGGACGGGCCTGTTCACCGGTAGGTTCAAGCTGGACCTGGTGGAGGAAATTCCCGCGATCCAGAAGGAGGCGGTTCTGAGCCTAGTGCGTGGCGATCGCGTGGTGATGACGTATGTGGACCAAGAGAGCGTGGTGTCTCCAGACCCGCGGACCTTGACGTCGCTGGCGAAAGTGTTCATCGGCGGTGAGGGCACGGGAACTGTGGGGACCGGCAGTCCCGAGGTGGAGGACCCGACCTTGCAAAGTAAGAAGAACCTGATCGAGGCGAGGATTCTTCTGGAGCTGGCGTCGATTTTCAAAAAGGTGGGCTTGGTTGACAAGGCCACGGGCTATTCGACCGAAGGGCTGGCGAAAGTCGAAAAGATTCTCGATATCGCAGAAAATTTTGCCCTGGAACGTGAAACGATCGAGGCTGCCTACAATACGAAGTGGGACTTGCTTCTGGCTGAAGGCAAGATGAAAGAAGCGGTCGCAGTCTGCAGCCGCCTGATCACGCTCTATCCGGATTCGGTGCTGGTGGACCGCGCCTTGATGAGCGTCGCGACAAGCTACGCCAAGAGCCAGCAGTTCGAAGAGGCGATTGCGATGTTCAACGCGATTCAGTCGCTACCCAAGACCGACCTGAGGGCAGAGTCCGCCTTCCGTATCGCCGAAACGATGGAAGAGCAGGCGAAGCAGCGCGCCTTCGAGCAAGGCACGGAGGCGGACCTCGCTGCTTCGATGCAGGCCTACAAGAGATGTGCCGAGCGCTACCCCGAATCGTTGTATGCCGGAAACGCGATCGACAAAATGTGCGAATACCACATTGACGTTTCGAAGAATTACCCACGTGTCCTTGACATACTCGAGCAAGCATTTGTAGATTATCCCGACGCGGAGTTTTTGGATAAAATGCTGCTGCGATGGGTGGTAGCCGCCTATCGAATGGGGCGGTATGAACTGGCGATGGAAAAATGCCAGCAGCTCTTGAGCGAATACCCCGACTCGGCGCTGATCCCCAAAGCCGCTGCTTTCCGAAAATCCATTGAACGAAAATTAAAATAACGATCCATTTAACCGATTCACTCTCATTGAAGACACGATAATATGTTAAAAAATATTCTAGAAGGCGGACCGATGATGGTCCCAATCCTCATTCTATCCATTCTAGCGATCGCGGTGATTATTGACCGTATTCGCGTGTTCCGCCTGACGGCGAAGAATCCATCGCGGCTACTCAATGGAATCATTGAGCAACTCGAAAACGGACATACGGACAAAGCCATCGAGCTGTGTCGCGAGGAAAAGGGACCTATCGCCGCAGTGCTGGTGACGGGACTCACCCGGTTCGATCGCCTGATGCGTGCGGACAAGAACATGGCGGAAATTGAAGTCGGCGTGAACAAGAGCATTGCCGATTATTCCCAGCACGTGATCGAGGCGCTGGAGAAGCGCCTGAACTTGCTGACCATGATCGCGTCGGTCTCTCCGTTGCTGGGTATGACCGGAACGGTGACGGGCATGATCAGCTCGTTCGGATCGATGAGCAGTGGCCTCGATGCGAGCCAGGTCTCGACCGGTATTTCCGAGGCCTTGGTCACCACGGCCGCCGGATTGATCGTCGCGATTCCTGCGGTGATTGCCTACAACATTTTCACCAAGAAAGTCGACCATGTCGTGCTGGAAATCGAGCAGACCGCGACCCAACTGATCGACTACATTACGCTCGATCACCCGTTCACCGAAGCGCAGAACACCGAGCCAAAACCGTAACTCTTCCCACCGCCTAAGACGGAGCGAACGATGAAAATACGCAGAAAAAAACGCCAAGAAAGCGAAGTCGATGTCAGCAGTTTTTCGGACGTTGCATTTCTGCTGATCATCTTTTTCATCTTGACCACGACGTTCAAGCTGATCGGTGGGCAGGAGCTGAACATCCCCTCGGGCGAAGATGGTGATAGCGAGGAACAGAAGCAACTGACCATTTCGCTCACCGGCAAAGAGATCTTTTATGGCGAAGACAGCAAGTCTAGCCTCACGCTACGGCAGCTGCGGGTGCAATTGGCCGACGAGCAACTGAGCACGAAGAAAGAGGAGCAACGCATGGTGGTGCTCGAATCAGACGAAAACGTGGTGTATCAGCGGTATTACAACGTGATGCTGGCGATCCGGGATGCGGACGGCATTGTGGCTCTGATCGAACGAGATACCGACGAATAAATCGATCTAAAGATGCAGAATGATAGAACACAAAAGAAGAAAACTTCCGATCATGGTTCCGATGGCCTCCTTTGGCGACATCGCGTTCCTGCTGATCATCTTTTTCATGTTGGCGAGCAACTTCGTGAAAGAGGCCCATATCGAACTGGAACGCGTCGAAGCGGGAAATATCGAGGAGGTCGACCCCGCGCCGGTCTCGGTGTCGATGGATGTCGATGGTGTCTGCTACCTGCAAGGCGCGGTGCAGCCGATCGGCTCGCTGGAATCGGCCGTCTCGATGCTGATCGAGAATGCCGACGACAAACGGGTTGCGATGACCATCGATAAAAACTTGGTTTACAAGCAATATAGCGAAATACAGATGTCGTTAGTCCGAGCGGGCGCTACGATTATAGCCATTGGCGACATTGGCGAACCATCCACAAAAGATAACTAACCCCTAAGGGAAATAGACACTATGATTACAACACCTTCGGCGATTCAAGAAATTGACATTAGCCAACAAGCCGACGAACTGATGAGCGGTATTAACAACACCAAGCTGGTTAAGCTTCTCGGCGTCTCGACGGTCGGACATGTCGTGATTATTCTGCTACTGTCGGTAGGGAATATCATCATGTGCGCCAAGTACAGCACCATAGATGTGACCCATGCGTATGCGTTAAACACTCAGGAGATCAAGGATGCGCTGCTGGCAGACAAGCAACGCATCCTCGACGAAAAAGATGCAGCCATCGCTGCCCGGGATGCCGAAATGGCGACGAAAGATGCCAAGGCCGATAAGAAAAATACGAAAGACAAGGACGGCAACAACAGCAAGGTAGTGCCCAAGGAGTTTACAGAAACCAAAGAGGCACCCACCGAGCCTGACGAGGGAGGGATTGGCCTGGACGACCTGGGCATCGACTGAGAACCCGACCGAAGACAGTTTTTTTGCCTTTTCCTAGATGCCTACGAGCTAGATGCCTACGAGCTAGATGCCTAACGATTCATCCAAATTGAGTTCTCGATACCGACGCGGCGGCGCCCTAGTCGCCCGCAAGGCGGTGGTGTGTTTTGACGCCGTAGATGAGGTCGCCGCGAGGGGCATTCATGCGGTCTGGTATGGCCTGTGGCGGGTGCTGTCGAAAGTTCCCTTCATGGGTCGACTGGCGGATAAGTGGTGTGTGTCCGACGCGGATCTGTCGAATCAAGATCTTGAGGATCGTTCGCGATATCGCCGCAGTAACGGCTGGGCGATTTTCCTGCACATCTTCTTTATCTTCATTTTGCCGTGGCTGCTGGGCTTGTCGTTCAAGGAGTATATGTATGGCATCCCGGAGGGCTCGGGCCAGGAAGCCGTCGAACAGGTCCAGGTCGTGAAGGTCAAGAAGATCAAGAAGAAATACGTTCTCAACCCCAATTCGGCGATCGTCTGGGAGGTTCCGGACATCGACGACGAGGTGTTCGAGGATGTCGATGAGGAGACGAATCAGACCTATGCCGCCGATACCTCGCGAGGGGGCAAGTTGGGCAAAGGCGGCGGAAACCAAGGCGGCTGGCCTGATGGGATGGCGAACGCGAAGGTTCAGTTCCTTCGCCTGAAGCACTCGGGTAACGGCTGGAATCAGCAGATGGATGCGGACGTGAATTTCCTCAACGCGTTCCACAAGATGACGGGTCTGAAGATCAATCCGGTGCCGCAGGTTCGCTCCGTTTCGGACTTGGACCAATACAAGAAGGGGTATGAACCCCCGTTTGTATTCATCACGGGCGTTGGGGAGATTGGCCTGTCTGGTGCGGAGAAGAAGGCACTGCGTGAGTTCACCCTCCAGAAGACTGCAATGCTGTTTGCGGACAATGGTGGCGGGGGGTTCGATGGGGCCTTCCGGCGGCTGATGCGTGAGATGTATCCCGAGTATCCGCTGGTTGTGATTTCGAAGGACGACCCGATTTTCAAGTCACCGTACTTGTTCCCCGAAGGCTCGCCCAAGCTATTCCATCACGGCAATGAGACCCTGGGGGTCCGAGGCCCGGGCGGAAGGTGGCTGGTGTTTTATCATCCAGGCGACCTGAACGACGCATGGCAGACAGGCTCTGCGGGCATAAGCAAGAGCCTTGCCAATCGAGCCTACCAGCTCGGCATCAACGTCGTTGCCTACTCGTTTAACCACAAGATGGCCGCCAAGGCAAAAAAAGGGAATTAACCCCAACGGGGTTACGTATTTTAGCCCGGGAGAGGAAAAACATTGATCCCGTTCTGGCGGTTGATTCAACAAAATCCACCAAGCAGGCGAAGCCCCAAGGAGGGGCTGCATTCTGCTGCCCAGCAACCCCGGCCACATCCTCAGCGAAAAATTCCCCAACCCCAACGGGGTCGGGATATCCGGAATGCGGAGTTCCCAGGCTAGTCTCCGCCCTGCTCCCTCCTTCGCGCTTCGCTGCTACGGAGGGCAGGCCGGCAACCCCGGGCAAAAATCCGTATCCCCGTTGGGGATGAAGAATCTTCGCCACCCAGTTCAAAAATAATCCTGCCCACCACTTTCTTGGGATTTGTGATTTAGCTTTGAATTTCAGGTCTTCCTCGCTGTAGGCGAGATGCAACAACAGCATGGGGCTCAAGCCCCATGAACTACCCAAACCAAGCCCATGCGTGCTGAATGCACGCGGGAAATGCGCAACCATCCACCGTGCCTACCGCACGGGCATTGGCTGGAACATGGTTCATGGGGCTCAAGCCCCATGCTGTTGTTGCGCCCTGCCTACAGCAGCTTTTTCTTGGGAAAGGAACCGCGATTTAGAAATCGCGACTGCAACGGCTGCGCAGTTTCAGGGTGATTCGCCGGGCAGGTCGCGATTTCTAAATCGCGGTTCCCTTCCACCTGATGCGTCGACATTTCACGATTCTCTATGCGCGGCAGAAT
>CAJJBR010000128.1 GCA_905182475.1 Akkermansiaceae bacterium | reverse complement strand
GGATGAGGGCGGCAGCGGGGTTTGAAAGAGGTTTTGGAACCTTTTGTGGATCCCGGGGAATGGCAGCTTGTTTCGTTTTCATTCGGTTGGTTTCAGTGGGTGTCTTCGATTCTGACGAGTTCGACATTTTTCATTTCCAGGTTCTCCCATTGGAAGGTGATCCGCCATGGGGATTTCCTGGAGTCCGCGTCGATGGAGTATTTTGAGGTTCCCTTGAGTTTGTAGTAGTGAAGGGCGGGAATGAGCAGGAGGGACTTTTCATCGGCTTCGTTGAGGGTGGCCAGACGTTCGAAAGCCGCTTTCCGGGGAGGAGGGCGGCTTTTGGGAAAGGAGACTGAAAGTCTCTTCTACATTACGCGAGGATCTGGTCGAGGACGTAGGGCAGGATGCCGCCGGCGTTGTAGTAATCGGCTTCGGCTGGGGTATCGAGGCGAACCTTGAGGGGGACTCCAGTGAAATCCTGGAGGGCGATGCGGATGGAGACGGGGAGTTTTGAGAGGTTTGGAAAACCGTTTTCCGCGAGAGCGGGGAGGGAGTGGAATTTTCCTTCTGTGCCGGAGCCGGTGGTGAAAGTTCTAATAGTGTCCATTGCTCCGACTTTACCACGAGAGGACTGGGGGTGCCAGTGGGGAGTTGGTCGCTTCGCTATAGTGCCGAGTGATCCTCCTTCGCCGAGGCTTCGGCGGACAAGTCAGTGAGAAGTGAGAGGTGGAAGACTTGCCATTTTTGGGAATGGATTCATCTTCTGTGAACTTTTCCGCGCTATGCTTGTTCTACTATCACCCGCAAAATCTCTTGATTACGACTCCCCGCTGCTTACGAAAAAGTCGTCCAAGCCGCTGTTTGTCGACGATTCAGCCGAATTGATTGAAGGTTTGCGGAAGCTTTCTGTCGCGAAGGTAGGGAAGCTGATGGCTATCAGTGATAAACTTGCGGAGCTGAACTACGGACGCTTTTCCGAGTGGCAGGAAGATTTCAGGGAGGGGAAAACCCGGCAAGCGATTCTCGCTTTCACTGGAGATGTTTACCAAGGCATGGCGCTTTCCAATTGGAGCACGGAGGATTTTTCCCGAGCGCAAAAACAGATGCGGATTCTCTCCGGGCTTTACGGTGTCCTCAGGCCGCTGGACTTGATGCAGGCTTACCGGCTTGAGATGGGAACCCGATTTGCCAATGAGCGGGGAAAGAATCTTTACGAATTCTGGGGGAGCAAGGTGACGGATCTTCTTAATAAGGATCTGAAAGGATCCGGGAGTGAAACGGTGGTGAACCTGGCCTCGAACGAGTATTTTTCCGTGGTGAAAAAAGCCGAACTCAAAGGGGATCTCATCACTCCGATCTTCAAAGATGAGAAGAACGGGAAATATAAGATCATTTCATTCTACGCGAAGAAAGCCCGGGGGATGATGGCTGACTTTATCGTCCGGGAGGGGATTCAGGAGGCGGGGGATTTGAAGAAGTTCAAGACGGCTGGTTACAAGTATAGCGCGGGGGACTCGGATGGGAGTAAGCTGGTGTTTTTGCGGAAAGAGCAGGGGTAGCTTTCTCACGAAGCACTGGCGCGAGCTGACGTACTCGGGTCATTCGGTAAAAGGTGTTATTATTCGACATTCAGTGGAAGACACGGAAGCCAGTTTTACAATCTGGCAAGGTGGTTGAGCGACTACCTCAGCTTGCGATCTTGAGTGGCAATACAGCGTTGAGTTCGTCGGCTTTCTCGCGTTGGGTTTTGCGGAAGAGGTAATGGTTCTGCAGACGCATCCAGTATTCCGGCTCGTTGCCGAAGTAGCGCCCGAGCTTCAGGCAGTGCTCCGGGGTGAGTAGGCGACGGCTGGCGAGGATGTCATTGAGAAGTTGAGGGCTGATGTGGAGATCTGCGGCGAGCTTCGCCTGCGTCAGGCTGTGATCGTCCAGAAAATCCCGCAGCATTGCAGCGGCAGAGTTTGTCAGGGGAATACCTGTGGTTTCTTGTTTCATGGTTTCAATGGTAGTCGGTGATTTTCACATCGTGGGCGTCCTGCCCTTCCCATCGGAAGATGATTCGCCACTGTTTGTTGATACGTATGGAATGGAGTCCGGAAAGCTTGCCTTTCAGAAGCTCCAAGCGGTTGCTTGGTGGCTGGCGGAGGTTTTCGAGCGACACTGCTTCGTGGATGGCGACGAGCTTGTGGTAGGCACGTTCCTGGATTTCCGGGGCGATTTTACGCGAAAACGTCAGATTGAAAATTTTCTCACTCTCCTTGTCTGCGAAGCTGACAATCACTCTTCGAAAATACTCTTATTTGCGTATCCCACAAGTGAAAAGTTCTCAAATTAGCGTATTCGGCCAAGCGTTGTTTCTAGGAAGAAATGTGAAGATGAGAAACCTGACTCCAGTGATATTGTCCGTGAGGGAATTCAGGACGCAGAAGATCTGAAAGAATTTACGACTGCTGGTTACAAATTCAGTGCAAAAGATTCGTCCGGAAGCGATCTGGTGTTTCTCCGGAAGGAGCAGTAAAGCAGCGAGGTAATTTGCCCGCTCCAGTGTATAGAGATACTTCCGGAGCGAGCTGAAATTTGCTTAGTTCGCGACCATCGCGCCGGTTGGTGGGGCGAAGGTGGTGAGGTCGATGCCTTCTACCGCGGCTTTGTATTCTTCTAGGTTCGGGGTGCGTCCGAGGATGGCTGAGAGGACTACGACTGGGGTGGAGGAGAGGAGGGATTCGCCTTTTTTGCGGTCCGAGTCTTCGACTACTCGGCCTTGGAAGAGGCGGGTGGAGGTGGCCATGACGGTGTCGCCTTTTTCGGCTTTTTCCTGATTGCCCATGCAGAGGTTACAGCCGGGGCGCTCGAGATACATCATGTTTTCATACTCGGTGCGGGCGGCGCCTTTGGGGGCGTTGTCGTCGAACTCGAAGCCGGAGTATTTCTGGAGCATGTCCCAGTCGCCTTCGGCCTTGAGCTCGTCGATGATGTTGTAGGTGGGGGCGGTGACGACGAGAGGGGCTTGGAATTTGACCTCGCCTTGGGCTTCTTCGAGGTTTCTGAGCATTTTGGAGACGATCTTGAAGTCGCCTTTGTGTGCCATGCAGGAGCCGACGAAGCCGAGGTCGATGGTTTTTTTGCCCTGGTAGTAGGAGAGCTCGCGGATGACATCGTGGGTGTAGCGCTTGGAGACGTCGTCGTTGTGGACGTCGGGGTCGGCAATCATGGGCTCGTTGATGATGTCGAGGTCGACGACCATTTCGGCGTGGTAGTTGGCGTTGGAGTCGGGAGTGAGTGGACCCTTTTCGCCGGAGCGGATTTCGGCGATGCGCTTGTTGGCGATGTCGATGAGGCCTTGGAGGACGCCTTTTTTGTTGTCCATGCCTTTGGAGATCATGATCTGGATGCGACCTTTCGCGATCTCGAGGGATTCGATGAGGGTGTCCGGCTGGGAGATGCAGATGGAGGCTTTTGCCTTCATTTCGGCGGTCCAGTCGGTGAAGGTGAAGGCTTGGTCGGCGAGGAGGGAGCCGAGGTGGACCTCGATGATGCGGCCTTGGAAGACGTTATCGCCGCCGAATTTATCAAGCATCTGGGACTGGGTGGCGTGGACGACGTCGCGGAAATCCATGTGCCCCTTGAGAGTGCCTTTGAAGGTGACTTTGACTGATTCGGGGATGGGCATGGAGGCCTCACCGGTGGCGAGGGCGAGGGCGACGGTGCCGGAGTCTGCTCCGAAGGCGACGCCTTTTGACATGCGGGTGTGGGAGTCACCACCGATGATGATGGACCAGTCGTCCACGGTGAGGTCGTTGAGGACCTTGTGGATGACGTCTGTCATGGGGTGATACTTGTCCTCGGGGTCACGTCCGGTGATGAGGCCGAAGTCGTTCATGAAGCGCATGAGTTTCGGAGTGTTTTCTTGAGCTTTCTTATCCCAGACAGAAGCGGTGTGGCAGCCGGACTGGTAAGCGCCATCGACGATGGGAGAAATGGTAGTGGCGGCCATGGCCTCTAGCTCCTGCATGGTCATGAGGCCGGTGGTGTCCTGGGAGCCGACGATGTTGACTTCAACGCGGAGATCGGAACCTGCGTGGAGGACTTTGCCGGGAGTGGTGCCGACGGCGTTCTTATTGAAGATTTTTTCAACGGCGGTGAGGCCTTGGCCTTCGTGGGAGATTTCTTTGGAAGGAGCGAAGACGGTGGGGGCTTCGATGCCGAGAGTCTTGGCGGCGAAGGTTTGGAGTTTTTTGCCAAAGACGATGGCGTAGGAGCCGCCGGCTTTCATGAACTCCATTTTCTGAGGCGTGAAGGCCTTGGAGATGTCTTTGAGTTCTTTACCGTCCTGGTAGAGCTTTTTGTCCTTGGTGTTGATGGTGAGGAGGGTGCCGGTATCGACCGAGTAGGCTTGTTCGAGGATGGTGTCGCCTTCTGCGTCCTTCACGGAGTTGCCTTCGGCGTCTTTCTTTTTGACCCAGTTCTGGAGGTCGAGGCCGATGCCGCCGGTGACATCAACGGTGGTGAGGAAAATGGGGGAAATGCCATTGGTGCCTGCGACGATGGGGGCGAAGTTGACGAAGGGGACGTAGGAGCTGGCAGGTTTACCAGTCCAGAGGGCGGCGTTGTTCACGCCGGACATGCGGGAGGAGCCGACACCCATGGTGCCTTTTTCCGCGATGAGCATGACGCTCTTGTCGGGGTGGATTTTTTGTAGGGCCTTGATGCTTTGCTGGGCGTCTGGCGAGATGAAGCATTGGCCGTGGAGTTCGCGGTCGGAGCGGGAGTGGGCCTGATTCCCGGGAGATAGGAGGTCGGTGGAGATGTCGCCTTCGCCAGCGACGAAGGTGACGACCTGAACCTCCTCCTGGATGTCGGGGAGCTTGGTGAAGAACTCGGCCTGGGCGTAGCTTTCGAGGAGATCCTTCGAGACAGGGCAACCAGCTTTGAAAGCATCTGCCAAGCGAGCCATGTCGGCATCATACAGGTAAACTTGCGTCTTGAGGACTTCGGCGGCTTTCTGGGCGATTTCGAAATCCTTGCCTTTGAGGACGAGGTCGAGGAGAACTTCGATGGACTGGCCTCCCTTCATGTGGGACAGGAGTTCGAAGGCGAAGTCGGGAGTGATCTCAGGGACATTTTCCTCACTGAGGATGATTTGCTGGAGAAAGTTGGCTTTCTCGACGGCAGCGGACGTTGTGCCGGGGAGGGTGTTGTAGATGAGGAATTTCAAGGATTCCTCGCGATGCTCGTTCGCGGGATCTTTGATTTGCGCGATGATTTCAGCCAGCAGTTCTCCGCTGTCGATGGGTTTTGGATGCAGGCCTTCGGTTTTTCGTTCCTCAATTTCAGCGAGGTAGTCGAGATATAAGCTCATGATTCAGTAAAGTTTTGGGGATCTATAGGTGATGTTTCCGGCACGAGACTATGAATGGCGGAGGTTTTGTCAAAAGTTGATGCACAGGGAAAAATTTGGCACTCTGTGATCCAAGATGGAGATTGAATGGATCGGCGATTTTCGGCTGCAACTGGTCATGAAATCGAGATTCTCCGCACTGGCCTTCGTAATCGCAATCTCGGCTTGTTCCTCTAGCCCGCAACTCCCAGTTCCTAGCGCCGCCATGGCTGCGGGCAGCGGCGAAGATCTTGCTGTTTTACAAAAAGGCTACGGCGTTTACATGGCGCAGTGCAGTCGTTGCCACGAGCCGATGATGCCTTCCGAAATCTCGACGGAGGACTGGCACCTAATTACTCCGGGTATGGCTTGGAACGCCGGGATCTCCGAAGCGGAAGAAGCGGCTGTCTTGAAATATATTTTGGCAGTTAAATAAGCCGAGGTATCTTACGCGGTTATGAAAGTCGCGGCTCCCTTGATTGTTTTCACTTCCTCGATGGTTTTTGCCCAAGGGGAGATTTTTGATTTTCAATGGGAATTTCGGTTACTTGCGATCAGTGGAGCTGATGATAAGATCGTGAAGCTTCTCGGCAAGGAAGAGGCTGGTCTGGAAGAGCGCGATCTCAAAGTGTTCATACTCAAGGGATCAGGGAAAAGGGAATTTGCTGCCAAGCCGGAACTCGCGGCCGAATTCAAGGCGCGTCTTTCGCCTCCAGCCGGGAAATCGATGGTTTACCTGATTGGGAAAGACGGACGCACCACGCTCGAATGGCCGTTGGCGGATTTCACTTTCGCGAAGCTCTATGGCAGCATCGACGCGATGCCGATGCGCAAGCGGGAGATGCGAGAAGGGAAATGATTCCACGTCTTCGTATACTGAAGTAACCGTTTTTCCGCACGATTCACCTTGAATCCCGATGGAACTGGGAAAGTTAGGCTGGACAGCGTGTTTCCCAATATCTCCTTCAACGGCGATGACGAGCAAACGGAGGAAGCGCTGAAGAAGGCGGTTTCTAAGTTCATGAAAGAAACGAAAGGCGTGGAGGTCTGGCGGGACGTGACCTATTCTTGGGCTGATGACGGCCGGGTCAACTTCAAGGGAACTGGCTATTTCGCGGATATCAAGGAGCTCGAACTCCACAACGTGGGGATCATGGCCTTCGATTGGTCGGCAGATGGCGGCAAGGGGACGCTGACCATGGATTTCAAAGAGAGCGAAGGAGTCGATAACGAAAAGGTGATTTCCAAAGATCCCGAGGAAAGGAAAAAGGAGATCAAGGTGGAGCGCCAGAAGTTCAAGCAGAGTAAGCCGATGATGACCGGTATCATGACAGGGTTGAAGCATAAGGCGGTTTTCAACCTCCCCGGTAAGTCGGGAGCCACTGTGAATTTTACTGAAGATGGCGGAAAAATCGGTATCGAAGTCACTGGTGAAAAGCTGCTCGCGGCGATGGATAAACTGGTAAACGACGATGAATGGCTCATGACCAATTCTTTCAACGCACAAGAAGGTCCCTCGGATGTGGAAGAGATGAGCCAAGTTCTATTTGGTCAAAAAGGAGCTGTGAAAGCGGGCCGCACCGGACTTGGTAAGCCGCTCTTCGATTACGCCGCGGAAGTAGCTGCTGCCCGTAAGGATTTCGAAAAGCTCCAGGAAGAGTTCACCGTGCCGATCGCGCCACCTGCCACCGGAGAGACGTTTGAAAATCACTTTCTTCGCCTATGTCCGCTGCGCTCCCATTGCGGTAAAAAAATTCTACCTTTGCCAGTGTTTATTCAAATGTAGATGCCCTGTAGGAGCCGGTTTTCCAGCTTGGATAAATCGTTCGGAAAGATTAATCATTCGGCGATGTCACTCGCTTCGTCAGTCAAAGGTATATGCAAGTCTCTCATGCTGCTGGTTATCTTTGGCCTTTCCGCGTTCGCGGTAATTTTTATCTTCAAGCTCAATGCTGGTCAGAAGAAGGCGATTGCAGACAGGGCTTTCCACCTACTTTCCAACGTCCCGGGGCTGAATCTCGATGGGCTGGCTGGCTCAGATGACGGATCCGGAAAGGATACTAACGTACAGGCAATACGCCGCGAGCAACCCGGGTGAGAAAACCTACGACAACTTCGGAGCCCCTTGGCCGAAGGCGGCTCGTCCGGCGAAAAACCCAAGGCACAAGGTGATTTCTGAGGATCCTATAAAAAAAGTCTATGTGTATGAAAGTCCAGGCTATCATTTCTACGCAGACGAACCCATCGCCTACGATGCATCCATGCATTTCGCCACCTTGTTTGAGACGACGAGAGAGTATATGAATTCCCTTCCGTTGGGGGATGATAAAAACGGGGCCAACGACCAGGAGATCGTTTGTGCTCATTTTTGGGAAAGACGTCACCTACTACAAATCAGGAGGGCCGAGAGGGAGCGGAGGCTGCTATATGCCATTGAAACGTCTGGTGCTCGTGCCAGTCAGCAGTCTCCAATTGCGGGAAGCGGCTGGCGGCTTTGAGAGGGACGAGAGGAAGGATCACAAGGTTCTGATCCATGAGTTGGTGCACCAGCTTACTCCGGCGGCATACTATGCGCACGGTTCGGTTGGCTGGTTTACCGAAGGTCTTGCGGAGTATGTAGGAACCACACCGTATCATCCCGGCTATTTCTGGGTGGATCCCCATGGCGATACGGTGATGGAGTACGTGACATCCTATGGGCAGAAAGGCATGGGCGGGCGAGTCCTCGGCAAAGATATTCGGCTGCCACCGTTGAAGGAATTCATGCTGATGTCCTACCGCCGGTTCGCTGGTAGTGAGGCGAACCTGAACTACGGAGCCAGTCTGGCGATCGTGTATTATTTTTTCCACATGGAAGGAGGCGGTGGAGCGAAAAAGATCACCGCGTTCCTGAAAGGACTAAAGGCGGGGGGATACGGTGAAGCTGCGCTATATCCGTTGCATGCGGGTGAGGGTTTCGCCGCGCTTGAGGAAGATATTGCGCGGGCATGGGCTAAGAAGGGACTGAACATCAGATTTGGAAAGTGAGATGAAAGCTTGCCTTCTCTCCGCACTTTCCTCACTCCACGGCGGACGGGGTTTCGGAAAACTGGAAGAAGAAATCTCCTCCGCATGGGCGAAAAAAGGCGTCCATATCACCTTCGGAAGCTAATCCCTATCGTTCTTGCGGAATAAAAGTATCGGGTTTAGACTCTTCGCAACACGATGCGTTTGTTCTCCACAATATTGTTCGCCCTGATGGCCATGGTTCTGCCCATGGCTGGCGTGCAGCATTATTTTTGCACCATGAGCATGGCGTTCGTGGATGGCACGGGTGATTGCCCGGTGGAGGAAAAGGACTGCTGTGGGAAGAAAGGAGAGCACGAGCCTATCAATCCCGATTGCATGGTCTCCTCGAAACTCCTGCCGAATGCGGAGAAATCCTCTCCCGTCCAGCTCCCTACGGCTGATGCCTCGAGCATTCTTCCTGTTACCACAATCGATCTCGTCCCTGCCTTCAGGGTTGAAAGGATTTCCCCGGAGAAAGACCGTGGGTCGCCGGATATACCCCGCTTGTATCTGCTGCAGCGGTGTCTGCTGATTTGAAGGAAAGTGTCTGAAGTTTTCGCCATATGATCCAAGTGATCTTGGCGATGTCGTTCACTCACGGGCTCTCGCCCATCCACCTTCAATTTTCAGAAAACAATGTCCACCACAGGCCAATTATTCGAAACTACGGAAGCCCCGAAATCTGCAAAAGTGCGGCTCGGTGTCTGGCTGCTTCCGCTTGGAATTCTTGCAGGCTTTGCCCTCCTCTTCGCTCTCCTTTTCCGCGACCGACTGCTACCTGCAAAGACCGTTGAGGTTTTCCCTGCCGTGGGTATCGAGGAAAAAACGGAGGCGAAAGCGGCCCCACAGAAATCGTCTTCCTCCACCGGTTCCCTGCTTTTCCAAGCATCCGGCTGGATCGAGCCCGACCCGCTTCCTATCAAGGCGACCGCACTGACCGACGGCATTGTCGATGAAGTCTATGTCCTCGAGGGTGAGTTGGTGAAGAAAGGTGACCTGCTGGCTACACTTATTGAAGTCGATACCCGTATCGAGCGTGACCTCATGGCCGCCAAACTCGGGGATATGAAAGCCTCCTTCGACGCCCATTGTGTCGGTACCCAGATCGCCCTTCAAAAAATGGAGATTGAGAAATCCTCTCTCACGATAGCCGAGGCAGACGCTGCCGAGGCTGAAAATAAGCTTCTCCGCTACGAGCGTATGTCGAAAGGTTCGATCACCGAGGACGAGCGCATCTCAGTTCGTTTCGACCACACCCGTAGCCTCGCGGAAGTCGATGCTGCGAAAGCTCGTATCGCGGGCATCGCCGAGGATCTTAACCAGATCGCTTATCAGGTTCTCGCAATCCAATCGAGAATCAAGGGCGCTGAGACTGATCTTGAGAAAGCGGAACTCGCTTACAGCCGCACAAAGATCACCGCCCCCGCCGACGGCCGTGTCCTCGCCCTGATGGCTGCTCCCGGCCAGAAAAAGATGGCGGGAATGGATGCCGAGGATAGCTCCACTATCGCGATTCTCTACGATCCAGAACATCTCCAGGTGCGGGTCGATGTGCCCCTCGGTGATGCTGCAGGACTCGGTGTCGGACAGCGTGCGAAGATTCGTTGCAACCTTTTACCGGACATGATTTTCGAAGGCGAAGTCACCCGTATCGAAGGGTCTGCTGATCTCCAGAGAAACACCCTCCAGGCAAAAGTCCGGATCGAGAATCCGAGTAAAAAGCTCCGTCCTGAGATGCTTTGCCGGGTCGAATTTTTCGAAACCTTTCTAGAAACCGAATCTACAGGAACTAGCGTAGATAACTCGATGGGAATCGTCGTGTATGTCCCTGTTGGAGCCGTCTCGGACGGAACTGCCTGGATCTGCGATTCTGATTCTATGCGTGCGGAAAAGCGTTCCGTAGAAACCTCAGCGGTTCGCGAAAACCTGATCCGCGTGAACTCCGGCATACGACCCGGAGAGTGGGTGGTTTCCAATCCCTCCGGTCTGAAGTCCGGCCAACGCCTCAACCCCCTTTTCCCCGACTGAACATGATCTCCTGCAAAGCCATCACCAAATCCTACACCAAGGGAGCGAACACCGTCACGCCCTTGGAAAATCTCAGCCTGAAAGTTCCGAGAGGAGAATTCCTCGCGCTCATGGGTCCATCCGGATCGGGGAAAACCACCTTGCTGAACCTGATCTCCGGCATTGATACGCCTACCAGTGGCAGCCTTGAAATCGACGGGGAAGACATCGCCCGCTTCTCCCGCAAGCAGCTCACCAGTTGGCGGGCGCGGAAGGTCGGTTATATTTTCCAACTCTATCATCTCATCCCCGTTCTAACTGCTTTCGAAAACGTGGAACTACCGCTGCTCATCACATCCCTCAGCCGCGCGGAGCGGAGAAAGAAGGCGGAGGAGGCACTGGATCTTGTCGGACTGTCTGGAAGATCTGATCACACGCCCGGCGAGCTTTCTGGAGGGCAGGAACAGCGGGTCGCCATCGCTCGTGCTCTGGTCGCAGATCCCGCTCTATTGGTCGCGGATGAGCCGACCGGTGACCTCGACCGCGAGTCAGCTACCCACATCCTCGGCTTGCTCCGGTCACTTTCGCGAGAGCACGGCAAGACCATCGTCATGGTTACCCATGATGCACGAGCCGCCGCCGCCGCTGATCGGGCACTCCACCTTGAGAAAGGAAAACTCCTCACTACCGATCCGAACCTCACCGTCGCATGACCGCACTCCTTTCATTAGCTTTCAAGCAACTCGTCCGCCATCGCTTGCGAACGCTGCTTACGGTTCTTGGTGTTGGATCGGGGATGTTTCTCTTCACCTCGGTGGAAACACTCCAGCAATCGCTGGCATCCGTGACTGAAGAGACGGCGGCAGATACTACGCTCGTAGTATATCGGGAGAACCGTTTCTGTCCGATGACCAGCCAGTTACCCGAGCACTACGCGGATGAAATTCGGGGAATTGATAACGTCCGTGAAGTCATCCCGATCAAGATCGTGGTGAACAACTGTGGTGCCAGCCTTGATGTGATTACCTTTCGTGGCGTTCCTAGTGGGCTTTTGACAAAGTTCGCCCCTGAGATTGAGATTGTCGAGGGCGGTAGCGCCGAGTGGGAAAAGCGGACTGACGCAGCATTGCTCGGCGAGCAGTTTGCGAAGCACCGTGGACTAAAATCGGGGGACAAGTTCGATGCGGTGGGTATCACCGTTTACGTCGCGGGAATCATTCGTTCTCCTTTTCCGCAGGACAACAATGTGGCCTACGTTCATCTCGATTTTCTCCAGCAGGCATCGAAGTCTGGACTTGGAATTGTCACCCAGTTCAACGTGCGGGTGGAGAAATCTTCGGATCTCAAGCAGGTCGCGGAAGCAATCGACAGCCGTTTTAAATCCGATCAACAGCCAACCAACACACGCCCGGAGAAGGCATTCTTTGCGGAAACGGCAGGTCAGCTGATCGAACTCATTGGCTTCACAAGATGGCTCGGCCTCGGTGCTGTTATAGCAGTGGTTGCGCTCGTTGCGAACTCCATCCTCCTCATGGTGCGCAGCCGCGTGAAGGAAAATGCAGTCCTGCGCACACTCGGATATCCCGGAAAAGCGATCATGTTCCTCGTTCTCAGCGAAGGAGGAATGCTCGGTCTAGCAGGCGGCATCGTCGGTGCCGGCCTAGCCTGGGGCTTTCTCCGCTGGCAAAGTTTTACCATGGGCAGCGAAGGCCACACCCTTGCCGTTCTCCCGGAAATTTCCACCGCTCTTCTAGCAATAGCCGGAGCACTCATTCTCGGTATCGTGGCATCTGTACATCCCGCCTTCGTCGCAATCCGCCAGCCCATCGTGAAGTCCCTAAGGTCATGAGTGATTTTACCGCAAAGTGGCAAAGGTCGCTAAGGATCGCAAAGCCAGTCCATCGGAATCTCCCTTGGAGTTTAAAGTTTAAAATTTAAAGTTTCATGCTCCCACTCACCTACGCACTCAGAAACCTGTTCCGCGACAAGTCGCGCCTCGCCCAGACGGTCGGTGGCTCGGCTTTGGTCGTGCTTTTGGTGATGGCCGCGACCGCCTTAAATAGCGGGATGGCGGAGGTGCTTTCCGCATCCGGTTCCCCCCGCAATGCGATCCTGATCGGAGCCGGGAGTGAAGAGAGTATCCAACGAAGCGAAGTTTCCGCGCAGCTCGGCGGCATCGCGGAGGTTGGGATTCCTGGCGTTTCCACGATTCTAGGAACTCCGGCAGTGTCCACGGAAATCCACTACATGTCTTTTCTGGAAACTGCAGGCGGTGGGAAAGGTCAGGGGCTTTTCCGGGGCGTGACACCGAAAGCTTTGCTCGTGCATCCCGAAGTCCGCATTATGGAAGGAACTTTTCCACGCGCCGGTGAAGTGATGGTCGGCAAACTCGCTTGGAGGAAACTTGGTTTGCCGCAAGAGGCGCTCCGTCCGGGAAAGACGGTAAAATTGGATGGTTCGGAAATGACCGTATCCGGTGTGTTTGCCGCGCCGGGAACCGTGATGGAATCGGAGATCTGGACGGTGCTTGGGGATCTCTACATGCTCGCCCAGCGAGATACCGTTTCCTGTGTCGTCCTTCGCATGGAGACGTCCGATGATTTTTCGGAAGTGGATCTTTTTAGTCAGCAGCGGCTTGATCTTGAACTAGCCGCCCTCCGGGAAACCGACTACTACGCAGCTCTGAGCTCCTTTTACAAACCGCTGCGAGTTATGACCTGGATCACGGCAGGACTCGTCGCAGCGGGCGCTGTCTTTGGCGGATTCAATACGCTCTACGCTGCCTTCGCATCGCGCATCCGTGAGCTGGCTACTCTCCAAGCGATTGGCTTTGGGCGCGTTGCGGTATTTTTTAGTCTCGTCCAGGAGAGCGTGATCGCCTGTCTCGGCGGAACGCTGCTTGCCTCCGCTGCCGCGATGGTCTTGCTGGACGGTCGGACGATTCCATTTTCCATCGGTGCCTTCACGGTTACCATATCACCTCAGGTGGCTGTCACCGGACTGGTCACAGGGGTGCTTCTTGGTATTTTTGGATCAATCCCTCCCGCGATCCGCTGCCTCCGTCCTTCCCTTCCCAGAGCCCTTCGATCTTGAAAATACCAAAGAGGGGCAGCATTCTGCTGCCCAGCAACCCCAGCAATTTCCCAACGCGCCGGGCAGCAGAATGCAGCCCCTCCTTGTGAAAGGACCAACCATATAACAATGAAAACAATAGCAACCATATCCGCCGTTCTCCTCGCAGTATCCCTAAGCGCGTGCAAGGAATCCCAGACCACGTCCTCCGCCCCAACGACCTCGCCCGATCCCGCTTTCGAAAAGTATTTCACCGATGAGGAAATCCCAGCCGGGGAGCCAATCTCCGTGATCCGCAGCAGTGCGAAGGCGGGTGATGAAATTTCCCTAAGCGGACTTGTGATGGGGCGTGAGAAAGTTTTCGTCGATAACCGGGCATCATTCATCCTCGGCGATCCCACGACGCTGACCCCCTGCAATAAGATGTCGGACGATCATTGTGGAACCCCATGGGACGTCTGCTGCGATGACAAGAAATTGAAACTCGAAGGCACCGCCTCGATCCAGATCGTCGGTGAAGACGGACGTGTTCTCGCCGGAGAAATCCGTGGAATGAAGGGGCTCAAGGAACTCAGTAAAGTGACCGTCAGCGGCATTGTTGCAGAGCAATCGACACCGGATGCGCTGATCATCAACGCGACTGCGATCCACATCAGCGAGCCGTAATTTACTCTTCCACCACTTTAGCTAGTTTTCTGAGCGCTTCCTTATGGAAGGTGGTCACGAGGGCGAAATCCGATTGCTCAAGCGCCAGTGAAGAGTATCGTCTGGCTGCCTTCGTGAGATCGTCATTCCCAAGTCTGGCAAGCAGCGCGAGGTTCTTTTGGATCCGAACGCCGACCTCGAAAAGCCCGGCACCATCACGGCAAATGGCGGTGAAGGCATCGTCCATCAGATCTTCCGGATCCAAGCGTGGAACTTCGACATTCGGTTTTCGTCACGTCGTTATTTGAGACTTTAACGAAAAAAGAAGCAAACGCGTTCCTCCTTGGCATTCTGACGGCAAGCTGCTGGATTCCTTGGAGATGAAAGGTGCTCCCGCAGGATTTTCACTGAAACGGATGCTCGTGAGGTTGGGGATCTGGCTGCTGCTGGCGACCATGATTCTCTACGGAGTGCTGGTATGGTGGTGTACGAACGAGCTTGCAGAACCGCCGCGCAGGCAGGTGCAGAAGATTGCTTTACCCTACCTAGATGGTAGCGCAAAAGCGGGTTTCCGTGTCGAGATCTTCACTTCATCTGGCGGAATGCCATGCGCGGTCTGCACTCCTGAAAAAACAGAAGCCTTTTCCAAAAGGGCGGCAACCATACGCGAGCAACTCAAGGAACGCGGCATCGAGCCTGCGCGATCCGGCGAAATTCTTGGGACACTCGTCATCCTCCACGGGCGGGGAGGGAACAAGGAAGACTACTTTCCCGTGGCCGAACGGTTTTGTGCAGTCGGATTCCGCTGTGTGATCCCGGACATGCCTGGGCACGGGGAGAACCGGGAAAAATACGCGACCTACGGCATGCTTGAAGCGGAGATGGTTTTGAAATGCATTGAAGAGGCTGCTGCGAAATATACTTTCTCGGAGCAGCAATCCGCAATCCTCGGCCAGTCGATGGGAGGTTCGGTAGCAGTCCATACGGCGGCGTTGGAGGATTCGCCATTCAGTTCCATGGTCGTGATCTCCTCATTCGATCGCTTGGAAACTGTTGTCCTGGAAAAAAACAAACGGTCTGCTGGGATCAGTGCTGGGTGGCGCTGTGGGTAAACCGGTAGATGCCCTTTTTGGCTGGAAAACCGGGGTGAAAGTTTCGGAGATTCGCCCAATGGACAAGGCTGCGAAGGTCAGGATTCCGACAATGGTCGTACATGGGGATTCAGATGGATTCGTTCCGACGGCTTCCGGGAAAGCACTATTCGAATCGTTTCCCGAAGGAATCGGCACGCAATGGGTTGCCGTCCCAACAGCCAGCCACAACAACGTGCTGGTGACGGATTTTCCGATCTACGTGACGATGGCTGAGTGGTTTTTGAAAAACCTCACGCCTGCGTCAGGCGACTGACCCGCATTCTCTCGGCGACAACCAATGCTTTGAAACGGGAGAAATCCTCTTCCTGAGTGCCGGATAGCAAGCGGTAGCTGTATTGCGGCCACTGGCAGATTTCTTCCAATGCGTTTTTCATCCTCAAGTCGATGACCTCTGCCGTATCTGTCCCGCGTCCGGAAAGGCGCGCCAACAGTTCGTCGTTTCCGGCGGGCATTACGAAGAGATCCACTGCGGAAAGCCGGATCGCGGCATCGGCGCAGGCTCGGACTTGTGCCGCTCCTTGGACGTCGAGATCCATTACTACGTCGGTTCCGTTTTCGAGATGCCCGGTGACTTCGTATTTCAATGTTCCGTAGAGGTTTCCATGAACCTCGGCGCTTTCGAGAAACTCTCCGGCTTCGCGTTTTTCAACAAACTGTTCACGGGAAAGGAAATGGTAGTCGCGCCCGTCCACTTCGCCGGGTCGTGGGTTACGGGTGGTGCAGGAAGTCGAGTAACGGGCTTCGCCTTCGTCCGCCAATCGTCTGCACAAGGTCGTTTTTCCTGATCCCGATGGTCCCGAGACCACTATCAATATTCCCGTGCGTTGCGACATGGCGGGGAGGCTATGCGGAAACTGCGAATTTCAAACGTTAAACTTCGATGAAGAAGAGGAGCTTCTTTTGTGCTTGGCGGAGGATGGGGTCTTCTGATTATCTTATGGAATGGATTAACCACCAACTATTCCACCAACTATTCCGCCAACCGCCGCTCCCGCCGCTCCAGTCAAAAAAGGTATTTCTCCGCTCGCTTGGGTTGGGATAGGTTGCGGAGGTCTTGTAGTCATC
>CAJJBR010000127.1 GCA_905182475.1 Akkermansiaceae bacterium | reverse complement strand
GCAAGGAGGGGCTGCATTCTGCTGCCCGGTGCGTTGGGAAATGGCTAGGGTTGCCGGGTAGCAGGATGCAGCCCTTCCTTGGAGCTTGTTCGCTGTTGAACTTTGTTCTTAAAAAGTTTCATCTCTGCGTGTGAACAAAAAATCATTCGGTGGAAGAAGCCACGGGGATAAGAACCGGCAGGCACGGGAGAACCGTCATGTGAAGCCGGTGGAGGAGAAGTTTACTCCTTCGTTGGATGAGGGTGATCTGATGCGTATTGTATCGGAAACGGAAGTGCCGTTCATCCTGATACTCGATTGCGTGCAGGATCCGCATAATCTCGGGGCGATCCTGCGCACGGCGGATGGAGCGGGGGTGCATGCGGTGGTTGCGCCTAAGGACAAGGCGGTGGGGATCACGGAAACCGTGCGGCGGATTTCCGTAGGTGCTGCAGACTACGTGCCCTTCGTCCAGGTGACGAACCTTGCGCGGACGATGGAGCAACTGAAAGAGGCAGGGCTGTGGTTCGTCGGAACCTCGGATCGGGCGGAGAAGACGCTCTATGAACTGGATCTCAAAGGGCCGCTTGCGTTGGTGCTGGGCGCGGAGGAAAAGGGGATGCGCCGCCTTACCGAAGAGAACTGTGATTTCCTAGCGAAACTGCCCATGGCAGGAAAGGTGGAGTGCTTGAATGTCTCCGTGGCGACGGGGGTGTGTTTGTTCGAGGCGGTGCGGCAGCGGAAGGAAACTTTAAATTCTAAACTTTAAGCTCGAAAATTCAAACGGGGAGAGATGCTCTGTGTCCACTGCGAACGCCGTGGTGGAAATTTTTCATCGCTAAATGCCCGGTAGATAAAATGAAGCTCCCTGTCCGAATTTTTTCCGATCTGCATCTTGGGCACAAGGCTACGCGCATTTCTGATGTGGAAACCCTCCGTCCGCTCTTCCAAGGTGCGGGGACGGTTGTGTTCAGCGGTGATACCTGGGAGGAACTGGAGGGGCCGTGGCGGGAAGCATCCTTCGCGATGTTGGAGATGCTGAAACTTGTTCTCGGGGAAGAGGGTTGCGATGTGGTGTTCCTGCGCGGAAACCACGATCCCGGTTGGGAGGGGAAAGGCTGGCTAGAGTTGGCTGATGGGAGGATTGCCATCACCCATGGCGATGCGCTGTTGCGGAACTCGTCCCCCTGGAAGCATGAGATACTATCCGGCGCGGATACCGTGGAGAAGATTTGGGAAAGTTTCCCCGAGGCTGACGCAAAGGTGGATAGCCGGTTGTCAGTGGCAAAGGAAATCGCCGAGCGCCTTTCAGCACGGCACCATCCGCAGGAACGGAGTCTCCTTTCACGTATCATCGATGCCGCGTTCCCGCCAAGGCGTGCCATGGCAATACTAAAGGCGTGGGTCGGTCAGTGGGAAAAAGGTGCGGAGTTCTGTGAGAAGTATTTGCCGAATGCGGAGATCTTGGTCATTGGCCATTTCCACTGCTCCGGGGTGAGGAACGTGCGAGGAAAGACGCTAGTGAACCTCGGATCATTTGTTGTCCCGGGGAGGGCGAAATGGGCGGAGTGGGACGGCAAATTTTTCGCAGTGGGAGATGTCCGGGAGTCGGTGGACGGGTGCACCATGGGCGAGCGGAATCAGATGCTAAAATTATTTTAGAAAAAGCGAAAGTTAGGGCTTGCTTATTATTTGCTCTTCTTTTTAATCAATATCCGAATTTTAAAGTCGCTATTGTGATGAAACGTGATACTTTCGTGTCGTTATGGCAACAACCACAAAGCGCACCCGGTTTTCCCGGCGACTTCCAGACCACGTGACCGATGAACTCTGCAACGTTCTTTCTGAAAAGAAAGTGTTCGGATTCAACGATCTTTTTGAAAGAGTTTTTGAAAACCTAAAACAACGCAATGCGGTAAGCGGAGGCGAAGAAATGCTTCGTTTGCGTTCTTACGAGAAATTGCAGAATCTAGTGAACCGAGGCCTCGTCGAAAAGAATGGCAAGGAATACAAGGGCAATGCCCGGGTTCACGAAGCATCGAGCGCATACGCAGCAGCCCAAGAAGCTGCCGCCGCAGCTGCAGAAGCAGAAGCTTGATCTTCAGATACATTTCCTGACAAAACCCGTGTCTGAATAAGACACGGGTTTTTTTTCTACCCAAATGCCGTGCCAAGCCCTACGAAGCGGTAGCGGAATTCCCACAGAAAGTTTACTCACCCCTCTCTCTTTTTTCACCCTTCGACCTCCCAGCCATGCCAGAAAACTATCTCCCCGTCCTGCTGCAGGTGATTGTTGCGATCGGTTTTGCCGTCACAACCCTCGCGCTCAGTGTTGTCTTCGGTCGCTCGGGCAAGCGCAACGCAACCAAAGACATGGCGTACGAATGCGGAATGCTGCCAATCGGTGAAGGCTCCCCGCGTTTTTCCGTGAAATTTTACCTGGTCGCGATGCTTTTCGTCATTTTCGATATCGAGGTCGTCTTCATGTATCCATGGGCCGTCCAGTTTCGGGATCTCACCATGCAACACGGCCCAACCGCCCTCGCCAGCATGGCAGGCTTTGCCGGTGTTCTTGCGATCGCCTACATCTACGCGCTGAAAAAAGGCGCACTCAATTGGAAGAGCTGATTGCTCCCTCTTTTTCCCTCACGGCCATGGTTCACCACGTAATCTATTTCCAGCTCAACAAGACGACTAATGACGCTGCGCTCCAGGAAATGGTTCGTGCCAGCCGGACGTGGCTTTTGAAAATTCCGGAGGTTCTCACCGTCCGCTCTGGCAGGAATCTCGATACGGAGTCCCAGTGGCAGTTTTACTACTCCTTCGAGGTGGATTCCCGCGAGAAACTCAAAATGGTGAAAGACGATCCTTACCATTTGAAGTTCCGAGAGAAATTCATTAAGCCGCACACACACAACCAGTTCGGGATGGATTTCGAGCTGGATCCATCTCGTGAGCTGAAATACTCGTGAGGATGAACTGAAGTTAAAAGCGGACTCGTAAATTGGCACGATCCGCGCTTGATAGACAGCAAGGGAGGGGACAAGTTCCGCTGCCTGGCTAAAACCGCCACCTAAAAGAAATGGCCTCACCGATTCAGATACCAGATAACGCACCCTTTTCCCCTGAGCAACGCCTGTGGCTCAGTGATCTTTTCAGCAACATGCTCGCCCAGGCATTGGGTGGGCCGCAACCTACCACTGCGGCCGTACCGGTCACGGTTCTTTACGGCTCACAGACAGGCACCGCCGAAGGGCTTTCCAAAAAGCTCGTAAAGACCCTCAAGAAGGGAAATTTCGAGCCAAACATGCAGGACATGGGCACCTACGACAGGGAGCGCCTGCCTAAGGAGAAAAACCTTCTGATCATTACTTCCACCTACGGCGATGGCGAGCCGCCCGATTCCGCTCTCGAACTCCACACTTGGCTGATGAGCGACGCTGCTCCAAGCTTGGGCGAAGTAAATTTCTCCGTGCTGTCCCTCGGTGACAGCTCTTATCCGGACTTCTGCCAGTGCGGCACGGATTTCGATACCCGCCTCGAAGCTCTCGGCGCGAACCGCATCTACCCAAGGATGGATGTCGATGTTGATGCCGACGAACCATATGCCGAGTGGTCGAAGGGAATCATCGCCCTTCTAGCTCCTGCAATGGAACCCGTGCAATCATATGGTGCCGCGGTCGATGAAATCGAAGAAGTCGGTTTTTCAAAGAAGAACCCTTACCCTTCCTCCGTCCTCAAGAATTACGACCTCAACGGCCCTGGCGCCAAGCAGACGAATCACGTCGAAATCTCCCTCAAAGGCTCCGAACTCTCCTATGAAGTTGGCGATGCCCTCGGTGTCTATCCGGAGAATCCCGAAAACGTAGTCGATGAAATCATCGCCGCCCTTCCATTCAGGGCTGGCAATGTTCCTACCTCCACAGGTGAGGAAGTTAGTCTCCGCGAGGCTCTGATCCGCCACTACGATATCGGGAATATCAACAAGTCCCTGATTCAAAAATGGCAGGCACGCAGCGGCTCCCCATATCTTCGTTCGTTCGTAGAGGCGGATGACAAAAAGGAATGGGAGAATTTCTGCTGGGGTCGTGACCTCATCGATCTGGTCCTCAACTACCCTGCTGATTTCACTGACGGAGAAGATTTCGTTTCCATTCTTAAAAAGCTTCAGCCGCGCCTGTACTCGATTGCCTCCAGCCCTAAGGCGCATCCCGGTGAAGTGCATCTCTGCGTCGGCATCGTCCGCTATGAAGCCCATGGCAGGAAACGTGGCGGCATCTGCTCCACCTTTCTTTCGGACCGCCTCAAGGACGATTCCAAACCCGGCGTTTATCTCCACAGCAACAACGCTTTCCGCCTCCCTGCGGATGGTGAAGTGCCTGTGATTATGGTCGGTCCCGGAACGGGTATCGCGCCATTCCGCGCGTTTCTCGAAGAGCGCAAGGCGACCGAATCGAAAGGCAAAAACTGGCTCTTCTTTGGCAATCCACACCAAGCCAGCGATTTCCTCTACAAGGACGAGCTCGAAGCCTTCGCCGCCGACGGCACCCTGAGCCGCATGGATCTCGCATGGTCCCGCGACCAGAAGGAGAAAGTTTACGTCCAGAATCTCATGGTCAATGAAGGTGCCGAGCTGTGGAAATGGTTCCAAGAAGGCGCCGCCTTTTATGTCTGTGGGGATGCCTTACGTATGGCAAAGGATGTGGATGCAGCGCTCCAC
>CAJJBR010000126.1 GCA_905182475.1 Akkermansiaceae bacterium | reverse complement strand
GCCTGAAAAATCACCGGACAGGACGAATACAGGGAGCTTCTGCGACTTCATGGCCACATCCCGGCCATCGCTGGGATGTGCCACCGCCTCGGACTCATCGATCTGATCAACAGGAGCATCCCATGCAACACCGATCTTGACCTGGGAACCCTCGGCACTGGCAGATTCTCGAGTGGTGCTTAAAGCTCTTGAAAAGCGTTACGTAATACGTTATGCTCTACTCCTCTGATTAGGAGGAGTGTATGGAATTCAATCGACTCACAGATAAGAAGGCAGAGCTTGAACCGTATCGCACGCAGGGTGCGGGGCTTCCCGCTGCCCTTGTCCAGAACCTCGACGATTGGTTTCGGGTAGAACTGACTTACACCAGCAACGCGATTGAAGGCAATACTCTCACCCGGCAGGAAACCGCCCTGGTGATTGAGAAAGGTCTTACCGTCGGCGGCAAGAGTCTCAAGGAACATCTTGAGGCCACGAATCACGCTCGGGCGCTCGATTGGGTTAAGGAACTCGTTTCGTCCCGTCAGAAAACGGTTTCGGAGAATGTGATTCTTGAAATTCACAACCTCATCCTCAAAGGCATCGAAGACAGCCACGCCGGACATTATCGTTCGGTTGCGGTTCGCATCTCTGGTTCCAACGTCATTCTTCCCAATCCTCTTAAAGTGCCGGACTTGATGGACGAATTTTGCCGTTGGCTGAAAAAGCCTGGTATCAACCATCCGGTGGAGTTTGCCGCTGAAGCGCATTATCGCCTGGTGACGATCCATCCCTTTGTGGATGGCAATGGTCGCACGGCTCGCTTGTTGATGAATCTCATCCTTCTTCTCCATGGTTATCCGCCGGCCATCATCCGAACTAGGGAACGGCTTCGCTACATCACCTCTTTAGAGAAAGCGCAGCTTGGGGGGGCGAAAGATGATTACCTGAAGCTCATCGCCAGCGCGGTGGATCGTTCTCTCGATATCTATCTCAAAGCCGTCAGAAACGAATCCACTACGGAGCCGGAGGAGGTTTCACTTCTGAAAATCGGCCAGCTCGCCAAAAGCGTCGATGAGACCGTTCGCACGATTCGCTTCTGGACGGGTGAAGGCCTGCTGAATCACGCCGACACCACGGCATCCGGCTACGCCCTCTACGATCCGGATTGCGTTCTCCGCATCCGCAAAATCCAGGAACTGAAGAAGCAACGATACACCCTTCGGGAAATTCGTGAGATGCTCGATTGAGCCATCCGGCGTCTTAAGAGACTGTTGAAAAACTCCATCACGCCGAGGCCTAGGCAAAACGTGGGAAAAGTAGAGAGGGCTTCGCCGACGGGATCTGGGGAGCCCCTGCGGGCGGCAGCCATTTTGGACGCTGGCTTTGGTGCCGCTCGGTCACGGTGCCCGCACCGCTCCCTCACGGCCCCGTCGCCAGCCCCCAAAATGACTCACCGCTCGGCGCGCCGACTTTTTCAACAGTCTCTTAAGGAGGAAGCCGAAACGAAGGAAGAATTCCGGCCATGCAAATGATCCGTGCCCTTTCGCGATGCTCTGAGGAGAAGTCGATCCTGCCGATTGAGGATACGGAAACAACAACTCCAACGGAGTTACGTATTTCAGCCCGGGGTCCATCCTTCGCCACCTCTTCCGCTGAAGCTATGGCGGTCAAGAAGGCTACGGGAGGGCAAGTGGCGCAACGCAGTGAAGCCTACCTCGGGACAACGGCACCAAAAAATCCCGCCGCTCCGTCAGATGCGTATGACGAGAATCCTTCATTCAACCCATTCCGAAAACCTGATTGGATTGATTTATGATTTCCGATTTTTGAATCATGAAGTAAGAAGGATACTATGAACAAACCATATGATCTTGAGGAACGCTTGATCGATTTCGCGGTCGATGTGATCAATGGCGTTGAGGTGCTGCCGAATTCAAAGGCGAGCAATCACATTGCGAATCAACAAGCAACGTCCTGAAGGTCCCACGCAAGCAACAGAATCGCAAATGGAACGGCCTCAGGCACTTCCCATTTCAAAAATCAAAAATCAACGAACGATTGCCAATGCTCGCGGATCGATGTCGAACCCCGAATCTTGTCATGAAGGCATAGGATTCGTGGGCACGGGAGAGGAAAAACATTGATCCCGTTCTGGAGGTTCATTCAACAAAATCCACCAAGCAGGCGAAGCCCCAAGGAGGGGCTGCATTCTGCTGCCCAGCAACCCCGGCCACATCCTCAGCGATTTCCAGATTCTTATTTGAGGGAGGGTTCAGTTTTCGTGTCCCTCTATTTGCCTCCGGCTATCTCCACTTTGTTCCGGTTCCGCTGCGCTCCTCTCCGGCTAAGCGGCGTGTGCCCCCCTCCTCCGGAGGGCATGGTATGGCGGTTTTTACTCGCTCCTCGCTCCTCGCTCCTTGCTCCTTGCTCTCTAATCCTGCCCACCACTTTCAGTTACACCCCCGGATATCCTCTAGATTGATCGAAGGGTTGATTCCGGGAAGGAAGCCGTCTAGAAAATGCCCATGGCAAAGCAATTACGATGGGGGATTCTCGGTGCGGCAGGGGTCGCGCGGAAGAACTGGGAAGCGATCAAGAACTCGGGCAACAGCGTGATCACGGCGGTGGCGAGCCGGGATCTCTCGAAGGCGCAGGCGTTTATCGACGAATGCCAGGCGCAGGTGCCGCACGACGTGGTCCCGCGGGCGGTGGGCAGTTACGAGGAGATCATCGCGGCCGATGATGTCGATGCGGTCTACGTGCCCTTGCCGACGGGCTTGCGGAAGGAATGGGTGATTCGCGCCGCGGAGGCCGGCAAGCACGTCATGTGCGAGAAGCCCTGCGCTCCAAATGTCGCGGACCTCGAGGCAATGACGGCGGCCTGTGCCGCCAACAAGGTGCAATTCATGGATGGCGTGATGTTCATGCACAGCGACCGCATGGGGAAGTTGCGCGAGCTGATCGACGACGGCGAGAGTGTTGGCAAGATCACGCGCATTGCGACGGCCTTTACCTTCTGCGGCGGCGAGGAGTTCCTCGCGGGCGACATTCGGCTCAACAGTGATCTCGAACCGGCGGGTGCGCTGGGGGATCTGGGTTGGTATACGGCCCGGATGACGCTCTTCGTGATGAACTACGCCATGCCGAAATCACTGCGAGCCACGATGCTGTCGGAGTACCAGCGTGACGACAGCCCGGCGCCGGTTCCGACCGAGTTGAGCGCGGAGTTGTTCTTCGACGACGGGGTCTCGGCGACCTTTTATAATTCCTTCCACACCCGGAACCAGGGGTGGCTGCACGTGAGTGGCTCGAAGGGCCACCTGCGGGTCGATGACTTCGTGCTGCCCCATCTGGGCGGGACGGCGGAGTATACCGTCTCGAATCCGGAGTTCGTGGCGGACGGTTGCCAGTTCACGATGGATCCGCACATCCGCCGCGGGGCGGTCGAAGAGGTCGCCAACAATCACCCCACGGCCCAGGAGACGAAGCTGTTCCGCACCTTCGCGGAGTTGGCGCTATCCGGGACCCCTGATCCGTTTTGGCCGGATATTGCGGTGAAGACGCAGCGTATCCTCGATGCCTGTTTGAAGTCGGCCCGGAACGGCGGGGAAACGATCTCGTTTTGAGCCATTCCAGGCCGCGATGCGCTCGAGTGCGGCAATTTACGGGGTAGTAGGTTGTTTTTTATCCAGGTAAGCCGGATTAATGCGTGCGGCTTTATCCCCATTTCTTGCGATGGGAGTTGCTGTGCTGAGGATTCCGGGCAGGTGGGAGGGCTTTTCCGGGCCGTATTCTGAGCGTTCAAGGGTGAGTATGAACTTACCCGTGGCTTTCTGGGTGAGTCTCTGGGGGCGGTCGGAGGAGACTTGGCCGTCGCTGGAGAAGAAATAGAGTTGTTCGAGCTTGGTGGCAGGGTTCGCTTTTGAGGAGAGGAGAAGGCGGATGGTGGGGGCGTTGGGAGGGGAGAGGAGTTTGACCGACCAGTTGGCGAGGGGTGTTGGCAATTTTTCTTTTGCAGTCGTGAAGAGGGGACGGGAATCAGAGGGGGTTGCTTTTCCGGTTGGGAGGGTCAGTGAAAGGGAGGTGTTTCCAGGGTGGCAGGTTTTGGCGCAGGCCATCCAACTGATTTCAGCATGGAGGGTCTTGTTCCTGGCTTCGATCTTTGAAGGGGGAGTGATTTGAATCATCAGGAGAACGTCGCGATGAAATCCGTGAGCGGGATGACCTGCCATGTCGACGATCTCCGGGGTGGGCCATTGGATGGGACCGGCGGTGAAGCCCGGGGGTAGGGTCCACTCGATGTCAGTAGGGATGCCGACGATGCCGGGATTTTGCCAGTAGGTGTGGTAGTCTTTGTGGTGGTGGATGTGGAGGCCGACGGTGAATGGCTTGGCTGGCTCGATAGCGGTGGTGTCGGAGACCAGTTTGAGGTCGACGCCGGTGAGGGGCTCGGCGTGGCAGACGCCGAGGGTCAGCAAGATGGTGATGAGGAGTTTCATTTGGATGAGGAGGGAGCGCTAGCGTTCCCACTTAAATTTGAAGTTGTCGTTCTCGGTGTGAGCCTCCTCGAACAAGCTGACTGCCTTGGCGACGAGATCCTTGTTTTTGTCTGCGAGGTTATTTTTTTCGGCGGGGTCTTTGAGGATGTCGTAGAGTTCGATGGGTGCCTTCTGGGCCTTCTTGTTGAGGTTGAGTTGGACGGCTTTCCACTGGCCGTCTTGACCGAATCGAACGGCGCGTTTGCCGCCCTGCTTGTGGAATTTCCAGTAGAGGTAGTCGTGTTTCTTCTGTTCTTTTCCGGCGAGGGTGGGGAGGAAGGAAATGCCGTCGAGCCTTTCTGGGATAGGGGTTCCGGCGAGTTCGCAGACGGTGGGAAAGACGTCCCAGTGGGCGGAAATGTGCTTGGTTGTGGTGCCGGGAACGATCTTGCCGGGCCAGCGGACGCTACGGGTGGGGGCGCAGACGGTGGAACCGGAGTAGTGGTCGGTGAATCGCATTCCCTCGGCGGCGAGACGGTCGATGTTCGGGATGCTGAACTTCTTTTGGGCGTAGCAAGAGAAGTCGCCGTAGCCTGCATCATCGAGGAGGATATAGATGATGTTGGGGGCGGCGGTCGCGGTGAGGCTGAGGAGGCCGGAGAGGAGGGTGGTGAGGGTCAGGTGTCTCATAGACTGGATTCTCTGGGCAAAACTACGTTGCGTGACGTGGGAGTCATTCATATTTTCGCCATGGGAATCGAGATCGAGTAAGCTATCGGCGGAGAGGTGACTCTGGTCGGTGGGGGCGGCGGGATTTTTGAGATTCGTCGGGACGGAGAGGTGTTGTGGGATGCTAGGAATTTGCTTTTGAGCCTGAACGGTTCAGGGCGTCATTGGAGGGATAGCAGAGGGCTGAAAGGGGGCGCCGAACCGTGCGAGACCGGTGAATTGGCGCTTGCGCCAGCTTGATTGTCTGTGGAATCGTTTTGGCCGCGTATCGAATCAAGAGACAAACATGAAGAGTCAAAGAAACACGATGATCACCGCAGCTCTTGCGGCTATTGGCATTGGCCTCACCGGGATGGTTTCCGGAGAGGATTTGCCCAAAATTCACCACGACGACTTTGAATCGGCCGATGCCGCGAAGGCGTGGTTCCCGACTGATGCCAAGAAGTGGACCATCGACGAGCAGGCTGGCAATCATGTCCTGCACCTGCACGGCAAGTCGGACTACAACCCTCCGTTCCGCAGTCCGCACAGCATCACGCTCCTGAAAGACAAGGTCGTCGGGGACTTTGTTCTCACTGCCAAGGTCATGACCCTGCAGAAATCCACCGGTCATCGCGACATGGTTATCTTCTTCGGCTGGCAGGACCCCTCGCATTTTTACTACGTGCACCTCGGCGAGAGACAGGATCCGAACTCGAGCCAGATCTTCATTGTCAATGACGCCCCCCGCACTGCAATCACGGAGAAGAATGCCGGTGGGATCCCATGGGAGGACAAGCACTGGCACGATGTCAAAGTGGTGCGCAGCGTCGCTGACGGGTTGATCGAGATTTACTTCGACGACATGGAGAAGCCGGTGAAGGTCGCGCACGACAAAACTTTCCAGTGGGGCATAATCGGCCTCGGTTCGTTCGACGACCTCGGGCTGTGGGACGATGTCAAGATCAACGGAGTTGCAGTGAAGGGTCAGAAGCCAGTCCTGCCGCAGCCGAATCGCAAAGGTGCGACGCAGCAAAAAGCCCCGGCCAAACCAGCCCCGAAACCCAAGCCGCAGGCACAAGTTCAGGCTGCACTGAAGATCACCGCCAGTGCTGACCAGGGACAGGACGGCAATCCGCCAGCACTCGATTCCGGCGGCTACGTGGTGACCGAATGGGCGACGGATCCGAGTATCGCCAGAAGTGTAGCGATTTCGCTCGACGATCACGGTCGCGCCTACCTTGCCGTTGCCAGGCGCCGCAAAGAGTCGAGCCTCGACATCCGTCACCACCAAGATCTGGTGAAGACCGATTTGTCGTTCGAGACCGTGGAGGATAGGCGCAAATACTACCGCGAGCACCTGACAGGAAAGAGCTGGCTACCAGACAGGAACAAGGACGGCGT
Organism: Akkermansiaceae bacterium; assembly: GCA_905182475.1. GTDB lineage: Bacteria > Verrucomicrobiota > Verrucomicrobiia > Verrucomicrobiales > Akkermansiaceae > Luteolibacter. The sequence goes on along the minus strand of CAJJBR010000126.1, from coordinate 7,646 downwards.
GCGCGATTGGAACGACCTCACCGTGCAGAAAGATAGTCTGGTGCAAGTCGCCGACATCGACGGCGATGGCTCGGCCGAATCGATCCGGGTGGTCGGTGAGTTCCATACCGAAGTGACCGGAATTACCGCCGGCGTCCAGGCGGTCGGGGGCGATGTGTTCGTCACCGCCGAGCCCGATTTTCTGCGCTACACGGACAAAGATGGCGATGGTTTTCCAGAAACCGAAGAAGTGGTCAGCACCGGTTACCAGGTGCACATCGGTCAGGGCGGTCACAATCTCAGCGGGGTCGCTCTCGGGCCAGACGGTCGCGTCTACTGGTCGCTCGGCGATAAGGGGCACTACGTGAAGACCAAGGAGGGGAAAACCTATCACGCACCCAACAGCGGGGCTATTTTCCGCTGCGAGATGGACGGTTCCAAGGTCGAACGCTACTCCACTGGCGAGCGCAACGCCCAGGAGCTCGCCTTCGATGCTTATGGGAATCTCTTCAGCATGGACAACGATGGCGACTATCCGGGTGAAAAGGAACGCGCGCTCTACATCACCGAAGGCAGCGAGCACGGGTGGCGGCTGAACTGGCAGTGGCTGCGAAAACAGGACTTCACCAAGATCAGCGGCATCGCCGCCTACAACCCGTGGATGGACGAGAAATTGTTCCTCCCTGACCGCGAAAATCACGCGGCCTACCTCACGCCGACGATTGGAAACTTTGGGCCTGGACCGTGTGGTTTCACGAGCAATCCCGGAACCGCCCTTTCGGAGGCGCTCTCCGATTGCTTTTTCATGACCAACAACAAGAACGAGGTTCGCATCTTCAAATTTCAGCCCAGCGGAGCCTTCTTCTCGTTCGAGGAACAGCCGGCGATCAAGGGGGGGCTCGCCAACACCGGGCTCGCGTTCGGCCCGGACGGCGCCCTGTATTCTGCTTCGTATGGCGGCGACCGCGGATCGATCTTTCGCTTTGACGTTGCAGAAGGGCAACGCCATCCCGCTCGTGCAGAAACCCAGAGGATACTCGCAATGGATTCGGCGAAGAGCGCCGCAGAAGAGCTAGGGATCTGGCTTGACCATGCCGACCAGCGAGTCCGCATGAAGGGGCAGTTCGAACTCGTCCGCCGAGGCCTGGCAGGCGGGGGATTAGATGTTTTGCAGAAGGCCCTCGTCGGAGCCAAGACCAAGCTCGGGAAAATTCACGCCATTTGGGGGATCGGACAGCTGTCCCGGACAGAACCTGCGGTGCTTACTTTCGTGTTGCCTGCATGGCACAGCGGCGATCCCGAACTGATCGCCCAGGCGGCCAAAGTGACTGGCGATATTCCAGGCGGTGTCGCCTTCCACGAAGGCCTGCTCGCCGGGCTCGAGCACGAGTCGCCGCGGGTGCAGTTTTTTTGCGCGATCGCCCTCGGGAATCGGGGGTATCGGAAAGCGATTCCGGCGCTCGTGGAGCTTCTCGCAACCGGCGGCGCGGTCGACCCCTACTTGCGCCACGCCGCCGTGATGGGTCTGAAGGGCACCATGTCTCCAGATCAACTTGCCGGACTTAGCAGCCACGAAAGTAAGGCGGTGAGGCTCGGTGCCATCGTGGCACTACGCAAACTGCACGCCCCCGAGGTCCGCGCATTTCTCGATGACACTGACGAATTCGTCTTGCTCGAGGCCGCGCGCGCGATCCACGACGACCAGTCGATTCCTGATGCCCTAGCGGATCTTTCCGGAGTGCTCGAGAAAAGCAATTTCGGCAACGAGGCTCTCATGCGCCGCGTCATCAACGCTGCTTTCCGCAATGGCTCTGCCACCGATCTACAGCGCCTTGCGCAGTACCTCGAGAGCGGCAAGGGCAACAGCACGCTGCGACGCACTGCCCTGGCCTCGATCCTGTGGTGGTCGCAACCGCCGGTGCTCGATCCGGTCGAAGGGCGCTATCGCAAGCATTCGCCCCGGGATCAGAAGCCGGTCAACAAGATCGTCGCCAGGCTACTTCCCATGATCCTCAGCGAAGCGGATCTGAGCGAGGTGCTCCTCAATGGCGTGACGCTACGTGGGGAGGCCGCGTGGCTCGATGGATTCGATGGAGTCGATGAGTATTTTGGGAAATGGCCGGCGAATCTCCAGGTGTGCCTGCTCAGTGCCGTCGCCAAAGTCAATCATGCTGACTTGAAGTCTTTGGTGAGACGGGCGCTCGCCTCACCACACGCGGAGGTTCGAGAAATCGCCCGCAAACACGCAGCCAAGGCGGGCGTCCCGGCCTTCGACCTGCTCGTCGCAATCCTCAACGACCCCAAACCTGCAGGGCAGGGGAGAGCGGTGTTGGAGTTGGCGAAACTGGACTCGCAGCAGGCGCGCGAAAAATTGCAGGCTTTAGCGAAAGCGTACAAAGACGGTAAATCGAGCCGCGACTGGAAGCTCGAACTCTGGCAAGCGGCGAAAATGAATGGGATCGAACTTCCCGAGACACCTGACCGTCTGGAGTACGGAGGAGATCCGGAGCGCGGGAAGAAACTCGTAATGGAACACGCTGCAGCCCAATGCATCCGCTGCCACAAGGTTGGTAAGGTTGGCAGCGACCTCGGTCCGGATCTCACCAAGATCGGAGCCAGCCGCGATCGTCCCAAACTGGTCGCGTCAATGTTAGAGCCCAATCGCGAGATTGTGGAGGGCTACGGGACGGTGCAATTGAAGATGAAAAATGGGGAAGAGATCGCTGGTGTCCTCTCCAAAAAAGAAAAATCCAATTGGATCATCACCATGGCTGACGGCAAGCCGAGAAAGGTCGCGGCGACAGAGATCGTCAGCCACACGCTCGTCTCATTGATGCCGCCGGTTGGTCTGCTGATGAAGCCCGAAGAGATTCGCGATGTCATCAGCTATCTCGCCGAGCTCAAATAATCGGCCGTATTTGCCGCGGTAGCTGCTCCGTGGTCCTGAGCGCACTTGCGGGCTCCAAGGTGGAACCGATGTCGCATTTGGATCTGGTGAGCCACTGCAATTTGGAGCGAAGGGGCGGCTTCAGGAGCTCTTGTCTTGGTACCGTCTTTCCGCGACACTCTTGGCCATGAAACGTTTTCTTACCTTCGTCGCGCTGCTCTTCGCTCTTCCCGCGTGTCCTCGCCAACGAGGGATATCGCACCGGGCACATCGGTAAATACCATGTCGCGCCCGAGCAGGTGTACCACTTCGAGACGTTCCTCAAAGGGCCCGGTCGCAATGCGGTGGAGATGGCGAACAACGCGAAGGACTTCATCACCGCGAAGGGTGACAAGCCGTTCTTCCTCTACTTCGCCACGACCGATCCCCACCGCGGCGGCGGGAAGGATAAGACCTCGACGCGCGAATTGAAGCCCGACCTCTTTGGCAACCTCCCCAGAAAAGGTGGGCACAAGGGAGTCGAGGAAGTGTTCTTCGATCCGGCGAAAGTGCCGATCCCACCGTTCCTCCCGGACACCCCTGAAACGCGCGAGGAACTCGCCCATTACTACCAGTCCTGCTCGCGCATCGACCAGGGGCTCGGTCGACTTGTCGCGATACTCAAAGAGGCGGGCATCTACGATAAGACGCTCATCGTCTTCACGGCCGATCACGGCATGGCTTTCTCCGGGGGAAAGACGACGGTCTACGAGGGCGGCTTGCGGGTGCCCTTCGTCGTGCGCAATCCCTACGAAGCGAAGCGCGGCATCGAGTCGCAAGCGATGATCAGTCATATCGACATCACGCCGAGCTTGCTCGATTTCGTCGGGGGCCTCGACGAGGAGAACAGCCCGAAGAAGTGGGTCAACCCGAAGGATTTCTGGAAGGGGAAGGCACATGTCGCACGCGAAAATCGCAGCGGCGGCCACACCTTTCGCAACTACCACGGCAAGTCATGGGTTCCGATTCTCGGGAAGCCCGACGGCGAGCACTGGCAGGCGCAGTATAGGAAAAGCATGAGCGCACCCTACGGCACCAAGACTGTGGGTCAGTACATCCAGCGCCCGAAATTCGAGCTCTACGACATCGCCAACGATCCGAACGAATCGAAGAACCTAGCGGGCGACCCCGAGAGCGCGGAACTGCTCACGGAGTACCAAGACAAGCTCAAGGCGTTTCAGAAACGCATGGATGATCCGTGGATCATGAAGTGGGACTACGAGTAGTGGAGCGTGCATATCGACGAATTGCTATTGCATGGCCAGGTTCAAGGGCTGGCGATCACACCGCGTGGCATGGAGCCCCCTGGAGCGATCGGGATTCGACGCCAATCTCGTCGCGGGAGACTTCGGTCAATTTTTCGATCAGCACTCCGTGAAAGATGCTGGCTGCTAGGAATTTACTTTTGAGGCTGAGCTGTTCAGGGCGGCTTGGGGTCGGACGACTGCGGCTGAAAAATTGATTCTCTTGTCATGGAATCCAGGTAGGCTCCCGATATGCGGACTCTCACCCTGATCCTTTGCCTCGCCGCCTCAACCTTCGCCGCGGACCAGCGCCCCAACGTGGTCCTGATCATGTGCGATGACATGGGCTTCAGCGATATCGGCTGCTACGGCGGGGAGGTCGAAACACCCCATCTCGACAAGCTCGCGGAGAGCGGGATCCGCTTCCGGCAGTTCTACAACAATGCCAAGTGCGAGCACACGCGCGCTTCGCTGGTCTCCGGGCAGTGGTGGCACCATGTCGGCGCGTCCGCGTCGGTCAGCTACAAGGGCAAGACCTTCGGCACACGCATGCGGGATGCGGGCTACCGCACGCTGATGGTCGGCAAGTGGCATGCGGGCCAAACGCCTTACCAGCGGGGATTCGACCGCTACTACGGACTGACCGATGGTTGCTGCAACTTCTGGAATCCGGGTCATGCCCGACCAGGTGAACCCGAGCCGGCGAAGAAAAAGGCGAGACGCTGGGCCATCGACGATCAGGAATTCAAGCCCTACACCCCGAAGGACAAGGACTTCTACACGACCGATGCATTCACCGACCACGCCTTGGACTATCTCGAGGAATACCGCGAAGAAGAAAAGCCGTTCTTCCTCTATGTCGCCTACACCGCTCCACACTATCCGCTGCACGTATCGAAGGAAGACGTCGCCAAGTATCGCGGCCGTTACGGAAAAATCGGCTGGGACAAGTTGAGGGAGCAGCGCTTTGCCAAGCAGAAGAAACTCGGCGTCCACATGCCCAACACGAAGCTGAGCCCTCGGGATTCCGAGTTGCCGGCGTGGAAGGACATCAAGCAAGCCGATCGCGACGGGTGGGACCTGCGCATGGCCGCTTACGTCGCGATGATCGACCGCATGGATCGCAACATCGGGCGCTTGCTGGCCAAGCTCGACGACCTCGGCGAGGCGGACAACACGGTGGTCTTCTTCCTTTCGGACAACGGCGCGTGCCCGGACTCGGCCGACCGCTCGACGGTGAAGGGCTCGATGCCGTGGGAGGTGACCAGCTACCTGACACAGGGCCGCGTGTGGGCGAACGCGAGCAATACGCCCTACCGCAAATACAAGACGACCGATTACGAAGGTGGCACCCACACCCCGATGATCGCCTACTGGCCGGGCAAGACCGCCGGTGGCGGGTGGACAAACCAAGTCGGGCACCTGATCGACTTCACGCCGACGCTGCTGGAGCTCGCCGGGGTGGAGGTGCCGGCATCCTTGCCGGGCCATTCGCTGGTCCCAGTGCTCAAGGGTCAGGAGATCAATCGGCCTTGGCCAATCTACTGGCAGTTCGGCGGATCATCCGCGATGCGCGATCGCGATTGGAAGATCGTCCGCAGTGGCAAGAAGGCGTCGTGGGAACTCTACGACTTGTCGCAGGACCCCACCGAGATGAACGATCTCACGTCGATCCATCCAGACCGCACCGCGGAGATGGCCGCGCAGTGGGACACTTGGTGGAAGGACAAAGGGAAGGTGGAATAGAAGAGTCACCCGATGGCCAACCGATCGAGCTTTAACGCACCGTCGAAGACCGGTCTTCAGGAAATACGGTGCAGCTTGTAGGGCGGGACTTTCCCGGCGTTCCACTGGCAGAGGTAGAGGTTTTCCTGATCATCCACGCAGACATCGTGTCCGTGGGTGACGAGATCCCCCTGTTTCATGAACGGCAGGATCTTGCCCTCCGCATCGTAGGCGGGGACGGCTCCGCCGGGGCCAGAGACAGGTCGGTTGTCCTTGTCGAGGATGGTGATGAAACCGCGCCCCTTCCACATACGGTAGTCGTTTTCCTTGAAGCCGAAACAGGCGCCGGAATACAGGTGGTCGCCCTTGATAACGTGGCGGCTGAGGAAGGCTCCGGGGAGATAGGTGCTTCTGAGAAACTCACCATCGAGCGTGAACCAAGTGAACTCGTTGCGTATCCGTGCGGTGCAGAGAGGCAAGGGCTCCGGGCCTCGTGCATCGATGGCATTGCCATGTGCCTGAATGAACTTTCCCTTGTTGTCCGGTAAATTACTACGTCCGCCGAACTTGCGGATGTATTTCCCTTCCCTGGAATACTGGATGATGAACTGGGAGCCGTAGCCATCGATCACATAGATGTCACCGTTCGGGGCGATCGCGGTCTCCGTGGGGACATAGTTGGCTCCTACACAAGCGATGAAAAATAGAAATGACCACCCAGCCTTCGCGTAAAGCTACGGCGGCGAGGCGGATTTCACGGATTAAAGGATCAGGAAATAACCACAAAACCGTTCATCTCGATCTGGCTGCGCTGCTAGGAATTTGCCTTTTGAGGCTGAGCTGTTCAGGGCGCCATTGGAGGCGGCGGAGAGGGAGAAAGGTGAGGGTTGATAAAGAAATTTTTTAGTGCCCAAGTCTCGATTTCTTTCTAGGATCTGGCCATGACTTCCCGAATCAAAACTATTCTTGCTGTGGCAATGTTTGGCATGCTCGCTCTCATTGTCACCCCGCGAGCTCAGGAAAAGGAGGCTGCGGAGACCAAAGGTGAGGTCAAGCCGCTGCGTGCTCTCATGGTGACTGGCGGCTGCTGCCACGACTACGAAGTACAGAAACTCATCATCAGCACGGGCATCAGCAAACGGGCGAATGTCGCGTGGACGATCGTCCATGAAGGCGGTGGCAGTCGCGACCACAAAGTCAGCATCTACAGCAAGGCGGACTGGGCGAAGGGCTACGATGTCATCGTCCACAACGAGTGTTTCGGCGGTGTCAAAGATGACGCTTTCATCGAGGGGATCACCAAGGCGCACAAGGAAGGCACCGGCAGCGTCGCGCTCCATTGCACCGCCCACAGCTACCGCGCAGCCAAGACCGACGAGTGGCGCAAGATGCTCGGTGTCAGCTCCTACAACCACGGGCCGAAAAATCCCATCATCATGAAGAACCTCAAAAAGGACCACCCGGTCATGAAGGGCTTCCCGGACACCTGGACCACCCCGAACGGCGAGCTCTACAACATCGATAAAATCTGGGACACCGCCACCCCGCTGGCGATGGGCAAGGCTGCCGGAAAAGAGAACGTCTGCGTGTGGGTCAACAAGTATGGGAAAGGCCGCACATTCGGCACCACGATCGGCCACCACAACGAGACGATGATGGAGAAAACCTACCTCGACCTCATCACCCGCGGTCTGCTCTGGTCCTGCGACAAGCTTGCTGGCGATGGCACTCCCAAGCCTGGCTACGCGCCCACAGCGGCAACGAAATAGGCG
>CAJJBR010000125.1 GCA_905182475.1 Akkermansiaceae bacterium | reverse complement strand
GGATCATGCCGCCAATGTCCTCCGCCGATTCATCCCCTTGCAAACAGAAAGCACCAGCGAACCCGGCGGAAAATGCTTTGCCCGCAGCGCGCCGATCGCTTGGTATGGATGCATGAAACTATCCCTCTTCGTCTTCGCAAGCGCTTCGCCTGCGCCCAGATTACGGTTCTGTTTTTTTCGCGGGAAGTAGTTCAAAGGAGTCATTCACTTCCATGGCATTGGACTCTCCCGCGCGTTCAAAGTAGCCTTTAGCCATATCGGATCGACCGGCGCATTCCAGCATGAAGGCGGCAACGGCTGCCAGGTCCTGATTTGTTGGATCCAGCTCGGCTACGGTCATGGCGATCTTGGCGCGATCCACATCTGTGAGAGATCGGAACCCCAGATCCTTTTCGATGGCCCCGCCGCGGAGTTTCACTGTAAGCGCCTTCGGGTCGGCGCCCTGAATGATGAGGGGCGTGCGGCTTATGCTCAGCGTGATCTTGTTGGTCGGAAAATTCCCTTCACCTGCGAGGGCATCGATCTCGGCCAGTAGTTTGGCATCGAAGGTCTCGGCGTATTCTGCTTTTACCGTTCGTTTCGGTATGGCCGGCTTGTTGCTCCTTGCCCGGCGTGCGGAAGGTCTTTTGGCGCCTGTCTTCTGTGGTTCAGCATTCAACCTCTCGGAGAGCTGTGCTTCATAGAGCGAAGCGGGTACCAGTTCGCCGCTTTTCTGTTCCGTGACCCCCTGCGGACCCTCCCCCGAGAACGGAAAGCCAGTCGGAAAGGTGCCGGTTGAGGAAATTCCGTAATTCTGTGCCGTAGGAGGTTTCTGGATATACATTCCCCGGTTGAAGTTCCATACTACCGAGTGGACCGAACCCCATCCGTGCTGTGTTCCCCAGTCACCGCGGTTTATGAGACGCAGGCTGCCGCGGCGCTCCTCAAACATGTTGTCGAAAAGAACACCCTGAGTCCACCACCGGTGGCCGGCCTCCATATCGGTACCTCCATTGGAAGTGCAGCGGAAAAAAACGAGGCCAGAGACGCTGCTCGTCCCGTTGGAGACATAGCCGTGCCGCGCTCCGGTTGCATGGCACTTGGTGAAAAGCACGCATTGGGAACGTCTGTCGGCGCAGAAATTGTAGAACCGCCCTCCGGTCCGTATGCCGACCGGGTCGAGGCCCTGGCAACTGTCAACAGTAACGCAGAAAGCCCCTTCCGTCCTGACCGCGGCATACAAGAAGTGAAGCGCCGTGACTTTTTGGACCCAGCAGTCCCTCGCGCCGACCACGCTGACGCCGTTCTTCGCATGGTTCTCGTCCTTAGGCTTATCCGGATCCGTTTGAATATCAATCCGCAGGTTTTCCACACCAGACAGTATGACCGGGGTCCAGACTGCCTTGGCTATATATGATTGCGCAAGGTCGCGATTCAGGTGGTTATAAACCGGCACATCGAGTGTCAGGAAAGTTCCGGAGATCGCGGTAATACGACGGAGAAATGGTATATCCATCTGGCCCGGCCTCCAGGGCTCGTCGGAACCTACTCCTCCGCCGTCCACGGCATCAATCCAGGCCTGCGAGGAGGGATGGTGGACAATTATTTCATCGCCGACCGCAAAAGCAGCGGCGCTTTGGACCTCAAAAGATTTTGATCCGACCTGGACGAATGGTGTCGTTATGTCGCTCCGCACGCGCGTTTCGGTCCACTTTGAGTTTCCCGAACCCAGAACCACCACCGTGCGCTGATGGGGTGAGTCGCCGGGCGCCGTCAGGATCGTATTGGCCAGCGCATCCGCTCCGTCGCCGGAGCCGCGCAATACGACCCCGCTCTTATTGATGTTCACCGTTCCGTTGATTTGATACACGCCGGGTCCGAGAACAAGCGCGCCTCGTATTCCATTCGCGTCCGGCCTGCGTGCTCCCACCTTATCGAGCGCCTGCTGGATCCGTGCCGTGTTGTCACCTGCGACCGGTGTAAGACTGGCGACCTCGGGAACGACTGGGATTGGCGATTCCCCATATTTATAACCCGCGTAACTGTAATCCGGGATCCGGTTTTTTTCCGCGTCTGAATAGTAGGTCAGTTTGCCGTTCTTGTAATAAGCATACTTGGACTCCCAGGCTGACGCGTTGTTCGGGTAAAACGCAAGCAGAGCCACCGCACCCAGCAACCAACACGTATTCCTAACTAATGCTAATACCTCTGCTCTCACCGCAATTGTAACTGATATGAATTTGCTTTTATTTGAATCGCTCATATTGACTCCAATTTTCTGTTATCATGGACTAAAAAGCCTGAACTGATAAGAAATTGCTTTTTGCATAGGCGCTCATTTTCGATGGATATCAAACCATTCCAGGCGGGAAATTGTCACAAAGCCCATATTCCATGTAAATCCTTATCTTCCGAAAATGCGGAAGCCGGCGGCTTTGGCAAAGTGCTGACTGCAAGGAAATTGCTTTTGGCGGGTGGCTCCTGAAACAGCCGCTGGGCCGGGCCGGAGGGCGGGGAAATGGGGGGTGTAAGACCTGGGGTCAGGAGCTGCATCGCAACATTTTCTACAAAGCCAATTGGATTCTTTCGGAAACTGACCCCGATGGTTCTTTCGGGCACACTGACCCCCTTTCTCTTGACCTACCCCCTTGACCGATCGCCCCGAGGAGCCGCACGCTCCATCCGAACCAGTAGTTTCTCCATCATGTCAGTAAGCACCTCAATCCTTCTCCTTCTCGTAACGCTCTTCTCTCACCGCTTGCCGGCCCAAACCATCGACGCCGGGCGCGGGGCGGTGTCTCTGGTCGTCCCGGCAAAGTATGACAAGGCGAAGCCAGCTCCGTTGGTGGTTTTGTTACACGGCTACACTTCGAGCGGCGCGGGCCAGGATGGCTATATGAAATTTGGAGCTCTGGCGGACACCTATGGATACCTCTTCATCGCGCCGGACGGGACCAAGGAAGAATCCGACAAGAAGCATCGCTTCTGGAATGCTTCCCCGGCGTGTTGCGACTTCTACAAGAGCAACGTCGACGACTCCAAGTATCTCAAGGACCTGATCGACGCCGTGAAGAAGCAATACTCGGTCGATGAAGATCGCGTCTACTTGATCGGACACTCCAATGGCGGGTTCATGTCGCACCGCATGGCAGTGGATCACCCCGATACCATCGCGGCAATCGCGAGCCTGAACGGCGCGGCTCCCATGACTCTGGCCGGCCCCAAACCGGAGCGCCCAGTGAACATTCTCCACATCCACGGCACCGAGGACAAACTCAACCGCTACAAGAGTGGCGGGGAGATCAAAGGCGTCGCGTATCCCGGAGCCGAGGAAACCGTCAAGAACTGGGCCGAGTTCAATGACAAATCAACAAAGGCAGCCGCAGCCGAGCAGAAGCTCGATCTGGACAAGAAGCTCGAAGGCAAAGAGACGACGGTCACACGCTACGGAGACGGCTTCGAGCTGTGGACCATCGATGGTGGCGGGCATGTTCCCAGCTTTACAGACCATGCCAACAAGCTCGTCATCGACTGGCTGATGGCTCATCCGAAAGCGGCCGCGAAGAAGTAACTCTTCCGCCGGGTAAAACGAAGTCGCCCTTCCCCCCGGAGTGCCTGGGAGGATGGGGGGGCAAATACGACACCGTGTCGTTTTGGCCTGCCAACCGCTTTTCTCCCCTCCTGGGCGGGCGAAGCGCTTGAAGGGATTGAGCTTTGATTGTTCCTTTTTGATGCTTTGCTCGCTCCTCCAGATAAGGCGCATAAGCCCGCTGCCCCCGCGCTCCCTGATCAAGTCTGAACGCCTCCGGAACCTTAGCGGATTCCATCCACGGAAACCCTCGACCTCCCGCGTATTGGGATGCCGGGGCTTGGCGATGACGTCCATCTCGCGCTTGAACTGGGCTATGGCCGACGGGTGTCGGCCAGGGCGCGGGAGAGCATGATTTGGGTTTTCACATGGGTGTCGTTCATGCTGCCGAGATCGCGCAGGGAGGATTGGAGCGGACAGGCTTCGAGCAGGAAGCGGTGGCGGGAGATCCGCTCGTCGTTGGGAAGGCAGAGAGGCTAATGTGCCTTGGCTTGCTGGGCAGCAGAATGCAGCCCTTCCTTGTTAAAGAAGCCTGCCGCCGTTTTTTCCTCCGCCGGGGCCGAGGGTGATGAGGTGGTCGGCGGTGGCGATGATGTCGGGGTGGTGCTCAATGATGAG
>CAJJBR010000124.1 GCA_905182475.1 Akkermansiaceae bacterium | reverse complement strand
GGGAGGTGAGGAGGAGGGTGGAGAGTATTTTCATGAGTTTGCTAGTTTTCAGGGAGAAGTGGCTAGTGATCAGTGGCGAGTGGCGAGTGGCGAGTGGCGAGTGGCGAGTGGCGGACTTGGGTTTTGGGGAAGAGGTTTTACCGCAAAGGCGCGGAGGTCGCAAAGGGTCGCAAAGCTTGGGTTGAGGGGGTGTTTTTACCGCGAAGTAAGAGGAGTTCGCCAAGTTGGATTTTGAAACGGGGTAGCTGGAAATAAGGATCAAGCCTAGTGATCTGAAAACCTTAATCTGACGGATGGGCGAAGGCGATTTTTCCCAATAGCTGCGTTGCGCGTCGAGTCGTGAATCTCGATTGCCTGCGCTCCTCTCCGGCCAAGCGGCCTGTGTCCCCTCCTCCGGAGGGCATGAATGCTGGCTTTCACTCGCTCGTCGCGCCTTGCTCTTGGCAAAAATCGGCTTTGCGATCCTTCGCGGTTTTTGCGCCTTTGCGGTGATTTTTTTCTATCGTGGTTACACGTTGAAGCCGAAGTGGCGGTTGGCGTTGTGGAAGGAGATGTCTGCGATGAGTTTCGAGAGGGTTTCGAAGTCGTCGGGGAGTTCTCCTTTTTCGGCTTCGCCGCCGATGAGATTGCAGAGGATGCGGCGGAAATATTCGTGGCGGGGGAAGGAGAGGAATGAGCGGGAGTCCGTGAGCATTCCTACGAAGCGGGAGAGGAGGCCGGTGGAGGAGAGGGCGTTGAGCTGCATTTCCATGCCTTCCTTCTGATCGAGGAACCACCATCCGGAGCCGAACTGGATTTTTCCGGGAACGGTGCCGTCTTGGAAGGCGCCGGTCATGGCTGCGAAGAGGTAGTTATCGCGTGGATTCATGTTGTAGATGACCATTTTCGGGAGGGACTCGCGGGAAGCGAGGGCATCGAGGAAGGTGGCGAGGGCATCTCCCTGCATGGTATCGCCCATGGTATCGAATCCGGCATCGGGGCCGACCTTTTCGAACATCCGTGAGTTCGTGTTCCGCATGGGTGTGAGGTGGAGTTGCTTTGTCCAGCCGCGTGCGGCATCGAGCTGGCCGGTGAAGACGAGGAGGTAGAAGGAGAATCGCTCCTTGTCCTCTGCTGAGACGGCTTGTCCGGAGCGTGCTTTGTCGAAGATGTTGGTCGCCTCCGCATCCGAGCAGGGGAGAGCCGGGCAGCGGTCGAGGCCATGGTCGGAAAGGCGGGCACCGGCTGCGTGGAAATCATCGTGGCGTTTTTGCAGGGCGGCGAGGAGGTCGGAGAGGTGGGTGATGGAGATGCCGGAAGCCTTCTCCAGCTTTTTTAGCCATGGGTTGAGACGGTCGGGGCGATCCACTTGGAATGCCTTATCCGGGCGGAAGGTGGGGACGACTTTGGTTGGGAGGCCGGATGCGATGATGGCTTCGTGGTGCTCTAGGGAATCGGCCGGGTCATCTGTGGTGCCAACGACACGGACATCGAATTTTTTCAGAAGCCCTTGGGTGGTGAAGTCAGGTTCGGCGAGTTTCTCGGCGGTCTTTTCCCAGATTTCGTCCGCAGTATCGGGGGTGAGGAGGGTATGGATATCGAAGTAACGCTGCAGCTCCATGTGCACCCAGTGGTGCATGGGGTTGCGAAGGGTGTAGGGAACGGTTTCCGCAAATGCCTGGAACTTGTCCCTTGGGCTGGTGTTCCCGGTGATGCGCTCTTCGTCGATGCCGTTTGCGCGGAGGAGGCGCCACTTGTAGTGGTCGTGGCCGAGCCAGAGGTCGGAAATATTTTCCCATCGGTGATTGGTGGCGATCTCTTCGGGTGGAAGGTGGTTGTGGTAGTCGATAATGGGTTGGTCTGCCGCGACCTCGTGGTAAAGGCGGCGTGCGGTTTCCGAATAGAGGAGGAAATTTTCGTCAAGATATGCCATGTCAGGTCGGATTTGACTCCGGTTTCAGCGCTAGGGAAAGCAAGAACCTGCTTCAGTATGCAGCCCCGCTTGCCGAAAGTCAGCGGGGCTGGCTTGTCCAGAGATCGCTTCAGGGTAGCATATGTGGCATATTGAGTGCGCCACCGAAATGAATTCTCCAAGAATTCACCATCATGAAATTTAAAGTAAGTTGCCAACTCGAATACAATCTCAGCAATCCATCGACGTTTCTCTTCGCCCTCAAATGCCTCCAGGCTGGTGGGTAGGAAATTCTTTCCGAATCCCTAACTGCGACGCCCGCCGTCGATATCGAGGACTTCCACATCACAAGCGGCATGAACCGCTTTTCCCGGATCAAGACGATCGACCCCGGTATCCTCGCGATCCACTACGAGGCTGAAACGGAGGTCTCCACAAAGATCGTTCAACTCGCTAGCCTCAGGGCTGATACAACCGCCGAACTAAATCCAGAGGGCACCCCGTTCCTTTTCCCTAGCCGCTACTGCCAGTCCGATATCATGGGGCAGTAGGTGAACGACCTTTTCGGAAATATTCAGGGTTTCTACGCTATCGCCGCAGCCGTGAGTGAGTGGATTTATGAAAATATCTCGTTTTGTCAGCGGCTACATGCTAAGTGGGATTTCGGATGTTGGTCGGGGTTCCACCCACGCATGGGCGGAGATCTACCTTCCTGAGCATGGCTGGATCGGTTACGGTCCCTTGATTGGGAGGAGGGGCGGGCCGGGTCATATCGCCGTGGGTGGTAGCTTCCATCCACGTGGGGTAATGCCCGTCTGCGGTGGTTTCATGGGGCTTTCCGGAATCGGAACCAGCTTGAAAGTGGGGATCGCACGATGCGCTCCCTCCCGCAGATTCAGCACCTCCTGCTATTCAGGGAAACCGCAACACGGAAACCATTCAAAGTCAGTAGAAGGAGAGTAATATAATTGAAATTTATTAATGATCGTCGTTTATTCGTCACTGTTATGGCGAGCAATGACGATCTGAATAAACTGTTTGAAGCCGCTTTGGGAGATAAACAGGCACCGAGCCGCTTTGGGACCCCAGTGGAGCAGAAGAAATTTAGTCCTATTCCCGTCAATCAACAGCAGGCACCCGCAGCTGTCCAGGGAAGCCGGTTTCAAGCAACCCCTGCACCGGCACCGGCACCGGCACCGAACGCTTTTCAACCGGCACCTATCCAAGAAAACCCACAGGCACCCGCCCAAGCTTTTCAGTCAGCTCCAGCTCCCGTCTATCAGCCAGCTCCGGCAAATGCTTTTCAGCCAACTCCAGCGCCACAGGCCGCTCCTCCTTCCCAACAACCGGCGTTTACCGCCGCACCGGCACCTGCTCAGCAGCAACCCGCTGCAGATCTGATCACGCTCGATGACCGCGGACAGTCTTCTCTAGATATGGGTATTAGTGCTGAGCTTGGCGCGATCATGGATGCCAAGGCCGCCCGTGAAAAACGCAAGCGCCGTCGTAGCTTGATTTTCATGCTGCTCTTTTTCGTAGGAGTCACCGGGGGAGCCGCCGGATGGGTGGTCAGTAATCCGGCGCGATTCGCCGAGATGAAAAAAGTCGTGGCCGAAATTAAATCCGTCGGTGACATCGAAGGCATGCTTGCGAAATACCAGAAAGCTCTGGATAAAGTCGCCGTCCGTAGTGAGCAGATCGATGCGGCAACCGTCTCCATTGGAGTGGATCCTGCATCCGCGGCAGATATGGAGGATCAGGGTTTCGACAAGGAGATGCGTGATATGATGGGCGAGGATGGTGGGCCGACTTCCGCCTCCCGCAACGCCAAGATCCAGGGAAAATTCAAACACGTCCAAGAAAGTGGCAGCCTAATGAAAGGTGCTAACGAGAAACCGAGCGAAGAAGAGTGATTCGCCGGATTTTCGGATTCCTTTTCCCAGTATTCCCGCTGGAAAAACCGCGTGATGGGAGATATGTTAGGCTGCGTTAGGAAGATGGCGAAGTCGTCTCTTCTGGAGAGTAGTCATCATGAAGCACGAACCAGCGGAATCTTCTGACTCCCCGAAAGCTGAATGGCGAAAGGACGGTTCCCACACGGTTCTTGAACTATCCGGTGATTGGCTACGCGGCAGTACCATGTCTGTTTCGGGTGCTGGTGAAGCAACTTGGCCGGATGAATTCCACACAGGGAATCTTGGTCGTTTTGATTCGATGCTTCCTGCGTGGCTCTTGCGCACACTTCGCGAAAGCGGAGAAGAGGAACCGTCGCTAGAAGGGCTTCCGGAGGATCTTCGAGGACTCATGGAACTAGCTCTCAAAGTCCCGGAGCGCAGCGAAGCCAAATCCCAAGAAGACGAACCTCATGGTCTCCTTCTCCTGGGGCTACGTTCCACCGCTGCCTGGCAATCACTGGAATCCGTCCTAGAGTTCACCGGCGATACAGTTAGCTCTACACTCAGGTTCTTCGTCGGGAAGGCACGATTCCGCTCTTCGGATTTCTGGCTCACCGTCCAAGAATGTGGCATCGGAGCTCTGCCTATCGTCGCCCTGATCAGTTTCCTTATCGGCATGATTCTTGCATTCGTCGGAAACGTCCAACTCGCTGACTTCGGAGCGAGTCTATACGTTGCTGATCTCGTTGGCATTGCCATGGTTCGGGAAATGGGCGTGATGATGACGGCCATTATTATGAGTGGTCGCACTGGTGCCGCCTTCGCCGCACACATCGGTAGCATGAACGCGAACCAAGAGATTGATGCACTCAAAACGTTCGGCTTCAATTCCTTCGATTTCCTCGTTCTCCCGCGCGTCTTCGCCCTCGTGCTGATGATGCCAATCCTAACGATCTACTCGAATGTGATTGGTATTCTCGGAGGCATGCTAGTAGCGGCTGCGGCAGGAATTCCTCCGAGCCTTTTCTGGGATGAGATGCTCACCGCCGTGGATCTTACCCAAGCTTCGCTAGGTGTTTTCAAAAGCATATTTTTCGGAGTGGCAATCGCAATCAGCGGCTGTCTTCAGGGGTTGAATTCTGGCGGTTCCTCTGCAGCTGTTGGGCAAGCTACAACCCGCGCGGTTGTAACTTCGATCACCGCTATCATCGTCCTCGATTCCGCCTTCGCGGTTATCTTTACCATTCTGGAAATTTAGCAATGGATGCCCCCGACAAAGACTCCAAGATTTCCGTCCGCAGCCTGACCATGGCCTTCGGAAATTTCGTGGTCATGAGAGACCTGAACTTCGATGTGAAGGAGCGTGATATTTTCGTCATTATGGGCGGTAGCGGATGCGGAAAAAGCACTCTCCTGCGCCACATGATCGGGCTCAAGGAGCCGCGCGAAGGTTCCATTTTTTACGAAGGGGAAAATTTTACTGAAGCAGCTTCAGCGGAACGCCTTCGTTTCATCCGACGCTTTGGCGTGATGTATCAGTCCGGCGCTCTCTGGTCTTCTATGACTCTTGCTGAAAATATTTCCATGCCCATTGAGGAGCACACCGATCTCAAGCCACGCGAGATTCGGGATCTCGCGCACTACAAGCTCGCCCTCGTCGGACTCTCAGGCTACGAGGATTATTACCCTGCCCAGGTCAGTGGCGGCATGAATAAGCGCGCTGGTATCGCGCGGGCAATGGCTCTCGATCCCGATATCCTTTTTCTCGACGAGCCCGGTGCCGGCCTCGATCCACTTAGCTCCCAGCGGCTCGACGAACTCATTCTCCGCTTGCGTGATTCGCTTGGCTCCACGTTTGTGATTGTGACTCACGAACTCGCCAGTATCTTCGCAATCGCCAACAACTCCGTATTCCTCGATACTAATACTAGAACACAGGGAGCAACCGGCGATCCGAAGAACCTCCGCTACTCCTCAGGTGACGAGACCGTCCGCCTCTTCCTAAACCGGGGAAAAACCAAAGAAGACCAGGAATCCACATGAGTAAAAAAGCCAGATCCACAATGATAGGCCTCTTCACGCTGCTCGGCTTATTCATCGCCGGGATGGCGCTGGTGATGCTTGGCGCGGGGAAGTTTTTCGAAAAAACGCACAAGGTTCAGCTCTACTTTGACAAGAGTGTTTATGGCCTCCAGGTCGGCTCCGACGTCCGCTTCGGCGGCGTGAAGATCGGGCGTGTGGACTCTATCAGTGTGATTATCGATACGATGGAGAATCGCAAGATCATTCCCGTCGTCGTAGAGCTTACTGAAAAGGATCTCCGCAGCGTGGCCGGTGGGGGCGGGGAGGGAATGCTCGATTTTTCCTCAAAGGAAGGCGTCAGCCTCGCCGTCAACGAAGGCCTTCGTGCAGGTATGAAGCAGCAGAGCCTCGTCACCGGGCAGCTATACATTGAGTTCGATATCGATCCGAATTCCAAGGGCTTCACTTATGCCTCGGCGAGGGAGTCCGAGTATCCAGTCGTGCCTACCATCCCAACCGAGATCGACGAACTTATCTCTGGTATTACAGACGGGCTGAAGAGAATCAACGAGCTCGATATCGCCGGTCTAATGACCGAAATACGGGATGTTCTCAAAAACGCGAACAAGCAGATCGCAGAGCTCGATCTGAAAGAGATCAACGAGAATTTAACAGGGATCACCCGTGACGTGCGGAACTTTACCTCGGATGAAAAACTCCAAACCTCTCTTGCCAATCTCGATACCGCCCTCATCGAGATCCGCGAACTCAGTGCCAAGGCAAACCAGAACATGGATCCTTTGCTCGAGGACATCCGTGTGCTCGCAGAGGATACCAAGGCCAGTTTGAAAAAAATCGAAGCCACGGCTGACGAGCTTTCTAAAGTCAGCGACCCGCGCTCTCCCATGCTCCTGAACTTCCAGAATCTCCTCCACGAAACCGAAACCGCATCCCGTGCCCTCCGCGAGCTCACCAACGATCTCAAGCGTAACCCCAATAGCCTCCTGCGCGGCAAAGACTCCGAATGAAACCGCTTCTCCCGCTCCTGCTTCCGTTCTGCCTCTCCGCTTGCTCCCTCCTCGTCCCCATCGAGGACGATCCCGTCCGGCATCTGCTTGAGGCTTCCGTTTCCGGAAAAACACCCACCGCAGCCAACCCCTCTATCGCCATCGCAAGACCATCCCTTCCTCCGTATTTGGAAAGAGTCGAACTTGTCACTCGCACCGGAGACGGGCGTCTTGAAGTTCACGAGAAAAACCTTTGGTCAGAGCCTCTTGATGCGGCCATCACCCGAGTCGTCGCGGACAACCTACGCCGCCTTACCGGATCCACGAATATCCAGCCGTCGACCAACTTCATCACCCGCGACTACTCGGATCTTGTGGAAATCCGTATCGAGCGCTTCGACCCTCTCCCGGATGGCACTCTCCTTCTTGAATGCACTTGGAAACTCCAGCCAATCGGAGGAGGTGATGCTTCACCGAAAGCATTCCGCACGACCGTCCCCGTCCAAGCACCGATGGAAGGTGACTTTAACAAGATGGCTCCGCGTATCAGCGCGATGAACGAAGCCATCGCCCGTCTCTCACGCACCATTGGGAAGAGTCTTTGAGACTGGCTATTATTCCTGCCCACTGCCTCTGGCAACGAGACGCCGCTCCTTTGGATCCTGCGACTCAGTTATCCTTGCGGAAGAGGTGGACATCCGTTTGCGGGAAGGGGATGGAGATACCTGCGGCGGCGAATGTTGGGAGTAATCGACGGAACATGCTCCTATTGCTGCGTCACACGAAAAAAGATGAATATTTTCTGAGCCATTTTCAAAAAATGGCAACCTGAGCACCCACCACTTTCAGTTACACCCTCTGATTCCTTCCTGCTTTCCTGCCTTCCTCATTAAAACTACATTCTCCCATGTCTCTAGAATCCCGCCGTAAAATGCGCAGCCGAAGAGGATCCAATAAGGAATGCAGGAATTTCTTTGCCAGTTTCCCACCCATTTCCGTAGTTCTGATTCCGGGCGTAACTGAAAGTGGTGGGCAGGATTATTTTTGAACTGGGTGGCGAAGATTCTTCATCCCTAACGGGGATACAGTTTTTAGCCCGGGGTTGCCGGCCTGCCCTCCGAAGCAGCGAAGCGCGAAGGAAGGAGCAGGGCGGAGCCTACCCCGGGAACTCCGCATCCCTGTATCCCAACCCCAACGGGGTTGCGTCCGTTCCGGAATCAATCCCAGACGTATTTCTCATCCCAGCTTTGGCCATGAAGCCTCAGAAGCTCACTGCATTCGTCCTGAAATGTAATTTTTCGGTGATGTTCCTCCTGGTTGTCAACATCCTTGGCCACAACAGGAAGCTGAGATTCGGAAACGGAGAAGCTACCGTAACCTGCCTCCCATGAAAAATCCTGGGGGCCGGTCTTTTTCTTCACCCAAAGCGTAGTGTTCCTTTTGGTTTCTTTTACGAAATTAGCCACTGTGACCGTTCGGTACAGGGTTGTGAGAAGATGGACTTGGTCCTCGGTTCCCTCGATACAAATGGGTAGGCAGGCGAGTGGTCAGTAAAACCTAATTTGCGCGGCCGGTTTGATCCGGTAGTCACGATCCATTTCAAATGGAAAAGAGAGGTTAAATGAGGAAAGCAGGAAAGCAGGAAAGCAGGAATGGATAGGAGATTCTTTTCCTGCATTCCTTATCAAAAAATCGCCTTCACCCATCCGTTAGATTAAGGTTTTCAGAACACTAGGGCTTTCGCGCAACCTGTGAGATAGGCGTGGGTCTCGCCCCGAAATTCTGGATCGCGGAGGAAAAGAAGGCGGTCTTTGCTGGAATAAACTGTGTGGATCAGGATTCGCGACAGGGATTGGGGCATGAAATATCCGTTGGATTTCCAGGCTCGGATGCAACCCCGTTGGGGTTGTGGAATTTTTTGGTGCGGTTGTCCCGGGGTAGGTTTCACTGCGTTACGCCACTTGTCCTCCCGTAGCCTTGGCGAAGGAGGAACCCCGGGCTTAAATCCGTATCCCCTTTGGGGATGTAGACGACAACGCCGCCACCCGCATAAAACGCCAGCGCCTCTATCCTTCAATCGAAGTGTGACAGAACGCTAGGGTGCATGGGTTATGCCAGAGTTCAAACCCGATGGGCGGGAAGAGCAAAGCGATGCTGGCCAAGGGGGAGGGTGCGTGATAACGAAAGCGCACTGGATGATCCACTGGATGAAAAAATCTCTGCCCGACTGGATGCGGGCGCGCCTGAGCGATGCGCAGCGGTTCCTTGTTTTGTGCGTGCTGGCGGGTTTCCTCTGTGGGCTGACGGCGGTGGCTTTCCATTACTCCATCCACCATCTCTTCGACTGGCTGTGGGAGTTTGCCTCCGGGCAAGATCCTGTATGGTTCTGTGTGGTGCTGGTGGGTGCGCCGACTCTGGCGGGGCTGCTGGTGGGGCTTTCCGTCCACTACTTTGCGCCGGATTGTGCGGGGAGTGGGATTCCGCAGACGAAGGCGGCGTATTATAATAAGGGGGGGAAGATTTCCGGGCGGACAGGGATTCTCCGGTTCGTGCTGGGCAGTCTCTATGTGGGGTTGGGAAACAGTCTGGGTCGGGAGGGGCCGACGGTGCATGTGAGTGCGGCGATTTCTTCGCGGATTGGCAGGTGGGCTTTCAAAGATCCGGCGCGGGTGCAATCGATGTTGCCAGTGGGGATGGCGGCGGGGATCGCGGCGGCGTTCAATGCGCCGCTCTCGGCTCTGACGTTTGTTTTCGAGGAGTTGCTGGACAATTTTTCCATGAAGGCGATAGGCGGGATGGTGATCGCGGTGGTGATCGCGGCGGCTGTTTCACGGACGATACTGGGGGAAGATCCGGTGCTGATGGCGAGGATAGCGGAAGATTACAAGACCTCTGCCTGGATGCTGGTGGCGTTGCCGCTGGGCGTTGCTGCTGGGCTGATCGGGCATCTTTTCGTGACGAGCACGCTGAACCTGCGGTCGTGGTTCAAGAACCGGAAGACCCTGCCGTCCTGGATCAATCCTGCTGCGGGCGGGCTCTCCTGCGGGCTGCTGGGTCTGGGGGCGTTTTACCTGACTGGGAACCTGGGTAATGCGCAGAATTCGGTTTTTAGTATCGGCTACCAGTCGTTGGAATCGGCGTTCGAGTATAAGCTCTCGGTGGGGATCATCGCGACGCTGCTGATTGCGAAGTTCCTAGCGGTGGTGATCAACTATGCTTCCGGCGGATCGGGAGGTTTGTTTTCGCCAACGCTTTTCCTCGGCGGGATGCTTGGCGGCCTGATCGGGGTGGGGTTGGCAGATCTTCAACATCTGGGGGAGTGGATCCCGGCCTTCCCAACGGATACGAAAGTCATCGGCGGGTGCGTGTTGCTGGGGATGGGAGCGATGTTTGCGGCGGTGGTGAGGTGCCCGTTTACCTCGCTGATTATTATTTTTGAAATGACCGGGAACTACTCGCTAATCCTGCCACTGATGGCGGGGAATATGCTGGCGTGGCAGATCGCAAAGCATCTGCAACCGGAGAGTATCTACAACGCGCTGCTGCTGCAGGACGGGATCAGCCTGAAGAAAATGCCAGGCTACCGGGGGGCGAAGGATTACCGGAAGCTACCGGTGCAATCGATCATGACGCATGAGATCTTCGCTTTGGAGAGTAACGAGTCAGCGTACGAGGCGCTTAAGAGGATAGCTCATGAGAATAAGAAATACCATGCCTACCCGGTGGTGGATGCGGAGGGGGAACTGACCGGGGTGCTGACCAAGCACGAGATGGAGGAGACTTCCGGTGACAAGACGCTTGGGGAGATCTGCGAAGGCCGGGAGGTGGTTTCCGTGACTCTGGATTCATCCATCCGCGATGCGGCAAACCGGATGATCGTGAGGAATTTCCAGCAGGTGCCGGTGGTGAGTCAGGCGGATGAGGGGAAATTGCTAGGGTGGCTGACTTTGAACGATATTGCCCGGCAGCAGAATGCTGCGGAGGGGTGATTCTAATTCAGAAAAGAAACCACGGATGGACGCGGATAAACGCGGATCGGATTCTTTGCGGCTGAGGCTCTGGAGGAATCTATGTGTCCCTCTGTCGAATTCAGTTTGGATTCAAAATTTATCCCGGTGGGATTGCAGATAGTAGCCGTGGGTCGAGCGATAGCGACTACCCCCGGATCGCATGCTAAAGGATATTGCATCCCGGTAGGGGTGCCAGTAATGTTGCTTCGATCCCTCCAGAACGCGCCTCCCGTATTTTGGCGTGGCCATTTGCGCTCTGCTAGAGAGCTACTTGGAGAATCACTGTGCCGGGCGATCAGGAAAACCAGCTTATAAAACTTATCGAGAAATATTTCGGAACACTTTCGAAGTCAGAAGAGCTTAATCTCTCCAAATACTGAAGGAGCGGTGTTTCCTAATCCCGCGGGACGTATTTGTTGCCGGATCCGTCCCAGATTTCGGCGTAGCCGTTGCGCTCTGCTTCCATGACGAGAGTGTCACGGTGGATGGACAAGATGGGGTTGATGCTGGCACCGGCGGCCTCAAGAGCTTGGCCGGTCCAGACATTGCAGATGCGCGGAAAGTAATAGATCTGGGGTGACTCGAGTAGGACACCGTTTCCCCAGCTTGCATCTCCGGCGACGGTGGGTTTCCCGTCTTCTCCGGGTATGGTGCAGTGGTTGAGAAAGGCTGCGATTTGTGGGCCTTGCTCGCGGGGGATGGATTTCATCCAGATGTGCTGGTTTGGCGAGACTTCGGGAATCTCCCAGTTGATGGGGATGCATTCCATCACGGCGCGGGAGGGGAGGAAGATTGCTGTTACGACCTCCGGAGCGGTGAGCCAGCGCTTGTTGATGTAAGCCATGCGGTCGCCCCAGGAGAAAGTGACGTAGCGGCACTTCGGAAAGCCCTCGGGCGGAATGAAGCCGGATTCCAAGAGCCATGGGTAAGAGAAGACCATGCCGGAGTGGAGCTTGTCGGCGATGAGCCAGACCTGAACTTCGGGAGGGCGCTCCGGGGTGTAAGTGGAGACGGTGTTTTTCCTGATCAGCTCCGGCGATGCGGCGGGAGCGGGGGGCAGGGTGACGAAGTTACAGGAGGGACAGACTGCCACCAGTAAGCCGAGCAGAATGATACGGATACTGGGCATGACGTGGAAGGAAAAACGGGAAGATATGCGGACTCAGAGGTATGAGCACACGTATTGGCAGACGCCGCCGTGGACGGTGATGGAGAAACCGCTGTTTCCGTTCACGTTGAAAGATTCGTCGGTGGGGATGAAGCGGGTGGTCTCGCTGCCATCGACGACGATCTCGCAGGAGCCATCGGTGATTTCCATTAGCTCGGGCGCTACGGTATCGAAGCGGTAGGTGCCGGGAAAAAGGATGCCGAGGGTTTTTTTTGAACCGTCGGCAAGAACGATGGAGTGGGAGACAACGCCACCGTCGAAATAGACGTTGGCGACCGGGTTGATAGAGGAGTTTTGGAAATCTGTCATAAGAAGTCTGCGCTTATTAAAGGGTCGGGAGTGGTTTGTCCACACTCCATATTGGGTGGTCTGGGCGATCAATGTAAGGACTCAATCCTGTGCAAATGGGGAAGAGGAACCACAATGGTAGGGTCGCGGACATAGACGAACTGTAACTCAAAGCTTTCGTCAAATGGACGCGGCCATGGGAGAGGGATAAGATTCTTTGTTACTTGCCGTGTATGTTCCTTGCCATTGCGATGAACACGCTGCCGGATGATTCTTGGTTTCTATAGGGCGATTTCTCGATCCAATAGAGGAGACGGACTGGAAGGCGTCGCGGGAGGCGCTGCGTTTAGAGCGCGAGTTAGCCTTATGTCTCAATTCGCCGCCACGATGAGGGCAGGCGGCGAGACGCCGCTGCCACGGCCTGCGCCGGGACGGACGCAGCTACGTTTTCGTTGCTAAGAATCCGATCCGTGTTCATCCGCGCGCGTCCATTTGACGGAGAGGTTTGATTTTCCTGTCCGTCCATCTCCGCCCACGGTTGAGGGTGAAATCTCCACGAGAATCGTGGAGTATTACTCTGCTGCAATTTTCCAGGCCTCGTAGCCGCCTTGGAGGATGGAGACGGTGTGGCCGCGCGCGACTAGTTCCCTTGCTACAGCTAGGCCGTCGGGGCAGGAGAAATCGGTGCAATAGACTACAACCGGGGTGTTGTTGGCATTTGCGGCGCGAAGGTTGGGCGCTTGCTTGTCGTAATAGCGATCCAAGTCCTTTTTCGGCCAGTTGACTGCGCCGGGGATGTGCCCCATCTTGTAGTAGATCAAAGGGCGGACGTCGTAGAGGAGAACCGCGTCCTTCTGGACAAGCTGGTAGAGATTGCCTAGCTGCATGCGGGTAAGTTGGCCGGTTTTCACCGGGGCATCGGCTGCCGGGGTGGTTTGCTCCGGTTCTGTAATCCGCTTGGAGGGATCGAGCGGAGGGATGGGTTTTCCTGCCGGTTCCTGGCAGGATGTGAGGAAAAGGCAGCCAACGCCGAGCAAGGTTGCCGCAGCGGATCTATGGCTAGCTTTGATGAAAAGTGGCTTCATCCTCCGATTTTGATCAATTGGACGTCGAAGACCAGAGTGCCTGCAGGATATCCGGCAGGTGGGCTTTCACCGTAGGCCATTTTCGCAGGAACCCAGAATCGGCGGGTTTCACCCTCGACCATGAGCTGGACTCCCTCGGTCCATCCTGCGATCACGCCGTTGAGCGGGAAGGAGGTCGGTTGGCCGCGTTTCACGGAGGAGTCGAAGAGCTTCCCATCGGTAGTCCATCCGGTGTAGTGGACGCTGACGGTATCGGTGGCTTTCGGTTTCTTATCGCCGGTTCCTTTTTCGATGACTTTGGAGGCTAGCCCTGAGGCTGTGGTTTCTGCGTCTGCGGGGGCGGCGGCTACGTCTTTCGGTGTTTCGGTCATAGATGTTTCTGAGGTCGAGGATGCTTTTGTCGTAGGAAGTGATTCCTTGGTGGAGCAGGAAACCATGGCGAGTGCCAGGATGGTCGCGGCGATGGAAAGTTTCATGAGTCAGAGGGTGGTTCGGTTCCGGGTTTAATCAAGCGGGAAGAGTTTCCGTTTCCTCCGGGGCATCCTCGTGCTCCATGTCGATGGCCGTGCGGCGCTCGACGGTGATCGCGGCGAGGAGGTGATCCTGACGCACGACGAACTGGTTGAGTTTCATTAGCTCTAGAACGGCGAGGAAGGTGACGATGACCTCGGATTTCGTAGTCGCAGTTTGGAAAAGTGCGTCGAAAGTGATTGCTTGGCCTGGGAGGAAATGCCCGAGGAGAAAATCAATTTTGTCGGAGACGGTGAAGCGGTCATCGACGATGTCGCCGAAGTCGTGGGATTCCTCAAAGCGCTTGAGGACGTTCTGGAAGGCGCGGATGAGATCGAAGATGGAGACCTCGGCAAGGGTAGCTGGTTCGGTCTCTGGTTTATCGCCGGGATCCGGTTGGTGGGCGAAGTGTCCCTGTTGCTCTAGCTCGCGGATGGAGAGGAAGCCTGCTGCGTCCTTGAATTTCTTATACTCAATGAGTTGGCGGATCAGTTCCCAGCGCGGGTCGTCGTCTTCCGCATCCTCTTCAGGAGGCTGCTCGGTGCGGGGGAGGAGGGTGCGGGACTTCAGATACATCAGGTTCGCCGCCATTACGATGAACTCGGAGGCGAGGTCGATGTTGAGGAGTTTGAAGGTATTGATGTAATCGAGGTATTGCTTGGTAATGCGCTCGATGGAAATGGCGTGGATATCCAGTTCATCCTTCTTGATCAGGTAGAGCAGTAGGTCGAGTGGTCCCTCGAAGATCTCGAGTTGGACTTTGTAGTCGTTTGTTTCCACGGAAAGGTGTCGGGGTTGTCTGGTTGGGATGTGTCAGGAAATTTCTGCTCGCAAGAAGCGGGGCAGGGGGGTTCTATGTCGTTGAAGCATGAACGGACAGTCTGAATCAGAGCAATTGCAAAACTTCCACGAACGGCTGAGCCAATGGGTTTCCAGCCAAGGTTTCTGGTTTCAGCTTAGGTATTCGATGTCGGGAGGGGGTGCGAAAGGCGCGTTTGCCTTCCATTTTCTGAAACTTGCCGCCCGTGTGGGTGTTTTTGTGGTCATTATCGCTATTGGAGTATGGGTGTTTCTTGTCAAACAATCGAGCGCCTCCGGGTACCAGGAGAATTTGAAAACCTCTCTTAAAGAGAAATTCGGAGCTACGGAAATCGAACTGAAGGGATTCTCCAAGAATCAAGGGGAATTCTATATAAGCAGACTGGCGATGAGTGGGGGGGAGGAAACCTTCTTTAGCGGTGTGGAGCTGAAAAGCCTAAAATGTCGGAAGGGGCTGTTTGATTTCTTCAAAAAGGATTGGGATCCAGGATTGATCGAAATTTCCCGGGTGAATTTAGAAGTTCGTGCGGGTGCCGATTCAAAAGAGTCTGCAAAAGCGATAGGTGACATCCTTTTACAAGACACGGGGAGGATCAAGATCCGGGCCATCGAGGTGGCGGATATGTCGATGAAGTGGGGATATTCCGAACGGACTCGCGGTGCGATCATCGGCAGCAAGATGCGGGCTCAACGGTTGGAGAATAGCTGGAGGCTGAGATTCAAAGGAGGGACTTTTAGCCAGAACTGGCTGAAGGGACTTGAGATCGAAGAACTAGAGGTCGTATTCGGGAGACAGGGTATCGTTTTCGAAAAGGCGGTGTTCAGAAAGAACGGTGGGTACGTAACTCTGGTTGGGATGAAGGTGAAATCCGGGGAAAGACCCGAGGTGAGCGGAAAAATGAATATACGGAAAATGTCGGTATCTTCCATTGTGCCAGTAGCCGTTAGGAATTTTGTCGAAGGAACGGTTTCCGGGGAGTTTGAGGTTACGGGTTCCACGAACTCCACTGAAGGAATCGGCTTTGAAGGCGATATCATTCTCCAAGGCGAAGACATGATTGTATTGCGTGACAGAATTCACCTTCTCAGGGCGCTAAGCGTAGTGGACGCCTTCAATACCTACCGACGTGTGGACTTTCGCGATGGTTCGCTTCATTTGAAGAGCCATGCGGGAAAACTGGAAGTAACCAAGGTGAATCTGTCCGCAGAAGAATTGTTCCGCATGAATGGAGAGCTGACCGTGCGCCTTCCGACCGAGGACGAGGCAAAGATTTTCGTCGATCCGGGTTCGGGTGATGGAGGCTTTGATGTGATCTTGAGTGACGAAGAACTCGGGAAAAAACCTGACTTGACTCTTAGAGCTGCTGCGAAGCGCGGAGGTAAAGGTATCGGATTTACCAAATCGGAAGACGAATCGCTCTTTAACCGTTTGGGGTTGAGCGTCGAGAACCGCAGGCTGGAAGAAAGAGCTGCCGCGCAGCTTTCACGCTCGCTCCGCTATGAGGGTGAATTTACGATCTCACTGAAGGATGAGGCGTTCGCGAGAGCCCCTAAGCTCGCCGAAATGTTCCCTGTCGATGCAAAGACGAACCGGATTCCGATGGCTGTGCCGTTGGATGGCATCCTGTATGACCTCACTCTTGAGCAGACAGAGCTGATTTATAAAAACGGAAGCCGTCCGTAGTTCCGCGGTTACCAGCGGAGGACAAGCGGAGGGATAATGATCTGCACGTTGCCTCTGCGGTTGTCTTCGGTTTCCTCCAGAGCGGTCACTAGTCCGTTTTCGAACTCGACGACGGATTTTCCCTTTTCCTCACGGGTCTTGTGGGAGAACTGCCGGTAGGCTTGGCGTGAAACCGGATCGATGCGAGTGATGTAATGGTTCACCTCATCGTATTCGATGAATTCCCATGTTCCGGATTCCCCCTCGGCGTTGCGCCGGACGGAGGTTTTCGTGGGCTTTCCCCGGGACTGAGCGACCTCGTCCAAGGTCATCCCAATGGCAATGCCTTCTGCAGCGATGATTTCGGATACCACGATCTGGCGCTCGTAGAGCTTCTTGAGTTTGGCCACGAAGTCCTCTTCAGGATGGGAAAATGCCCACGGGGCTACCCAACCGGCAATCCCGTTGCGAGTGCCTTGGCCGCGCACCCGGTAAACCTTTGAGGTCATGCCTTCAAGGGTGACCGTCTGGTCGGACTTCAGATATCCGAGGCGGCGGTTACCTTCCTTATCGGCATACACAGGTGCCTGCTTGATGACCTTCAGCTTGATCGGGGGATCGACGATCTCCTCCAGATAAACGACCTCTGGATCTGAGTTGAGAAGGGATTTCCGCTCTCGTTTGATTTCCGCCTCCAAAGGCAGAACGAATGCGGCACCAATAAGGAGAGGAAGGATCGCTTTCATAAATTACAGTGTATATTCGGTTTTCTGGCAGTCAATCAAGGAGCGATGTGTCGCTCTCCGATGGTATGAGAGCTTTCTCAAGGCATGCACGCGGATGAGAGAAATAAGCCCATTTGCTAGAATTTCGCAAAAAATCTGGTGGGACGTAGGCTCCTATTTGTATTGCTATCAATATCCGCAGCACAGCCCTCTGGCTGCGGTCGAGATCCACCTTGGTATTGAGTCGTTTTTGCGAGTCTTGGTTCCATTCTAAGTGAGACGATGTAACCCACGGATTTCTTCAAAGAAAATTTCACTGCTGCTTTCTGCATACGCCTAGTGATCTGTCAGACAAAAAGCGTCTAGTGTTCTGAAAACCGTAATCTAACGGACGAGTGAAGGCGATTTTTTGATAAGGAATTCAGGAATGTAGGAAAAGAATCTCCTATCCATTCCTGCTTTCCTGCTTTCCTGCTTTCCTCATTTAACCTCTCTTTTCCATTTGAAATGGATCGTGACTACCGGATCAAACCGGCCGCGCAAATTAGGTTTTACTGACCACTCGCCTGCCTACCCATTTGTATCGAGGGAACCGAGGACCAAGTCCATCTTCTCACAACCCTGTACCGAACGGTCACAGTGGCTAATTTCGTAAAAGAAACCAAAAGGAACACTACGCTTTGGGTGAAGAAAAAGACCGGCCCCCAGGATTTTTCATGGGAGGCAGGTTACGGTAGCTTCTCCGTTTCCGAATCTCAGCTTCCTGTTGTGGCCAAGGATGTTGACAACCAGGAGGAACATCACCGCAAAAGTACATTTCAGGACGAATGCAGTGAGCTTCTGAGGCTTCATGGCCAAAGCTGGGATGAGAAATACGTCTGGGATTGATTCCGGCACGGACGCAACCCCGTTGGGGTTGGGATATAGGGGGCGGAGTTCCCAGGGTAGCCTCCGCCCTGCTCCCTCCTTCGCGCTTCGCTGCTTCGGAGGGCAGGCCGGCAACCCCGGGCTAAAATCCGTATCCCCGTTGGGGATGAAGAATCTTCGCCACCCAGTTCAAAAATAATCCTGCCCACCACTTTCAGTTACGCCCGGAATCAGAACTGCGGAAATGGGTGGGAAACTGGCAAAGAAATTCCTGCATTCCTGCATTCCTTATTGGATCCTCTTCGGCTGCGCATTTTACGGCGGGATTCTAGAGACATGGGAGAATGTAGTTTTAATGAGGAAGGCAGGAAAGC